>CP102060.1:1245469-1556837 GCA_024579835.1 Clostridiaceae bacterium HFYG-1003
CCAGTTTCTCATAGTAGCGAAGCAGCGCGCTGTGGTCTTCATGGTCATAACCGGCACCACGCAGAACCTGCATCATTTCCATGACCTGAGCCGTAAGTGGCAGCGGAGACTGAACGGCATGTCCGGCTTTAATCGCGTTATTCAGATCTTTGATGTGGAGACCAATGCGGAATCCGGGTTTAAAATTGCCTGACAGCATCATGGGCGCTTTCGCATCCAGGACAGTGGAACCGGCTAAACCGCCGCGAATGGCCTGATAGACCCGTTCCGGATCAGCTCCGGACTTTTGGGCAAACATCAGGGCTTCCGAAGCGACGGCAATGTTGACTGCCACGATGATGTTATTGGCCAGTTTCGCCACGTTGCCTGATCCAAGCGGCCCGACGTATGTGACCGATCCGGCCATGGCCATCAATAGGTCCCGATACCGCTCAAACACTTCCGGATCTCCCCCACCCATGACGGCTAACGTTCCTTCAATGGCTTTCGGTTCTCCTCCGCTAACGGGACAGTCCAGCATGTGAATACCTTTTTCCAGTAAAGCCGCACCGATGGCTCTGGTTTCGTTGGGATCAATAGAACTCATATCAATGAGTGTTGTGCCTGGACGAGCGTTCTCGAGAATACCGCCTTGACCTAAGGCTACCTGACGGACCTGAGGAGAATCCGGCACCATGGTAATCAAGACATCCCCAAATGCCGCTGTTTCTGCCAATGTCCCTTTCTTCGCGCCAAGCGCGACTACTTCATCCATTACATGTTCTTTCGGGGTATGAACCATGAGGTCATGTCCTGCTTTAATCAGGTTCGTGCTCATGGGCTTGCCCATAATACCCAGCCCGATGAATCCAATTTTCATGAATATGTTCTCCTTCAAGATGCAGTCAGTTATGTTGCTGGCTGCATTGTTTTTCCTATTTTAGCCTACTCTCGCATGTTTCCCTGTGCAAGTGGCTGACAGGAAGGAATGCATCAGATTTCATTTTGGCCGATATAGATTTTGCTAAGATCCATCCTTGTATGATTGCATGTCTGCTTGTCTGCTTGTTTGTCTGCTTCCTTGAAATAGTAGCTTGCCTGAAGATAAGGATGCGGGTATTTTCGGAGCATATTGTACAGGTACTCTCTCACTGTGA
The DNA here is from genome assembly GCA_024579835.1 of Clostridiaceae bacterium HFYG-1003. Lineage (NCBI taxonomy): Bacteria > Bacillati > Bacillota > Clostridia > Eubacteriales > Clostridiaceae > Clostridiaceae bacterium HFYG-1003. Next base: position 1,246,606 of record CP102060.1, read on the forward strand.
GCTCCGGTATTTCTCGAGATGCCAGACCTTCGATGAGTGTTCGAAAGGCCTGGCGTTCATCGTCAGTTGCCCGATTTTTGAAATAGCCCCAGACATGTTCTGCCGCATTGACGGCATCTCCGGTTGATTCAGGAAGGTTGAGTGCCTGTTCCAGCAGTCTGGCCAGCCGAAGAAAGTCCGGCTGTGATTTATCTTTCAGCAGCATGCGGATCTCCCGATAGATGGGCTGAGATCGAGCCAGAACTGAATACTTGGAACGAGCCCATAATCGTTCAGCCAGCTTGACATCACGCTGAAGAATCATCTGGATTTTCTCAGCTGATCGATTAGAATCCTGCGCTTCCAGAAGAACATCCAATGATTCTGCAAGGGTCTGGATCAACTCCATGAATGAGTCTGCGGCAATGGTATCGGACTGAGTTCCTGGAAGCTTCCCCACTGCCTGTTGACTGTACCGGATGATCTGCCGGCCATCGCCTGGGCCCCAGGTCTGACCGGCCAGTTGGATCCATTCTGCCATCGACCTGCCCTCCGGCGATGGATTATATTGATGAGCAAGATGACTGAAAACAACTGGAAAACCAGTTCGCTGGCTGATTTTCAGTACATCAGCGATGTTGAAGTTTTTTTCGTCATTTTCAAGGACGAGGCGTGCACGAATGGTTGCATCCAGTGAGGCGGCTCGCTCAATAAACCGTTCCATTACGACGGCTTTATCATCATTCACTGCAGAGATTCGAAGGATCAGCTTGTTATCCGGATCGGTTCCCATCAGCTCCATAATCCGGACCTGATGTTCCAAAAGACGCGCCATCTCCCGCCAAACTTTTTCATCCGGTGAACTCAGTTCACTGGGCGATCCCATTTCCATAACGATACGGATTTTCCCCCAGAGAAGCTGCTTGATCGACTCAAACTCTTTCTCAAGTTTCTTTTCCCAATCAAAAGGCAAATTCTCCGTGATGGAAAAAGGAAGGAGATCAGGAGAAATTCCATAAAGCGGAATCCGAAGAGCTCGGTTGTAACGTATTGTCGATTCAAGCACCGAAAGATTCCATCGGATCCGTTCTGCCCAATTCTCCCGGTTTAATTCGCTTTGCCGGAACGATTTATATTGATTCCCTGCATCAAGATTCATCCAGGAATATCCAACGTTAACTTGAGTCAGCTCCATGCACTGATCCCCTCCTTTCCTGCCCTTCTCTACTCTTCTTTTCCCTTCTCTTCTATCGGTCATTCACTTTAGTCAATTTCTCACTTGTCGATGTCTCTGTATTTCAACTTTTCTCTATTGTCGTCCTTGTTCTTCTTTCGGATTCATAGGAATGTCCATCCAACCAAAGGTCAATGATGCGAAGAAATGAGTTTGCTTCAGGGCTGTTAGCCTTCACTTGTCCGAAAGAACTGATCCATCGAGTCATATAAATCCTGGCTCTCTTTGCGCTGAGGCTGTGTCACCATGAAAATGTGATTCAAAGGTTTTCTGATTCGAAAAGGGTAATCATGTAACCGGAGTTTGATGTTTGCCTGCTTGATTTTTTGTGCAAAGTCGATCCCTTCACGGTGAAACATGACATCATTTCCACTGGTTGCCAGCCATACAGGCGGTAATTGCGGGATTAACTGCAGGGGGTCGGTCATAAAGTCTGTCAGCTGCCCGCTCTTCTCCCGAATGGCTTGAGTCTGTAGAGACTGTTGAGAAAATGGATTTTGTCCCAATGGATTTGATTCAGATTGGCGGCTGCATCCGAGATAATGCGGAATGAAATTCAGGATGTCTGTTCGTCTGGTTCTTACCATGGGGTGAATCAGGCTGACCGCCCGAATTCGGAACGAATGCCTGATATTAAATAACGGAGCTGATTCCCCTTTGCCTGTAGTCAAAACCCCCAACAGAAGCAGACACAGCAGTCCACCGGCGGAATCTCCTTTCAGGTAGACTCTCTCCCAATCGATGTCGACTGGCAATTGCTCAAGCCTCGCCAAGGATGACAGAATGACTTGAATCTGCTCTGTCACCGTGGCCTGAGGGATCAACGGGTAATCCAGCACCGCCACGGCATATCCGCGCAATGCCATTTCCGCGGCAGTCCACTGATTGAGTTCCATGCTGCCATAGACCAGCCCGCCGCCATGCAGATCAATGACCAGTGGACAGGCTTTCTCTTTTTTTACTGGTAGGTACAGATCGAAGAGATAAGCTTTATCTGACTTTTCGGAGCCTCCGACATTTTTCATTATGGTTACTTCAGGATAATGAAACTGCTGAAACGCCAGTCGCGGCGCGTCTGCCACTTTTAAAAAATACCGCACCAGCCTGATGCGGGGATCGAATATCATTTTCATATTGTATTCCTCCCGCCTAAGTCATCCTGGTGATGCAGCATACTCCGCCGTGTCCTCATTTTTCGGATGGATCATCCATCCCTGGAACAATCCCGGAGTTCCCCGCCACTATTTGCCAAGCACCTGATCATGTTTCAGCTGCTGGCTGCGTAGCTGACCGCAGGCACCCTCAATGTCTCCGCCCATTTCCTTGCGCCGGATACAATTGACACCACTTTGCATCAGAAGATCAAAGAACCTGGATATGTCTTCTGAATCACTGCGCTCAAACTCTTTTTCCTGAACCGGATTGTAGGGAATCAGATTGACATAGCCTTTTTTACCCAGTGGACGAATCAGTTTCGCCAGCTCCAGGGCATGTTCCGGCTTATCATTGATGCCCCGAATCAAAATATATTCGAAGAAGACCCGGCGGTTTGTCAGCTGGATGTATTCTTTCAGCGCATCCATCAATTCTTTGATCGGATACGCCCGGTTGATTTTCATCAATCGGGATCGAATTTCATCGTTGGGTGCATGGAGCGAAACCGCCAGGTGAACCGGCAGACCTTCCCGGGCAAACTGCCGGATTTTCGGTGCCAGACCGCTAGTCGATACCGTGATGTGCGATGGCGTGATGCACAGCCCTCTCTGATCTGTCACAATGCCCAGTGCTCGCATCACTTCGTCATAATTGTCAAAGGGTTCGCCGATCCCCATTACCGTAATATGCGAGACACCGGCTTTTGATCCGCGGCTGGTCAGCCACCGTTCCACCTGGAGGATTTGAAGAACAATCTCCCCCGCCGTGAGATCTCGCTGCTTAGTTAGTAAGCCGCTGGCACAGAACTGACAGCCCATGTTGCAGCCGATCTGAGTGGTGACACAAACCGCTTTGCCATACCCTTTCGGCATCATAACCGTTTCGATCAGGCAGGCATCCGTCAGACGGAACAAGAATTTGGTTGTCCCATCTTCTGCTTCCTGGATCGTTACTTCTTCCAACGGTTGAAAGGTAAAATGCTCTTCCAGAAAATCAGTCAGGCGCGGCGGAAGATCCGCCATCTCCCGGAAGGATGTCACTTTATGCTGGTACAAATGCTGCCAGATCGAATCTACCCAGCCTGCTTTCTGCTGCTGTGTCTTAAGCCAATCAGCCAGTTCCAGCCTTGTTATTCCGTATATCAGTTGTTTTTCCATATTCTCTCACTCTCGTAGTAATCAGACGGTCTATCCCCCGATTGATAATTCCTGAAGTCACTTCATCGGATCCACATCGGATGATATTGTTCACCCCTGCAGGCTGTTCGTGGGTTAGTGTCCTGTTTCGTTCTTTTTAAAATGGAGCTGATGAGTCTCTTATGATAAATTATATCATGATCCATCAAGCTGAAATTTTCATAGAACTATGCTTGAACGCTGAAAAGCACCGCGAGAGCGGTGCCTTTCTAGGCGGGTGATTTTTCCGAATTTATAACTCTGATTTTAATACTGTTAAGCCCAGTCCTTCATCAATCCGCATTGGACAGGTTATCAAACACCTGATCAGGTCTTAGTCCCAGATCAATGATGCTGTCAAACCCATCGACCCGGAACCAGCCGATGGGACCCTCTCCGTCTTTCTTGCCGTCACTGCCTCGGATCTGAACCCACTCTTTGTTATCACTGGCCAGGAACTCGACCTTTTGAGGTGCCAGTTTCATGAAAGGTGCTGCATCGCCCCGATTCATGTAGATGGGCAGCATGACTTTCAGGTAGATCTGCTCCATATAGGTATACATCTTTACCGGGTACACCTGATCCGGTACTGGTTCAATGGTGTTGTCCGGCGTCAGGCTCCAGGTTGCCTGGCCAAACCAGGTTTGGAGAAGACTGAATCGCATGATTCCAAAAATGTGGCCTTCTCCGTCAAATTGATCATCCGCATCAGGAATGTTCGTCGGAATTTCACCTATTTTTTCAAGGGCCCCTTCCTTCCAGGTATAGAAGTAAGTGACCGGATCATCGCTGGGACCTCTGACCATCAGGCCGATTTCCCGCTGATCATCCAGATAATTGATGTCAGTAATCAGGAACTCATCCAATATCGGATCATCATCCTCAAAGAAGTCTTCCTCAACTACCGATCGGCAGCTTACGTTATTAATCTTAAAGTCAGTTGCGCTTAATCGGATCGTTTCAAGTTCTCCATCGAAATCAAGATCCATCTGGATGTCATCTTCGGCCGGGTAATAGGCGGCAACCATTTCGGGCTTTGGCACGACAGCAACGCGATTTTGAATAGGTGCTGAGACTGGCAAGGGAGCTGAAGGGACAGCAGGCTGGACAGCAACTGAGCGGTCAGACGGTTCTCCTGAACTTGCTGCTTGATTTGGAGCAGGACCAGTACAGGCCGTACCAATCATCAGGAAACAGACAATGGCTAAAACTCGATTCGCTTGTTTCATAATGGAACCCCCTTGTGAATCCGTAAAAAGATTCTAAATCATTGATCACATGCTCTTTCAAGCTGGAAGAGGATCAGAAGAATCCGAGTATTGAAACCTTATTCTATTGAGTTCTATTGTGTTCTATTGAGATCTATTATGCTCAATGAAGTAATTTTCGAAGAAAGACAATTCTAATGGGATGCCAAGTATTTTTTGTATATCCCCTACCTTCTTTTTATACCATATAACTGGTAAATGCAATCCCCTGTACAACCCGGCCATAGGCAGCTGTTCTATAATCACTGAAATCATACACAATATATGAAGAACTTACGGATAGATATCGAAATCAATCCCCATACGAAAAGATAATTAGAAGGATACGTAATATCAGCAAATTCCATAAAAAATAGACTCCGATAAAACCTACAACATTATAAATGCTCTAAAAAAATAAATAATTAGCCTTGGTATCTTTATTCTCCATAAATTAATTTTATTTTCCATCATTAATTTCCCTCAAGAGACAATAGGATCGAATAAATTTAAAATTATTATTATTGATTCATCATGAACCATAGGAAAGAACTGGAGCTCATCGGTCAATCTCACAGGTTTTTGGATTGACCCAAAATAACTTATACAAATATGACAGACGGAAAATACCATCCGCATACTTCATCCACTCTCATGTAATTCTTCAATGTTTATGCCGGAACCAATCGTCCTATAGTAGCCAGCCTTGCCTGTCCGTAAATAGACGGATATAATGTCCATAAATATATTTTGGAGGACAAAAAGAGATCCTCCCTGACTCTATGGTTAGCGCCGAGTCATCAGGGAGGATCCTTACTAAGTTATTAGCATGATCAGTATATCAAAATACGTTTTAGAATGGAATCCCGATCAGCGTGTTTTTTGTTCGGAGTATGGAGAAAAGCATATGTCCCATCTGTCATCAGTCGCTTAAGGTCATTGGCTCCCGCAGGAGATTAGTGATCAACGAGAATGGGGATGTCATGATCCTGGTGCTTCGTCGCCTGCGCTGTACCAACCCCGGTTGCGGGAAGATCCATCACGAACTTCCGGATCTCTTAACTCCCTATAAGCGGCAGACCACAACGATCCTGGAGCAGATCATCACCGGTCAACATGAAGCGGTGCCCGTTGAGAATTCGACCATTCGGCGGGTCCGAGCCTGGTTCAACTCCAGAGCCCACGCTTTAGTCGGTGCTCTGCTCAGTACATATGCTACAGTCACTCAGGACTATGGGGTCGACTTTTCCGATCTGCCTCAGTCCATACTCGAGAGGATTTTCTTCTTTGTAGGCGAGCCTGCGGGCTGGCTGAAAAAGGTTGTCCGGATTTTAGTCAACAATCACCGATGGCCACATACCCAGTTGGCATAGGTGTCCACCGAGGAGTCCTCTAAAATCATGTCATCACTCGAAATTGAATGGAGGCATGACATGAAGGACAAGGAAAAAGCACAGGAAATAGCGACGCAACGGGCGATTCTACTGGCGCCCCTTCTTTCCCATGACTTGGACAAGGGGCAGATCCGGGTGCTTAAGGAGCAGATCTGCCGCGAGGCTGGGATTTCCGAGCGGACCTTACGGCGATATCTGAATAGTTATCAGCAGAAGGGATTTTCCGGACTGATACCGCAGGCGAGGGTATCGCAGGATTCAAGAGCCATCCCGGCGCTGGTGTTGGACGAAGCCGTGCGGCTGCGCAAAGAGATCCCGTCCAGAAGTGTGGCTGAGATCATTCGAATCATGGAATGGGAAGGCCTCACCGAAGCTGGCTCGATCAAGCGAAGCAGCCTGCAGGAGAAATTGCAGGAGAAGGGCTACAGCGGGAAGCATATGGCCATCTATGCCGCTGGCGGGGTAGCTACCCGCCGATTTCAAAAACGCACCCGCAACAAACTGTGGCATTCGGATATCAAGTATGGCTGTTACCTGCCGATCGGTCCTGGAAACAAGCCGCAGCAGGTCTATCTGGTGGCGTTTTTGGACGACGCTACCCGGATGATCCTCCATGCCCAGTTCTACTCGAACCTGGAGCAGAGCATCGTTGAGGATTGCTTCCGCAAAGCCATCCTCAAGTGGGGAATTCCAGAGCAGGCATACTTCGATAACGGCCGCCAGTTTAAAAATAAGTGGATGTCCAGAGCCTGCGCAAAGCTTGGCATCCGGCTGATCTTCGCAAAGCCCTACTCTCCGGAAGGCACCGGAAAAATAGAAAAATTCAATCAGAATATCGATCGGTTTCTCGATGAGTATAAATTCGATAACTCGGAACGATCCCTCGAGGTTATGAATGAGCGGTTCTGGATCTGGTTGGAAGAATGCTACCAGAACAAACCGCATACCGCACTCAATGGAACGACCCCGCATCAGGCGTATAATCTGGATCCCAGGCCCTTGAAATATCTGCCAGCGGAGAAGGTCGCCAACGCCTTTTTGCACGCTGAGACCAGAAAAGTCGATAAGAGTGGCTGCATCAGCTTTGGCGGCGCGAAGTATGAAGTTGGGCTACCCTATGTGGCTCGCAGCGTGGAAGTGGTCTATGACCCCAGTAACACCGAGGAACTGAGCATTGAGTATCAGGATGACAAACCCTTTGTGGTGAGAAAGCTGGTCATTGGGGAGCGTGTGGAGCCCAAGCCTCAGCTGCCGGAGTTCCTGACTCCAGTCAAGCCAACCTCTTCCAGGTTACTCGATGGTGCCCAAAAGCAGAATCAGAAGCGAAAAGACAAACAGCAGTCTACGGCCATCTCTTTCAAAGACATAAGAAAAGGGGGTGGCAGTGATGTTTGAAGCGTTTTATGGCTTCAAGAAAACTCCATTCTGTCGGGATCTGCCGACTACGGAACTATTCCCTTCCAATACGCTGGAGGAGTCCCTAAGCAGATTATCCTATGTCGCCGAACGGCAACTCTTCTGTGTACTCACCGGAGAGTGCGGCACTGGTAAGACGACCACCATTCGCCGATTCCGCGATCAACTGGATGACACCAGATACACCCTGATCTATCTGGCAGACTCGAAAATGACGCCGAGAAATTTCTACAAAGGGATGCTGGATCAGTTAGGGGCCGAATCAAGATTCTATCGAGGGGATGCCAAACGCCAGCTGCATAAAGAGATCGAGTTGATGAAAGGACTCCACAATAAGCGTCCGGTGGTCGTTGTCGATGAGGCGCATCTGCTGGATCGAGAAATGCTTGAAGAGGTACGTTTTCTCCTCAACTTCCGGATGGATGCCGTCAGTCCCATGGCACTGGTTCTGGTGGGCCAGGTCGAGCTATGGGAGAAACTCCAGATGCAGTCCTATACGGCGATCCGGCAACGGATCGACATCCAGTGCAAAATGCAATTGATGGACCACTCACAGGTGAAGGGATACATGAAACGCCACCTGGAATATGCCGGGATCGACCATGAGCTCTTCTCAGATGAGGCTACTGAGGCAATCTATCGATATTCCGGTGGATCCGCCAGGCTAGTCAACCAAGTGTGTACCAGCACCCTGATTTTTGGTTACCAAAGTGGAAAGCGAATCATTGACGACCACATGGTCAAACTGGTCATCAATGGCGAACTGAGCTAAACAAAATGGCAAGTTGAAATTTCTCTCAACTTGCCATTCTTTCCAGCAATTCCCGGACAAGAAATACCATCAACTTCTGGACAAGGAACAATAGCAGTAACACTTCAAATGAGATTTTATAGTAAAAAGTCTCCTAAAGCAGGCATGCGAAAAGAGCAATTCTGCTTTAGGAGACTTATGCCATGTTTAGGGAAGGGAGTTAATTGCGTCTCCCACTTCATCTTGGGGCAATTCGACCCGTTTTCATAATTCACCACAATTTCTTGACAATAAAATCCAGCAGGAAGGACCGAGCAGGAAATCGAACAGAATGTGATTGAGAGGTATCATTTCTTAATTGGAATATAGCAGGCTATCGCAGTATAGTTAAAAGGCATCGAAGCAATCGTTCCATCAACATTTATGATGACTTTGGAGTCATCATTCGGTGAGTTCGGATTTTCATAGAAATACTCGATGTTGATTTTCAAAGCTTTCCACTCGTTGTTCTGTTGAATCAGGTAAAGCCCCTGCTCCAAAGGTCCCATTCTGGAAGCTGCAAGTTGCTCGATGGCATGCTGATGAGCCTGGGCAGGTATATAAATAATGCCGGGTGATAATTTATCTCCGGTTTGAAAGGTTTTAAACGGAACTACTCCGGACTTCTGACCATCTTTCATTTCCAGCGTTGTTCGAAATAGCCTTTCGGCACCTTCTTCGTTGGTCAACTTTTCATAGCCATCAGGGAGAATGAGTTCATCCGCGTAACCAGCTGTTTCAAGATCGATTTCCGGTTGATTCTGACATCCAGCTGTTAATGATGTACAGCCTATGCAAATGCCGATCAATATAATTCTGAAAAAATTGATTTTCATCGCTAATAAGTTCCTTTTTACTCATATTTCCGTTCGAAACGAATCGGACTTTTAACCATCACGTATTCTATGACATTTTTGGTCGAAGTTAACCACCGTGAAGACCAGTGCTCTAGAATGAAACCAAAGTCATTAATTGTTATGGAATCCATCGTTACAGGTAGTGTTCTACCCCCTTCCTAATTGAAAAAACAAGATTCCTGGCCAAGGAATTGGAGACAGCTAAGAGAACAGCGGCAGATCCGGATTTTATTCGAAGACGAAGTCTTTCCGAAGGAACGCAACCGGGATAAACAGAATCAAATTTTCAGGCTTTTAATTCATCTTAAAACAATACATTCACATCTTCAGTAATCGTGATCGGGGTAGACTCAATACGATCAATTAAATGTGAGTATAGTCCATGCCTGAAAAACAACTCTTAAATTGATCAAACTATAGCACTATCAAATAATTTTGTGAATAGTTTTTCATAAGATACACGCAGTAGTTGTCAAACACGCAAATTGTTTCTTTGTTATTTCAAAGGGGATTCTTAATATTAATAATTAGTTAAGATTCTAACGCTCATTTTTCATATTTGATTTCGCAATGCACTTCAGCCTTTTCTTAATCAGCTAACTTGTATTTCGATCCAATTTTGATCCACTCTCTTCGTTAAGGTCCAGGGGCGAATGACCTCCAACCACCAAATACGGATTCGTTGAAAAACTTAACTTCGTATATCGATCAATTTGGTCAAGATTTCTATTATAGGAATTGTACTTCACGTCTATTGACTCAATTCAAGAGAAAGAACCATGAGGCAAGCGAAGGCATACATTTGTGCAAGAAAAGAAAAAGTGCACAGAAAATAATACTGAGAAGCTGCTGCCTGGTTGTACAACCAGGCAGCAGCTTCTCAGTATGGGGTTTTACCACTTAACGTTCGATCTTGCCATAGACCTTGCTACAGCTTCAGTTGCCCGTAAGGACCTCGCATTCTTCTGGCCTTGGGAACAGGCTGACTGCCTATCCACCCCAGGGAAGATTGAGGTATTCTTTCTTGAGCCGGTCGTATTCGCGCCGGAACAGCGTCTCATGCCCCTGCTCCCAGTCGGCCAGGCGCTTCAGCAGAGTCTTGACATTCTCGTCTTCAACCATGTCCTGGGCTTCCCCATAGAACTCCTTGAAATCCCGCTCGATGAGATAGGCCATGCGCAGAATCGTCAGATCCGGTACATCCGATTCCACCAGCGTGGTGTCCAGGGCTTCTGATCCCTGACGCTGCTGGAAAATCGTGGACTCATCCCGTTTCAGGACCTCTTCGTTGACCTGGAAGCCTTCGGGGTTGGCGGTATACTGGTCCAGTTCTTTTTTAATCAGGTTATAGTGTTCCTGCTCCACTTCAGCCAGGTTCAGAAATATGGCCTGGGTGGTGGGATTGGTGAACTGACTGGCCTTTTCCTTGAAAAAGTTATGGCCGGCCAGTTCCATGTCCAATGCATACTTCAGAATATTGATGACTTTGTGATCCATCAGTTCTTCTCCTTTTCCAGGCGCACCGCGCACACTTTCAGTTCCGGAATCTTGGCAATGGGATCCAGCGCGGTGTTGGTCAGTACATTAGCTCCCTCGGCAAAATGGAATGGCATGAAGATGACTTCATCCTCGATGATGTCCGTAACCCGAACGGTGGTGGAAATCTCTCCCCGACGGGAGTAGAGCTTAATCCGGTCGCCGGTTGCCAGGCCATGGCGCGAAGCCGTTTCCGGGGCAATCTCGACATAGGAGGATCCCGTCAGTTCATTGAGCCCCTCGGTTTTGCCCGTCATGCTCATGGTGTGGTACTGGTAGAGAATCCGACCTGTGGTCAGGATATAGGGATATTCGACATCCACCGGCTCCATGGGTTCCTTGTAGTCCACCGGGACAAACAGTCCCCGGCCGCGGGCGATTTTGCCCTGATGCAGGAATTTGGTTCCAGGATGCTCCGCACTGGGACAGGGCCATTGCAGCCCGACCTGGTCAATGCGGGAATAGTCTATGCCGCGGTAGGACGGTGTCACCTGGGCGATCTCCTCAAAGATCCGGGACTCGTCCACATAAGTCTTGTCATAACCCAGGCGGTTCATGACTTCCATGAAGATCCACCAGTCGGGCCGGGACTGACCACGCGGTGAAACGGCCTGACGGACGCGCTGGACCCGCCGTTCAGTATTGGTAAAGGTTCCGTTCTTTTCCGCAAAGGATGCCGCAGGCAGTACCACATCGGCATACTCCGCGGTTTCTGTCAGGAACAGATCGTTGACGATCAGGAAATCCACATGTTCCATAGCATGGCGCACATGGTTCGTATCAGGGTCTGAGACCACCGGGTTCTCACCAAATACCCAAAGCAGTCGGACTTCATCCTTGAGCACGGAGGAAATGACTTCAGGGAGTGTCAAACCGACTTTTCCGGACAGCGGTCGTCCCCAGTAGGCTTCAAACGCGGACTGAACTTCCGGCTTGAACACTTTCTGATATCCGGGCAGATCAGCCGGCAGACAGCCCATGTCACAGGCTCCCTGCACGTTGTTCTGACCGCGAAGCGGATTGATTCCGCCGTTTGGCTTGCCCAGGTTGCCCGTCAGCATGGCCAGGTTCGACAGCGCCATGACGCCGTTGGTACCCGTGGCATGCTGGGTGATGCCCATGGCATAGTAGATCCCGGCGGATTCAGCCTCCCCGTAGATGTGGGCTGCCCGGACAATGTCCGCAGCCGGAACGCCGGTGATCCCAGATACCCATTCGGGCGTATAACTCTGAAGGAATTCCTTGAGTTCTTCAAAATCTTCTGTCTGCGTCTGAATGAACTCCTCATCGAGCAGACCGTCCCGGATGATGACATGAGCCATTCCGTTGATCAGCGCGATGTTGGTGCCCGGCTTGAGCTGGAGGAACACATCCGCCCAGTCAGCCATTTCAATGCGGCGGGGATCCGCTACGACAATTTTTGCACCCTTGTTCTTCGCCCGCTTCATCAGCGTCGCAATGACCGGATGATTTTCCGAAGTATTGGTTCCAATGAGGAACAGCGCATCGTTGTCCATGGTCTCCGCGATGGAGTTGGTCATGGCGCCTGAGCCTAATGTTGTTGCAAGACCTGCAACGGTAGAGGCATGTCAGAGACGGGCACAGTGATCGACATTGTTCGTCCCGATCACGGCGCGAAGGAGTTTCTGGAACAGGTAGTTGTCCTCATTGGTCGCCCGGGCCGATGAAAAGCCGGCGATGGCATCCGGACCGGATACGGTCCGAACCTGTCGGATCTTCTGAGCAATCAGATTCAGCGCTTCATCCCAGGAGGCCGGTTCCAGTTTTCCCTCGCGCCGGACCAGCGGCGTGGTCAGACGGTCGCGATGGTTGATGAAATGGTAAGCAAACCGTCCCTTGACGCACAGGAGTCCGTCATTGGGCACCGTATCGAAGGCCGGTTCCACGCCGACCACCTGGTCGCCTTTGGTTAACAGGTCGATCTGGCAGCCCACGCCGCAGAAGCTGCAGGTGGTTCGAGTTCGTTTCAGATCCCAGCGCCGGTAGCCTCCGGATTTCTCCATCAGGGCTCCGGTGGGACAGACCGCGACGCAATTGCCGCAGGAGACGCAGGGTGAGTCTGCCAGAAGCCCGCCGCCGGCAGCAGCCACCTTCGTGACAAATCCGCGGTCCTTCAGGCCGATGGCGTTGGTGCACTGCAGTTCCTGGCAAACCCGGACGCATTTGCCGCACAGAATACATTTGTCCGCGTCATAGTCATAGAATTTATTGGAGGTGTCCATTTCAAAGTGTTTTTGCGCCCCGCTGCGGTAACTCCCTTCCTTCACGTCATACTCATAGCAGTAATCCTGAAGGTCGCAACTGCCGGATTTCTTGCAGGTCAGGCAGTCATTGGGATGATTTGAAAACAGCAGGTCCAGCACCTGACGGCGGCCTTTGACGACGTGCTCGTTCCGAGTGCTGACTTCCATTCCGTCGCGTACCTGCACGGTACAGGACGTATCCAGCTTGCCCTTGATCTCCACCAGACAAAGGCGGCAGGACCCCGTGGGGTTGAGCCGTTTGTCATGGCAGAGCGTAGGAATATGGATGCCATTGCGCTGACACACCTGGAGAACCGTTTCTCCGCGCTGTGCCTCGTAATGGACTCCATCAATGATGATCTGCATGTTCTATTCCCCCTGTTCGGGTTCGGTGCAAAAACGCTCCAGCAGTCCGTCCAGCTCCAGGGCCTGCGGCCAGGAAACTTCCTGGAAGCGTCGTCCGTCCGGGGTCTCCACCTTACGGTAGGCTTTGGGCAGCTCCGTATTATGTCTGGCTTCAGTAAACAGGCGTCCCCTCAGGCAGAGCGGCCGGCCGTTGGTCGGCTTGCGCGGGCGAATGACCTTTTTCCCGTTCTTATCCAGTAAGTCAAAGTTGCAGCCGTAATCACAGGATTTGCACTTGATAATCGAATGCTGCCCCTCCCAGCTGCGGATGCGGGCCTCGTAACTGCGCCGGTCGATCAGCGCGCCCACCGGACAGATGACGACGCAGCGATTGCACGATACACAGGTTGATTCCTCCAGGGACTGATTGGCATCGGCGGAGATTTTCGTATGAAAGCCCCGTCCGGCATAGCCCAGGACATTGCGGTCGGGAATGGCGGCGCAGGTGCGCACGCATTTTCCGCAGAGAATGCACTTGGATTCATCCCGCAAAATATACGGGCTGCTGGTATCCGTCCAGCCGGCCAGACCGGTGCCCCGGCGGTCGCCTTCATGCTCCCGGAATCTGACGTCATAACGGTAGGCGTACTCCTGGAGCAGGCAGTCCCCGGCTTTCTCACAGGTGAGGCAGTCATTGGGATGATTGTCCAGATACAGGCGCAGGATACTCCGGCGCGTTTTTACCACGCGCTCGGATTCAGTGTGAACCACCATGCCGCTGCGCACCACGGTGGAACAGCTGGTTTCCAGACCGTGGCGGCCTTCAATTTCAACCAGGCACATCCGGCAGGAACCGTCGATGGCCAGATTTTTGTCATAGCATAACGCGGGAATCTCGATGCCGTTGTCGCGGCAGACTTCTATGAGGAGGGTGCCCTCCTTGGCTTCCACAGCCCGGCCGTTGATTGTTAATTGAACCATTATACCCTCCTTACCTGCGAATGACTGCGCCGACCGGGCAGACTTCCGCACAGGTGCCGCACTTGATGCAGGCCTCCTGATCGATGACATGGAGCTGCTTGACGGTGCCGGAAATGCACGACACCGGACAGTTTCTGGCGCATTTGGTGCAGCCGATGCACTGATCGGTGATGAAATACGTTGTCAGTTCGGTACAGACGCCGGCCGGACATTTCTTATCAACGACGTGCGCGTGATATTCGTCGGCAAAGTTGGCCATGGTCGAGAAGACCGGGTTCGGGGCAGATTCGCCCAGACCGCACAGGGAAGCATGAGCTACCGTTTCGGCCAGTTCGTGCAGGGTTGTGAGATCTTCCTCCACTGCCTTGCCTTCTGTGATCTTCTCCAGAATTTCCAGCATGCGCTTGGTGCCTTCCCGGCAGGGGGTGCACTTGCCGCAGGATTCTTCCACGATGAAGTCCATGTAGAAGCGCGAAACGTCCACCATGCAGGTGTGGTCATCCATAACGATCATGCCGCCGGATCCCATCATGGAACCGATGGAGGTCAGGTTGTCAAAGTCAATGGGCGTATCCAGGTGGGCCGCGGTGATGCAGCCGCCGGACGGTCCGCCGGTCTGAACTGCCTTGAACTGACGGCCATTGGGAATGCCGCCGCCGATTTCATAGATAATCTGACGCAGCGTCGTACCCATAGGCACTTCCACCAGTCCGACGTTGTTGATGTTGCCGCCCAGGGCGAAGACTTTCGTGCCGGGGCTCTTTTCGGTGCCGATGGTTCGGAACCAGTCCGCTCCCTTCAGGATAATCGGCGCAATATTGGCATAAGTTTCGACATTGTTCAGTACCGTGGGCTTCAGCCACAGTCCGGCCTGAGCCATCCGGGGCGGCTTGACCCGGGGCATGCCGCGGTGTCCCTCAATGGACTGAACCAGAGCAGTGCCTTCGCCGCAGACAAAAGCGCCGGCGCCCAGACGCAGTTCCAGTTCAAAATTAAATCCGGTCCCGAAAATGTTCTGCCCCAGAAGACCGTAGGCTTTGGCATTGGCAATGGCTTCATTGAGCCGGTGCACCGCGCCCGGATATTCAGCCCGGACATAGATGTATCCCTGATCCGCGCCAACGGCATAGCCGTTGATGATCATGGCCTCAATGACGGAATGAGGATCCCCTTCCAGCACGGACCGGTCCATGAATGCGCCTGGGTCTCCCTCATCCGCGTTGCAGACGACGTATTTCTGATCCCCGACCGCTTCCCGGGTGTACTGCCATTTGAGTCCCGTGGGGAAACCGGCTCCGCCGCGTCCCCGCAGCCCGGACTTCTTGACTTCTTCAATAACTTCCTCGGGCGTCATGGCTGTCAGCACTTTGTGCAGCGCCTGATAGCCGTCCATGGCGATGTATTCGTCCAATGACTCCGGATTGATGAGTCCGGTATTGCGCAGGACGATCTTTTTCTGATACTTGTAAAACGGTGCTTCGTGCAGCGGCAGGAACTTGTCTTCCAGGATATTGGCCGGGTAGATCAGGTCCTTCACCGGTGCGTCGCCGATCAGGTGTTCCTCAAAAATCCGCTGAGCGTCCTCCGGCTTGATTCGGGAATAGAATGTCCCTTCCGGATAAACCACCAGAATAGGTCCGGCAGCACAGAATCCGAAGCAGCCGGTCCGTTTGATGCTGATCTCGTGTTCGAGTCCGCGCTCTCTGACCAGATCCTGGAGCCGCTCCATGACCTTGTCTCCTTTGTTGGAAGAGCAGCCGGTGTCACGGCAGACCATAACTTCATACTTATAGCCGCCGGGAGTCCGCTTGCCCAGGCGGGCAGACATCGCTTCCAGCGTTCTGGCCTGAATCTGATTCAACTGTTCAATTGTCATCATGGCTATTTCCCCTCCCCGGCCAGAAACGCTTCCGCTTCCAGTTTGGCTTGCTCATCGTATTTCAGATGCTTGAGCAGTTCAATCACATCTTTGGGCAGCAGACGGCCGTGCACTTCATGTCCCACCGTCATCACCGGGGCCATGCTGCAGGCACCCAGACAGCGTGTTGTGAATACTGACACCCGTCCGTCCTCGCTGGTATGCCCGGCCTTGACACCAGTCACCATCTGAATTTCTTCCAGCACTTTTACTGCGCCTTTGACATAGCAGGCAGTTCCCATGCAGACCGAGATCTGGGTCTTGCCTTTCGGGATTTCGGTAAAGCGGGAATAGAACGTAATAACCCCGTAAACTTCAGCCATCGGGATCTTCAGTTCCGTGGAAATCAGCTCCTGGATTTCCGGCGGAATAAATCCATACGTATCCTGGGCATGATGCAGAGCCTGCATCAGCTGACCGGCCTTCCCCTTGAGCGGTGCCAGAAAGTCTTTAAAGTCACGGAGCTCCTGAGCCCGTTCCTGCGGATCAAAGTATTTTGACATCTTGTTCCCCCTTGCAATGTCTTAATGAATTTTCCTTGTTTGTTAAGAAATTAATAAATAATTGGAGTTAACCCCATACAATCTATTATACCCTTGAAAAACTGATTGCACAAAACCAATTAATTGGTAATTTGGTAACAATTAATTGGCCGGATGTGTCATTTCAGCACCTGAACCATCAAAACGATTTCATCTCCAATATGGATCAGGCCTTCCTTAAGCACTTTTAAATAAAGCACCCGGCCATTCAGCCGGCACTTCGCCGGATGCAACGAGCAGCCAGGATAACAGTGCTTTCTTCTGGCCTCCACCCGAAACTGAACTTCGCCGCAGGCAGCCAGGCTTTCAGATGGCAGCAGGACCAGCTCATCTACAATCAGATCTGCCCGGAATTTGCTCGTGCACAATCCGGGCGGATCAGTCGATTTACAGAATCGAACGACGGCCTCATCCGTCAGACTCACCTGACCGTCCCGCAGTCCATCCGCCGACAGGAATAATTCCTTAAGTTCCGATTCATCCGATGCGGCAAATCCTGAAGCAATTCTAGTTATCTTCATCAGATGCCAGACGAATCGAATCTCCCGGGCAGATCGTGCCGCCCCGGATCAGCCGGGTGAATATGCCTTCCCGCGGCATGACGCAGTCCCCCACCAGCTGACGGATGGCACAGCCAGTGTGGCATTCCTTGCCGATCTGGGTTACTTCCTGAATCGTTTCACCGATGGCCAACCGCGTGCCCACCGGCAGCTCATGCAGAATGATGCCCTGAGTCGTCAGGTTTTCCGCAAAAGACCCGATGGCCAGTTCGCCGGCCCCCTTCCGGCTCATTGCTCCATAAGACTCGATGGCCAGCAGCGAGACCATCCGGTGCCAGGCTCCCGCATGGGCATCACCCTTGAGCCCAAGATCCACCACGAACTCACCCTGCTCTACCGGGATTTTGACAACTCCCTTGGTTTCGCTGATATTGACACTGATTACTTTTGCGTCCGGAGCAATCAGTTCCGAAACATCACGCTTCTTGCCCAGCGCAATGAAGCGGTCTGGTTCCTGTCCCTCAGTCAAAGAATTCTTTTCATGCTTATCCATTCTATTTTCTCCCATTGTTTCTCATTTCCTTTGATAATTCTCAAGCGTCCCGTCGGTTGAAGCTGCTATTCTGCTGAGTTATCGTTCAGAAGCTGCTGCTTAGTTATCATGTTTTTTCAGCTTCTTCTTGGAGGAATTTTACATTATCACGCGATTCAGAATCGCATGCAGCATTCAAACTATTAAAATCGGATGTTATGGTTTCAAATTCTCTTTGGTGTCACGATGTATTGATCTGCAGCTCAGAACCGTTTGTCTGGGCTTATTTCTCCTCGTTCCGGGAGTTCAGCAACCCGTCGATTCCGTGCCCTCGATCATTATGTTTCGGTGTCGGCACGGTCGGGTGTTTTCCCGCCCCGCTCAAAGGTGCCGGATTTGCCTCCGGTTTTGCGCAGCAGGCAGATGTCCTGGATTTCCATGGTCTTGTCGATGGCCTTGCACATGTCATAGATCGTGAGCAGTGCCGCGGATACGGCGGTCAGAGCTTCCATTTCCGCTCCGGTGGGGCCCTGGGTATGGATAGTGGCCTGGACGGCAACGCCGGTTGAGGTGATGTCAAAGGACAGATCCACGCCGCGCAGGAGAATGTTGTGGCACAGGGGAATCAGATCGGGTGTCTTCTTGGCTGCCATAATTCCGGCGATCTGGGCGATGCCCAGGACATCGCCTTTGGCCAGGGAACCTTCGCGGATCCGGGCAATGGTTTCAGGCTGGAGAGTGATGCGGCCGCTGGCGATCGCTTCCCGGTGCGTATCGGCCTTGTCCGCCAGATTCACCATTCGGCCGCGGCCGTCTTCGTTCAGATGAGTGAATTCCATGATTATCCTCCGATTTCGTTCATGTTGGTTCCGGCATCGCTTTTTAGATCAAGGTGATGGGACTGGGGCTTTTGATCAACCAGACGCAGGATTTCCTGTTTCAGCTGGTCGGGGTCATGCAGGAAGCTCTTCAGATTGCCTACTTCCCCGGCATGCAGACACAGTCTGAGCCGGCCGGAAGCCGATACCCGGATCCGGTTGCAGTCCGAGCAGAAATTGCAGCTGACCGGATTGATGAAGCCGACTATGCCGGGGTAGCCCGGCTTTTGGAAGCGGCGGGCCACCGAGTGGTCATAGGACTGCAATTCGATGAAATCCGGATAGCGCTCGATGATTTCACTCACGGGCATGAACTGGGCCTGTTTGCCCTCGGCCTGGCCGATGGGCATCAGTTCGATGAACCGCACATGGATGGCGGGATTTCGGGTGAGCTCAATGAAATCATCCGCTTCTACATCGTTGAAGCCCCGCATCAGGACCACATTCAGCTTCACCGGGGTGAGCCCCTCTGCCAGAGCCGCTTCGATGCCGGCCAGGGCATCGCTGAGTTCTCCGCCCCGGGTGATTTCCCGATACTTGGCCGCGTCCAGCGTGTCCAGGCTGATGTTGACCCGGTCAAGCCCTGCTTCTTTGTATTCTTTCGCTTTGTCCCGGAGCAGAATGCCGTTGGTAGTCAGCACCACCTGCTCGGCACCCATGACCTTCAGTTCCCGGATTATTTCCGAAAGGTCTCCCCGCAGCGTCGGTTCCCCGCCGGTGAGTCGGACCTTGGTCACGCCCAGCTCAAGAAAGGCCCGGGCCAGTGTCAGAATCTCCTGCTTCGTCATGATCTCATCCGGCCGGATCATGGGAATGCCCTTTTCCGGCATGCAGTAGGTGCAGCGGAGATTGCACCGGTCCGTGACGGACAGGCGAAGGTAGTTCAGTTTTCGGTCATATCGATCTTTCAACATCGTCTGCCTCCAAAATCATGCCCAGATCATCCGTCAGGTAACCACCCCGCTCCTCCAGTTCCTGCCGGAAGCTGACAGAGCGCAGATAGCCCAGGAAGGCTTGAATCCGTTCATCCTCAAGATTGTCCCGGGCAACCAGGAAATCATAATGTTCCTGCCCCAGCGGAATGAAGTCCAGGTTCAGCGCCAGCGCTGCCGAAAGAACCCCGGCACCGGCTGTGGCATTGCCCTGGGCAACGGCGGCCGCAACCGTGGTATGCGTCGTCGCCTCCCGCTCGTACCCCTGGATCTGCTCCGGATTGATTGCCTCCTGCCGCAGCAGGTGATCCACGAAAATCCGGGTTCCCGAACCGCGCTGGCGGTTCATGAAGAGAACGTCGGGACGCGTCAGGTCATGGATCGAATGAATGCCGTCCGGATTGCCTTTTTTCACCATAAGACCCTGAATTCGGCCGGGACCGCGCAGCAGGACATGGGTATTACCCGGGAAGTATTTTTTGAGTAAATGCAGATTGTAGGAACCATCTGTCTCATCCAGTACATGAACCGGAGCCAGCAGAGCTTCCTGATTGCGCATGGCCAGGACGCCGCCCATGGATCCCACATGCGTGGAGTTAATGGGCATGCGGTCCCCCAGCAGGTCAATGCAGATATCATGGGAACCGGTGATGGTCAGCCGCTCATGTACCTCGTCCAACGTCCGCAGGAGCCGGACCCGGATGGTTTCGCCGCGGGACAGACCTTCGTCCTGCTGTTCGATGATGCCGATGCCGTCGCTGCGCACCAGGCTCATGGAGACACCTGCGCCACTTCGCGAGGGTGTGGCCCGGTAAATGCCGTCTTCGTAGTGGAGACTGACCCGTATATATTCCTTGTTTTTCAGGGACGAATGCACATCCGCTGTCAGAATGGCTTCGACGAAGGTATCTTTCACCGGCCGGGCCGTCAGACGGGCCAGTACCGGGGCAGCGAATTCCTGGAAGCTGATGTAGCTTGATACCGGATACCCCGGAATTCCGATGACCGGCGTTGTTCCAACCTTTCCTAGAATCGACGGTTTACCCGGTTTTATAGCAATGCCATGGACGATGACTTCTCCCAGTTCCGCCACCGCCCGGGCTGTAAAGTCCTTTGTTCCGGCGGATGAGCCGGCTCCGACCAGAACCAGGTCCGACCCGACAGCCGCCTGGGCAATGGCTGATTTAATCCGGTCATATTCATCCGGGATCGGATCCCAGCGCCGGACCACACCGCCGGCTTCTTCCACCAGCCCTTTCAGCATCCAGGAATTGGAATCGGGGATATGTCCTTTGGTGACTTCTTCCGGAGTTTCCACCAGCTCCGTACCGGTGGGCAGGATAGAAACCACGGGACGCCGGATGACCTCCAGCTCGGAAATGCCCCCCGCAATAAGGGATCCCAGATCAAAGGGCCGGATGACATGCGCCCGGGGCAGGATCATTTCCGTCGCGACAATGTCCTCGCCGATGGGCCGGACGTGCTGCCAGGTAATGGCCGGCTGATAAATCAGAAGATCCTGACCGTCCTGGATCAGATCTTCCTTCATGATCACGGCATCAAAGGGTTCTTCCACCGGATTGCCGGTATTGACGAACACAAAGTTGTCCCCTTCCACCAACCGCACCGGTGCCTGCGGGCGGGCGCTGCGGGTCACTTTGGAGACCACCGCGGCCCCGTCCATGGCGGCACAGTTAAAGGCCGGCGAGGACAGAACGGCCTGCACCGCTTTGGCTGTCACTCGGCCCAGACTCTCGGTAACCGGCACCTGTTCCGTCGCCGGCTGCAGCTCCAGAGCACCCAGATAAGCCGATCTGGCCTCTTCCTCCCGGGTATTTCCGATATATCGCTTTTCATTCATCATAATAAAATCACATCCACTACAGTGCCCGCGTCCAGGCCTTCCGCTTCCTCTGGGATCAGGGTGAACCCCTGAGCCTGAGTCAGCTGGCTGACCAGTGCGGAATTGGAATAATACGGCTGACAGAATAATTCCCCATCCTGTTCGGATAAGGTCAGGAACTGACAAGTGAGGCGTCCCGGCTGTGAGGGAAAATTCACCCGGGTCCGGGCTTTCACCATGACTCGGGGAACCTGGCTGCGGGTCTGTTCCCTGAAAAAGTCGGTTACCAGGGTTTTAAACAGCATCATGGCAGAAACCGGATGCCCCGGCAGTCCGATGACTGCTTTGCCCTGGATCGAAGCGCCGATGGTGGGCTTGCCCGGCTTGATCCGGATGCCGTGGAACAGGATGTCTCCCCCCAGATCGAGGATGGCCTGTTTGGTGTAGTCGCGTTCTCCGGCGGAGCTGCCGCCGGACAGAAGCACCAGATCTGCCTGATCCAGGCCCTGGCGAATAGCGCTGCGGATTTCTTCCAGATCATCCCGCACCAGGGTTGTTCCCACGGGATTCAGTCCGGTTTCCCGGCACAGGGCCGCCAGACTGTGGGAGTTAATATCCCGGATCTTGCCATCGGTCAGTTCCTCCTGGGGGGAGGCAAACTCATCACCGGTGGAAATAATGAACACATTCGGCCGCTTCAGGACTGGCACCTGCAGCTGGTTCAAACTGGCCAGGGCCGCGATGTCCTGGCTCTTGAGGCAATGGCCCTTTGGCAGAACCAGCTGACCCTGGGCCACATCTTCTCCTTGGAGAACCAGATTGCTGCCAGGCGGAACACTTTTCTGAATCAGAACCAGGTCATCCAGCACCCTGGTATCCTCGATCATGACCATGGCGTCGGCCCCCTGGGGGACCATGCCGCCAGTGGGCACATACAGAGTTGCCTCCGGGGTGACCTGGGTCGTGGTCATTGTGCCGATGGGGATGCTGCCCAGTGATTTCAGCACCACCGGAATGGACTCCGAAGCGCCCTGGGTGGTCAGCGAGACGACGGCATAGCCATCCACCGTTGACCGGTTATAGTACGGGATATCCTCT
Source organism: Clostridiaceae bacterium HFYG-1003 (assembly GCA_024579835.1). Lineage (NCBI taxonomy): Bacteria > Bacillati > Bacillota > Clostridia > Eubacteriales > Clostridiaceae > Clostridiaceae bacterium HFYG-1003. The sequence continues at coordinate 1,269,222 of CP102060.1, forward strand.
GAAGCCAGCAAATCGGCAAACAGGCACCGCCCCAGGGAATCTTCCAGTTTGACCATTTCGTTCTCGCGGGGGAGCGTGCAGTGCTGATTCAGGAGATTCACTGCCTGATCCAGACTGACGGTTTTTAAGAATTTCATGTTCGCAGCTTGCCTCCTTCCAGGTAGTGCAGTTTCATCATCGGATGCTCCAGTTCACGGTGCGAAATCATCAGAATCGTTGTGCCGTATTGTTTCTGATGTTCCAGAATAAGGGCCAGGGATCGCTCGCGCGAGGCGGCATCCATGGCTGAGAACGGTTCGTCCAGCAGGAGAACCGGTGTTTTCATGGCCAGACCCCGGATCAGGGATATTTTCTGTGCTTCGCCCAGACTGCAGTTGGTAGCTTTTTGCTGGAGCAGAGGATCCAGGGGCAGGTAATCCAGATAAAATGCCAGGTCCTGCCGGATGGCTGCTTCAGTCGTCCCCTTCAGGCGCAGCGGATAGGCCAGATTGTCCCAGACTGAGCGATGCAGCATGACGGGCTGCTGAAAGACGCATGTCACCGTGCGGCCATCGGCCGGGATGGCGCGAAGATCGGTGCGGCCCACTGTGACCCGGCCGGAGTACTCCTCATCCAGGAGACAGAGAATCTCAAACAGCGTGCTCTTTCCGGCGCCGTTGGCGCCGCAGATCTGATGAATCGCTCCTCCTTCAAAAACATGATGCGGAACGTCCAGAATCCGGCGCTGGCCGTAGCTTTTTTGCAGATCATCGATCGTTATTTCCATTGGCTTTCTCCCTGAATCAGCAGAACCACCAGATTGATGGCCAGCGTCATGACGAACAGAATGATGCCCAGCGCGATGGACAGGCTCTGATGGCCCATGGACGTATACATGGAAATGGCAGTGGTCATCACCCGGGTACTGTGCCGGATGTTGCCTCCGACGATCATGACGGTTCCCACTTCGGCAATGGCCCGGGAAAAAGCGGTCATGACCGTAGCGGTCATTTCCGGGGTCAGTTCCCGGATCAGCAGACGGATGATCTGCCCATTGTTCGCTCCGCTGGTTTTCGCCAGCCGCAGGATCGAGCGTCCCTCCCGCCGGATAATGGTCATGGTCAGTGCGCAGACCACCGGCAGAATCAGAAAGAACTGGGCAATCACCATGGCCTGGGGCGTATACATCAGCCCCAGAGCTCCCAGCGGTCCGTTGCCGGATATGACCAGCACCACCAGCAGTCCGACAATGACCGAGGGCACTCCCATCAGGATATAGGACAGGCGGGTGGTCCATTCCCGCAGCCACCCGCCCCGTAAATAAATTAACAATGTAAGGGGGATCATCAAAGCGGCAGCCAGAAGGGTCGCCGCTCCGGAAACCGCCAAAGAGAGACCGGCAATGCCGGCTATTTCAGGATTCCAGTGGAGAATCAGTTCAAATGCCTCTTGAATTCCGTCCCAGATTGATGTCATTGTTTTCCTACTCTCCTTGCGGTGTTCCTGGGTTTCTCTTCCCTTGGCCCTCTTCGAAGAGCTGCCATGAATGATCCTGTCCCGGATGATATTGAGATCCACTCACTGAGTGACTCAGGGAGCATGCGGTCGTTTGCTTCGTGTATTGGCTGCTGCTCAGCATTTTCTTCTGTCAGCGGTTCCGGGTTGATGTTGCGGCTGAGTATCTCTTTCGCCCGTTCCAGAGAGGATTGCCATGCAAGGTGAAAATCTTATTTGAAGGTTCCCGGGAAGAATAACTGCTGTCCATACTGGGTCTTGCCGTATTCCTTGATCAGCGCCGTGGCCTCGTCCGACAGGATCCACTCGATGAAGACTTTGGCGCCTTCCGGATTTTTCACGGTGACTTTGTCCTTATTAAGCTCAATGATGCCGTACTGATTAACCAGCTCCTTGGATGGCTCAGAAACCTCCTCCAGCTTGGTGGTGTCCTTGGTCGCCAGGAAGGTGGAGCGGTCGGTAATGGTCAGCCCCTTCTTTTCGGCTGCCATGTTCAAAGTTTCAGCCATGCCCTGGCCAATCGAGAAGTACCAGTCGGAGCTTCCTTCCGGCAGAGTCACACCGGCGGCCTTCCAGGTTTTCTTTTCAAAGCTGTGAGTGCCGGATTCATCGCCGCGGGAGATAAACGGAAGTTTTTTCTCAGAAATGACTTTCAGCAGATTGACGATATTCTTTTCCGTTCCAACGGACGCCTTGACCTCAGCCGCTCCTACCAGTAGGAAGTCATTGTACATCAGATCGTAGCGCTTAATGCCGTAGCCGTCTTTGACAAACTGTTCTTCCTTGGTTTTATCATGAACCATCAGGACATCGGCATTGCCTGCCTTGGCAGCATCAATGGCCGCTCCGGTACCCAGAGCCACGACTTTGACTTCGATGCCCTTGGCCTTTTTGAATTCGGGCAGCAAATAATCCAGAAGACCGGAATCGCGGGTGGAAGTCGTTGTTGCCAGAATGATTTCCCCTTCCGCTTTGGCTGGTGTTGTGGTTCCGGCAGCGGATGAGCCAGCGGTAGTCGACGGGGCAGTAGCCTGGCAGGAAACCAGAAGCATTCCGGTGAGCAGCAGAGCCGTGATCTTGATGTGTTTCATAATATCCTCCGATGGGTTAATAATGGCTGAGTGGGCGGCAGAGCGCCCAACCAATTGCATTAATTATACCTCATTCTGCATAATCTTGACAGGTTAATAAAATAACAAGGGATATCAGATGATTTTCGATCTATGTCGAAGGGTTTCCTGGTGAGATCGTTCCCGATCCCGATTCCAGCCGGTGTCCTCCGTTCAGGTGATAGACATTGAGCCGATCCCCGCGGATAAATCCCATCATGGTCAGATTATGCTCCTTTGCCAGACGAATGGAGCGATCGGTGGGAGCCGCCCGGGAAAGCAGTGCACTCACTGGGGTTTTCAGGACTTTCATGGTCATTTCGGAAGCCATCCGGCCAGACAGAAGAATCAGGCAGGACGACAGGTCGCGACCGTCCCGCAGAGCCTGACCGATCAGCTTGTCCAATGCATTGTGTCGGCCGATGTCCTCCTGAAAAGCTACCATCGCATCGTTCTGGATCAAGGCGCAGGCATGGCTGCCGCCGGTTCGAGCAAACAAGGCCGAAGTATCCTGAAACGCCGCGGAGATCCGGGTAATGTGTTCCAGATTCAGTACCAACTCGACATCAGGGCGGGTCAGACTTCCGGCAAATGGCAGATCAGGCCGGGCAGAGCCGGATGTGGTAATGATCAGGTGGTTTGCCCTGTCCCGCGGAACTGTGTCCCGGAGATCAACGTCAAGATGAAGATGAATCCCAAGGTTATCCGCCCGCCGGATGGTGATCTGAGCAATTTGCGAAGCTGACTGAATCAGACCCTGGGCATACAGATTACCCGTGACCAGCTCCTCCAGGCAGCAAGGCGTCGCATACATGGTCTGAAGGTACTCTCCATTCAGGGAGACCGTCAGTTCCGCCTCCGTGATGACTTCATCCTCCAGTTCGGCCCGGGCCGACCCTTTGCAGCGTATGATCGGGACCGACTGAATCGGCGGAGCGATGGCTTCGGAGAGCTGACTCAGCTGCAATGCCAGCGGCTCGCTCTGTTCATGATATTGCCGCAGCTCCCGTTTGTCGTTGATGTTAAAAAAGATGTCCTTCTCCCCCGGTCTGGAAGGATACTCCAGATCAAGGAATTGATGACTGTCGATGAAACGGCGCAGTGAGCGCCGGGAGCTTTGGATGGACTGTTCCAGTTCCGGCAGCAGGTGGCGTCCGTAAAAGGCGCAGAAAGGCTCCGGTTCACCCGTCACCCGGTTGCGGTTGATCAGCCCGTCGGCACCGCTGGCCTGTGCCATAATAGCTTTCATGCGCCGGATATAGTCCGGATCAATGACCGGCATGTCACAGGCCAGTACCAGGGCATACGCTGATTCCGACGCTTCCAGGCCGGCATGTATGCCTGCCAGCGGACCGGCATCCCGGTACCGATCCGATACGATGGTCGTCCGCTCAATCAGCGGGACGGCCTCCAGTTCAGCCGGTTCATTGGAGACAACAATGACCTGAGGGAACAGCTCCAGTAAAATCGACAGATTCTTTTCCAGCAGGAACTGATCGTTCAGTTTCAGCAGCTGCTTGTCGAAGCCCATTCGCAAACTTCTGCCCCCGGCCAGAATAATGGCAGTATTAGTTGTGCTCATGGTGTTCATGGTGCTCATGGTGCTCAAGGTGTTCATGATGGTCATGATGGTCATGGTGTTCGTCGTCCTCATGATGGTCATGCGTTTCAGGGACTGCGCATTCTCCATCCCGCCCGGTTAAAATATCCAGCCCGTGGCGGAGCTGATCAATGACGCTTTCTAAATTTTCCCGGCAGGCTTTGGGCGAACCCGGCAGATTGATAATCAGGGTACTGTTGCGTAAAACAGACACCGCCCGGGAGAGCATGGCCCGTCGGGTGACTTTCATGCTGTCATAGCGCATGGCTTCGCTGATTCCCGGAACGTCCCGGGTCATCACTGATCGGGTCGCTTCCGGAGTGACATCCCTCAGCGAGAAACCGGTTCCGCCTGTTGTGAGGATCAGATCCAGACCCTGTTCATCCGCCATCTGTATCAGCTCGGACCGAATCTGGTCATACTCATCCGGGATCAGTCGGTAGGCCGCTACTTCGTAATTGTTCTTCTCCAGAATTTCCCGTATGACCTTCACGGAAAGATCTTCCCGTTCCCCGCGGGATCCTTTGTCGCTCATGGTTAATATGCCTGCTCGATACATGGTTACTTCCTCCAATGCTGGCTGATCATTATTTAATAGAATCTGCCGGACTGCGATCTGTTCCCGAATGCTGCCTCGCCGGGCTTCTGCCGGGTACGATTCTGCGATCGATGATGGAAACGATATGAGTCCAATGATTTTATTGTACACGAAATCCCTATTCGGTTGTATCCTTCCGAATAATCGTTGAACCCCCGGCTATTTCCGATCTAAGAAGGAAACCCTGACAATTTCCGATCAGAGGAGGAAGCGCTGGATGAACGAGATCCAGAGAAACCCCTGTCAATGGGCAGCCTGTCCTCGTGGTAGATCCGAACCATCCGGATATTCCACCGATTTTTGTATCCTCTCTCGCCAAATCTGTATTCTGTCCGGGCGTCAGAGGTGAAACGTCCATGCTATAGTGTTAATTGGCATTCCGGTGAAATGACTGAATTACTTTAGGTCTGCCAGAATTCTTCGGCTCTACGGGCTTTTGAAGAAAGCTGAGCAGAACGACAACCTCAAACAGGAAAGGGTAATATATATGTCCATCGATAAACCAGGTTCAGCCTCCGGGCTGACCAAATCCCAAATGATCCTGCAGGGTCCAATGTATCAGGTAATCTGGATGATCTCCCTGCCGCTGATTCTCAATAATTTAATTATGACATTCTATAACATGGCTGACGCGGTATTTGTCGGGCAGCTCGGCACCACAGAGTTTGCTGCGGTCTCCTTTGTCAATCCGGTCATGTTTCTGTTTCGATCCATCGGCCTGGGTATTCAGATCGCCGGCACTTCAATTCTGTCACAGCTGATTGGAAGGGACCGCATTCAGGAAGCGAAAGAGTATGCCTGGCATGTAATTCTGTTTACCGTGGGCATGGGTCTGATTCTTGGGCTGACCGGCTATCTGACCTCCCCCTGGATTATTTCCTTCATGGGCGGAACCGGCCGCTTTGGTGAACTGTCACTGGCATATCTTCGGTATATTTTTCTGGGTGTACCGCCTCAGATCATCTTCATGGGCTTTATGGCCATCATGAATGCGCAGGGCAATACCAAATCCACCACTCTGGTCAACTCGGCAGCAGCCCTGGCCAATGTCGTAATGGATCCGTTCTTCATTTTCAGCCGGATTCCGGTACTTGGTCTGCCCGGACTGGGCCTGGGTGTGGCAGGAGCCGCCCTGGCTACTTCTCTGGCTCATGTCTTCCTCATGATCCTTGGCTTTTACGTCATGCGCCGAACTTCCGTAACCCTTCCGATTGCCTTTCGCCATGTTTCCTTTGATCCCAAAAAGCTTAAAAAAATAGTAACGGTCGGTCTGCCCAGTGCGGCCGGACATTCCGGATCTGCCTTCGGCTTTATTCTGATGAACACCTTCATCGCCAAGTACGGTACCTCCCTGATGGCCGCTTTCAGCCTGATCAACCGGATGAATGACATGATCATGATGCCGGCCATGGGCATCGGCTCCGGACTGACATCCATCGTCGGTCAGAATATGGGCGCCGGCAATGAAGAACGCATTCGCGAAGGCTTCTTCAAAGCCATTCGTCTGTCCATGGCCATCAGTGTCGTCGGATCGATCCTCATCTTCCTGTTCCGCTATCAGCTCGTCTACTTTTTCACGCCCACTGCTGAGGCGCTGATGGTAGGCCAAAGCATGGAATACTTGCTGTACATTCTTCCCACCATCCCGCTGATGGGACTGTTCTCGATTTTCCAGGGACTGTTCCAGGGCTCTGGGCATACCAACCATTCCATGTTCATGGCCATTGGCCGGCTCTGGCTCATTCGCATACCTGCCATCCTGCTGCTGGATCATTTTACAGGGCTTGGCCAGCGCGGCATCTGGATCGCTATGAATCTGTCGAACATCGCAGTCATTGTCTATGGCTTCTGGGTCTACCGGAGCAATCGCTGGACCCGGCAGCTGGTGTAACTTGATGTTTCGCGGAAGTTTTTGAAATCCACTGCAGCTGCAGTGGATTTCTGTGCGTTCTCAGGAAAGAAATAAAAAAATCCAGTCATATTTACCTGAGCGTTAATAGATAATGATTTAACAATCGGAATTCATAAATTAACTGCCCCTCATTATCACCCTGACAATCGCGACAGATTGCGTCCTTCCTAGAGAAAAAACAAAATGTTGCAGTGGCGGACAATGTTTCTTATAATCAATTTAGAGTGGGGAAATATTGACAAATCTGCCAATGAAATGCCCACCTTTACTAAAGATTTATCAATGTCAGCAAGGAGAACTAATGATGTATATTCCTTCTCTTATCAGCTTTTTGATTTTTGTTGTAATCAGCATTTTTCTGGTACTGTCCTCTTTATTCAACGCCTTAGCGGTAGGATCCTACCTCTTCGCCGCGGTCCTTCTGGTGGTTTTAATCGGACTGATCTCCGGGCATCACCGGGAATACCAGCTGATCCTCGAAGAAGACAAGGAGCGCCTGAAAAAAGCTTCCTTTCAGCTGTTTGACCTCTTTGTCATTCTGTCCACACTGGGAGGTACACTGCTCACCTTTTTCCTGAACAACCATCTTCAGCTCGGCGGCGTCGTGGCTTCGGCCATGGTCGGACTGCTCGGTCCCCTGCTGGCACCCAAACTGCAGCGCGCCATTTTCTGCGGCTCCTTTGCCGGAATGGCCACATCCATGATTTTCACCAACATCTGGTGGGTTGGCCTGGCTGGATTCCTGTCCGGATTGCTGCTGGCCGCTTCGCGTGAGATCTATGATGGATTTGGCGGAAAACTAGGTGCAGCCGGATTCTTTGGAACCATCACAACCGCCCTCCTATCGGACCGGTTTATCTACAACAATCAGCTGGGCGACCTCAATCGCGATTACAATCTGGTATTCTACTTCATTCTGGGCGCTGTTTTCACCTATCACGTCAATAAGATAAACCGGACCGGAACCATTCTGGCTTCCTCCGGCGTTGGACTGATTGCCGGTCTGGTATTGCCCAGACTATACGGTCCCGTGGGCGCCAGCTATGCAGTCGCTGCCTTTTGCGGATCCTTTGTCGGCATGACGATCCTGGATCGTCTCTCCAATGAGTTTTATCTATATGTGGCCTCTCTGTTTGGTGGTGTAATCTTCCTCTATACCCAGATCAACTTTGTCGGTTTGGGCGGAAAACTCGGAACCACCGCCTTCGCTTCCGTTGTTGCCTGGTGGGGACTGCTCTTCCTGTATGATCAGGCCATCGATCCTGGCACAGGCGCCCGGCGCAGACGTCAGAAAAATAAATCACTGAATCCTTCTGTCTGATGGATCTCCTGAATCAGACCCCTTCCAGGGCGATCACGCGAATTATACAATCAAATTAGGAATCTGAAAGAAGAACAGACCTGAATCACCGATTCAGGTCTGTTCTTCTTTTCTTTTTCTCCTTGTAACCGGTGATTCCGGTTAAGGCCATGGATTGAACTATTCGATGAGCACTGCAGTGCCCGAAGCCGTAACCATAAGCATGCCGTTGTTTGCTCCCAGAACCTCATAATCAATGTCTACTCCGACGACCGCATTAGCTCCCAGATCCCTGGCCCGCTCTTCCATTTCGCGAAGCGCATTCACGCGGGCATCAATCAGTTCCTGTTCATAGGAACTGGAGCGTCCTCCGAAAATATTAGTCAGACCCGCGGCAAAGTCTTTAACAAAATTTACCCCGACGATCACTTCACCAAATACAATCTGCTTGTACTCGACGATTTTCTTGCCTTCAATGGAAGGAGTCGTACTGACGATCATTTCATCCATCTCCCTGAATATCTTATTTTTCATGCGGCGTTGGGCCATATCTGTACCTTCGCCTGATTTCATTGTAAGTCCTAGTTTTTAATAAAATGTGAACTCAAGCCGGCTTTGAGCTCTTGATCCGACCCGATTCGATATCTGACTGTTTTCCACAAGGAAAACGAGTCAGCCTCAAACCGCAGATTTGAGGCTGACTCGCTGATCGGCTTCGACCATGAGCTCCGGCCCATGGAAGCCGATTCTCAGAGTGGATGCTCCGTCAATGGATCCTGATTCAATTTCGTATTGATTCCTATACTCTGATGTCGGTCGCTTCGTCGGTTTCTTCAAATTGTGCCAGAATCGGATGGACTTCCTGCCGGATCATTTCGACCACCTGAGACGGAGCGCGGCCGATGAACTGGCTGGGATCCATGATCTGATCCAGACCGGCCTGATCGAGCCCGAAAGCGGGATCGTTCAGCAGGCGAGTCAGCAGATCGTTGTCCTTGCCTTCTTCCTTGACGACGCGGGCGGCTGCCATAGAATGCTCCCGAATCCGTTCATGAAGTTCCTGCCGGTCTCCGCCCTGCTTGACGGCTGCCATCAGGATATTCTCTGTGGCCATGAAGGGAAGCTCAGACATGATGCGCCGCTGAATCTGCTTCTCGTAGACCACCATACCCTCTGTGATGTTCTGATACAGGCTTAATACGCCATCCAGCGCCAGGAAAGCTTCCGGAACGGATACCCGCTTATTGGCCGAATCATCCAGGGTCCGCTCAAACCACTGGGTGGAGGCCGTGATCGCTGGATTCAGGGAATTAATGATGATATAGCGGGCAAGCGACCCCATGCGTTCTGACCGCATTGGATTGCGTTTGTAGGCCATAGCGGATGATCCGATCTGATTCTTTTCAAAGGGTTCTTCCATTTCTTTCAGATTCTGCAGCAGCCTCAGGTCATTGCTGAACTTATAGGCGCTCTGCGCGACGACTGAGAGTGTATTGAGCAGGATGGAATCCAGTTTCCGGGGGTAGGTCTGTCCGGTCACGGCAAAGGGCTTGAAACCGAATTTTTCGGAAACCTTCTGATCCAGCAGGCGGACTTTTTCCTCGTCTCCGTCAAACAGCGCCATGAAACTGGCCTGAGTTCCCGTTGTGCCTTTCACGCCGCGGAATTTCATGATGGACAGGGCATGCTCAACCTCTTCAAAATCCATGACCAGATCCTGAAGCCAGAGAGAAGCCCGTTTTCCCACGGTTGTCAGTTGGGCCGGCTGGTAATGGGTAAAGCCCAGAGTCGGCAGATCCTTCGTTTCCAAAGCAAAGCGCTTCAGGTTGCGAATGACAGCCACGAGCTTGCGCCGGATCAGCAGCATGGCTTCACGCATGACGATCAGATCCGTGTTGTCTCCAACGTAGCAGCTGGTTGCCCCCAGATGGATGATGCCCCGTGCTTTCTCTGCCTGCAGCCCGAATGCGTGAACATGGCTCATGACATCATGGCGCACTTCCTTTTCACGTGCTTCGGCCGCTTCGTAATTAATATCGTCCAGATGGGCGCGCAAATTTTCCAGCTGTTCCCCAGTGATCGGCAGCCCCAGCTCGGATTCTGCTTCAGCCAGTGCCAGCCAGAGTCTGCGCCATGTTTTAAATTTATATTCCTCGCTGAACAGATAGCTCATCGCATCTCCGGAATATCTCTTCGTCAGGGGACTGTTGTACTGAGTTCGTTTTTCCATGATATCCTCTCCCGCTAAAAAACCCTGTACCAGTTATACAGGGTTTAAAAATTGATTGATTTAGTTATTCTGATCGCAGCAAGCGGTCTATTCTTCCAGATTTTCGATGAGCGAGGCCAGCTCTTCAGCTGCTTTTTCCTCATCTTCACCGCTGGTTACAACCTTGATGATGGATCCTTTTACCACACCAAGTGATAAAACGCCAATCAGGCTTTTCACGTTTGCTTTTTTGCCATTGAATTCAATGCTTACATCTGATTTATAGGTAGATGCCCTTTTCACCAGCAATGTCGCTGGTCTAGCATGTAATCCAGTGGGGTTTTTGACTGTTACTTCTTTTGTAATCACACTTTCACCTCATTCTCACTGGTTAATATAACCTCAGTATACACTAATTGAAAAAAGCATTGCAATGCATTATTCTGCTTTAAGAAATGTTTAATCAAAAGCTTACTTCAAGTGTATTTCCATAAATTTCTGGAATGAATCCGTCACTGAAAAATCGATATTCACATGACTGACTCCGGTCCGATTGGAAATGATGATGGGTGTCGTGATATCAGCATGGTTGGAAACGTAGTCGCGATCCATATAGATCAGCTTATCGCCCAGGGTCACATGATCGCCAACCCGAACATAGGAGGAGAAACCGCGCCCCCCGAGTTTGTCGGCGTTGATGGCACAGTGAATCAGGATGGTAAGTTCCGGTGTGATCGAGATCCCTACGGTGTTGAAGTTCTCCCCGACCAGGACGACCTCTCCTGAAACAGGAGAGTAAAAAATATCCTCTTCCGGCAGGATGGCGACACCCAGTCCGTCGACGGTTTCGTCCGCCAGGTAATTGTTGACTTCATTCAGTGGGATTAACTCGCCCCGTACAGGCATATAGAGATCCACTTTTCTCGCCATAAATTACTCCTTGTGCATTGCTGCAATGAAATCCCGGACTCTGGTCATTCCCTTCCTGATATTTTCTTTGGACGTTGCATAGGATAAGCGAATAAACCCTTCGATCCCGAAGCCTTCGCCGGGGACAACGGCAACCAGTTGATCTGACAGCAGCTGATCCGAGAAATCCATGGCATTGCTGATGAGTGTTCCCTTATACGTGCGTCCGAACAGTTGATGGACATCCATCATGACATAGAACGCGCCCTCCGGCTTAATGCAGGTTACTTCCGGAATTTCTTCGATGAGGCTGACCAGGAGATCCCGCCGGGCTTCGAACTCTTCCTTCATCTCAGCAACAAAGCTCTGATCTCCGGCAATGGCTTCCAGTGAAGCGTACTGTGCAATGGAGCAGGGATTGGAGGTCATGTGGCTCTGAATGGAGGACATCTGCTTGACCAGGCCGGTCGGTCCGGCCAGATAGCCAATGCGCCAGCCAGTCATGGCATACGCCTTGCTGACCCCGTTGACGACGATGGTGCGGTCAAAAGCGTCCTGTGACACGGCAGCGATGGATTCATGCCTGATTCCGCCATAGATGAGCTTCTCATAGATTTCATCGCTGATGATGATCAGGTTATGTGCTTTGCATACTTGTGCGATGGCCGCAAGTTCTTCCCGGCTGTAGATGGTACCGGACGGATTGTTCGGACTGTTGATGATCAGAATCTTTGACCGCGGCGTGATGTGCTGTTCGATCAGCTCCGGTGTCATTTTATACTGATTGTCCGGAGATCCGTTCAAGTAGACCGGAACACCGCCTGCCAGCTTGACCAGTTCCGGGTAGCTGACCCAGTATGGCACGGCCATAAGAACTTCATCGCCATCATCCACCAGCGCCAGCATGGCATTGGCCAGACTCTGCTTAGCTCCGGTTGATACCAGGATCTGAGCGGGCTCATAGACCAGCCCGTTGTCATCACGGAATTTCTTGACGATGGCTTGCTTAAGCTCATTGATGCCCGGAGTCGGAGTGTATTTCGTCTTGCCTTCATACATGGCCTTAATGGCAGCCTGGATGATGTGGTCCGGTGTATTGAAATCCGGTTCTCCCGCGCCAAAACCGATAACGTCCTTGCCTTCCTGTTTCAACTGGCCGGCTTTCGCCGTGATCTGCAATGTGACGGATGGGGTAATCTGGGATACCCGTTCTGCATATTTCATGTCTTTTTGAACTCTCCTTCGATTTGTCGATCTGTTGATTTAAATATAACACAGTTCCTGACCGCTGGGCCGAATCCCCATGAAACAATCAATTTACTCCAATAATTCCCTTGTACCGACATAACATTTTTAAGATCCACGCAATTTTATTGACCATTTATCAATTCCTCCAGAACCCCTTCCATTCGCTGAGCCAGCCCCCTCCAGGACAAACTTGCCAGGTCAGATTCGCCAGCGGACGAGAGTCCTTCTGCCAAATCCACAATCGAGTGGGCAATGGACTGAACGAACTGTTCTCTGCCTGACTCGGTGGGTTCATCCAGACGCTTCATCGCTGGCCGGTCGATCAGGCTCACCCGATCTGAAAATGGCTCGAGCCATTGGGCGTAGCCCGGCAAATGGGTCACGGCCACCGCCAGTCCGCAGGCCAGCGCTTCGGGAACGACCAGTGGCATCCCCTCATAATAGGAGGGAAGCACAAAGAGGTGACTGGTCCGGTAAATTCGGGCTATTTCCTCCTGCCGGAGCTGCCCTGTCAGAGTCACCGGATAAGTCTGAGACGCGGCACTCGCTTCAATCTGCGCAGTCTCTAACGGATCTGCCCCCGAACCGATCAGGGTGAGTGTCAGCGGATGGTTCGAATGAACGATGGCACAGGCTGCCAAAAGCTCCGGAACCCCCTTGGCCCGGGACAGTTTTCCGGTATAAACAATCCGAAGCGGGGACTCAGGCAGATCAGGCAAGCGGCCGATCCGGTTGAAGATTGAATCATTGTAGCCCGATCCCAGAATTCGGATTCGCTCAGGTAAAACGCCCAGTAAATCCGTGATCACCTCAGCTTGCTCCGCGTGAGTGGATATCACCCGATCCAGCAATTGGACCCCCGCCTGGATCTCCGGATGCCAGGAAGCCGTGTTTTCAAATTGACGCAGCTCAGACCCGTGACAGATCCCGATCAGAGGAAGATCGGCACCTGTGGGCTGCCGCCGGATCCAGGCCGCTGTGCGGGCCGTTAGCAAATACAGATGTTCCAGGATCACCGCATCCGGAGCAAACTCTGCCAAGGCTTTGTCGATCTTCCGAAAAAATTCCCGCACCAGAGAATCTGCATCTTCCTCACTCAGCTTGGAATAGAGCGTACTGCGATAAGGCATGACATCACTCATTCCTGGTACTGGGAACGGCAATGACTGTGACTCAAAGAGGACCGGATCCACTAGGGCTGGATGATCCATCTGCGGCAGTTGGACCGTATCCCCCTGATTCAGTCCGCAAATCAGGTACTGGTCATGTCTTTGCCCCAGTGCAGTCATAATTCCAGTCAGATATACCCCGGAACCGGTAGCAAATGGTTTTTGTGTAATAATATGCAAAATACGCATCACATTCCTCCTCATCGCTTCCATTCAGAAGCAGCCGGCATTCGTTCCCTCCGGGTAGACCATCGGTCGGAAATTCCCGGATTATTTGTGACAGACCTAATATTATCTAAATGACAGGTGAACTGCCCGGGCAGAGTCAAATTATCCTTTATCCCCTGTGCCTGGCAGTATTATGACACAAACTAGAGTAATATTCTTTTTCCACCTGCCGAGCAAAACTTTTCCAACGGTCGGGAAACTATTAATTTCCGTGAACCGATAATATTCAATTTCATTATAACTGAACAGAAGAATCACTGGCTCAAGTTTCTCCCCACTGTCTGCACAAAGAACTGGAATCTAAATGATGGGATATTTAGACTTTTACGGTTTTTTTACTGAGTCTGTCGAAAACAGTTTTATATCATCAAACACTGTCCTGGTATCGGTGCAGGACGAAAAACGAGTGATTATCATGAGAATAACCAATAGTACAATTGCTGCTTTTTTCATGGCAAGTTCCCTTCGTTCATAAGAGCAGGATGTGGGGTCCGATTGATCGTAAAAACATGTGGGGAAAATTTTAAATCGTCTTTCATCGACCCCATATATGAAATTACATCATCAATGGCCATTCAGTTTCATACTTAATGAACACACTTGACTGTCAGTGTGTTCTGCATACTAAAAAAAGGACACTTTCGTGTCCTTCCCTTAAACTATTTAGCGTAATCGATCGCTCTCGTCTCACGAATGACGTTGATCTTTATCTGGCCCGGGTAATCCAGTTCCTGTTCTACCCGCTTGACGATATCTTTCGCCATCTGTGTTGCGCCCAGATCATCAACGATTTCCGGTTTGACTACGATTCTGATTTCTCTTCCAGCCTGGATTGCATAAGATTTCTCCACGCCTTCGTATGAATTTGCAATTTCTTCTAATTTTTCAAGTCTTCTGATGTAGGTCTCCAGAGTCTCACGTCTGGCGCCTGGTCTAGCGGCAGAAATCGCGTCTGCTGCCTGGACTAAAACGGCTTCCAGGTTTTCCATTTCCAGATCCCCGTGATGTGCACCGATGGCATTCACCACCGCAGGTGGTTCATGGTACTTCTTGGCTAACTCCGCTCCAATCATGGCATGCGATCCTTCGACTTCATGATCTACGGCTTTTCCAATGTCATGGAGCAGTCCGGCCCGTTTTGCAACGGTGGGATCCAATCCAAGCTCAGTTGCCATGAGACCGCACAGCTTGGACACTTCGATGGAGTGTTTCAGCACGTTCTGGCCATAGCTGGTGCGGAACTTGAGGCGTCCGACCAATTTCTGCAGTTCCGGATGAAGGTTATGGATGCCTGTTTCAAAAGCAGCCTGTTCGCCTTCTTCCTTGATTCCATTTTCAACATCCTTCTTGGACTTTTCTACCATTTCTTCGATGCGGGCGGGATGGATTCGTCCGTCCACAATCAGTTTTTCCAGAGCGTTCTTGGCCACTTCTCTCCGAATCGGATCAAAGCTGGACAGAATGACTGCTTCCGGAGTGTCATCAATAATCAGATCGACACCGGTAAGGGTTTCCAGGGTACGAATGTTGCGTCCTTCGCGGCCGATGATCCGGCCTTTCATTTCATCATTGGGAAGCGATACCACATGAACAGTAGTTTCCGATACATGATCGGAAGCACAGCGCTGAATCGACTGCGTGATGATTTCTCGAGCACGCCGATCGCCTTCTTCTCTGGCTCTGGTCTCAATTTCCTTTACGAGGATGGCGGCTTCATGCTTCGCGCTCTGGCTGATTTCATCCAGCAGCACGCGTTTTGCTTCATCTGAGGTGTAGCCGGATACGCGCTCCAGTTCAGTCTTCCTTAACTGGTGCAGATCATCCGCCTGCTTTTCCTTTTCCTGTATGTCGTTGAGCTTGCGATTTAACGTCTCTTCCTTCTTCTCGATGTTATCGATTTTGCGGTCGAGCGTCTCTTCCTTCTGAATGGTACGTTTTTCCAACCGTGCGATCTCAGAACGGCGTTCTTTGATTTCCCGGTCTAATTCGATTCGAAGCCTGTGATTTTCGTCCTTAGCCTCAAGCAAGGCTTCTTTCTTGAGACTTTCTGCTTTTTCTTTCGCGGCTGAGAGTTCAGACTCGATCTTCAAGTCTGTTTCTTTCAGCTTGCTTTCGGTTTCTTTCAGTTTATTTTTAGAAACGATCCCCGAATAGACGACCGCTCCAAGGGCGACAGCCAATAATACGGCAGTAAGGATGACGTCTCCTCCGATGGCCATAATTGGTGTCACGAATATGCCTTCCATTGTGTATCCTCCAACATTGTATTTTGATTACGATGTGGGAAAACCCGCAATATCAGACTGGCAGTGCTAAATTAGTTCTATTCCATTTTACTAGAATGAATGTTTGAAGTCAATAAACACAGGAAAAGCAACAGGACGTCAGAACCCGCATAATCACTGGTTTTTCTTCCGTCCTGTTGCTTTCAATCGGTTAATTTATTTCACAGTCTTCGCTTTGTCAGCTTTTGCCGGCTTTTCTTCAGGACTCATCTCCGAGCCGGAAGTTTCTCCAGGCAAATCACTTCCCTTCAACAAGGGCAGATTATGCTTTTCCCGGATCTTGTTTTCCAAAACCAGCGCCAGCTCAGGACTCTCTCTGAGGTAATTTTTCGCATTCTCACGACCCTGCCCCAGTCTGGTTTCTCCATAATAGAACCAGGCGCCGGATTTACCAACAATATCTTCTTTGACACCGACATCGATGATATTGCCTTCTCTGGAGATCCCGCCATAGTACATGATGTCGAACTCTGCCTGCCGGAATGGAGGGGCAACCTTGTTTTTGGTCACTTTGATCCGGGTCCGGCTGCCCATAAACTCATCTCCGGTTTTAATCGTATCAGTACGACGCACGTCCAGACGAACGGATGCGTAGAATTTAAGTGCCCGACCACCCGGCGTTACTTCCGGATTTCCAAACATAATGCCGACCTTCTCTCGCAGCTGGTTGATAAACACCACGCAGCACCGGCTCTTGCTGATGGATGCCGTCAGTTTGCGCAGGGCCTGGGACATGAGTCTGGCCTGCAGGCCGACGTGGGAATCACCCATTTCTCCTTCAATTTCCGCCCGCGGTACCAGGGCAGCGACGGAGTCTACTACGACAATATCCACAGCGTTAGAACGAACCAGGGCTTCTGTGATCTCCAGGGCCTGTTCACCGGTATCCGGCTGGGACACGATGAGGTTGTCGATATCAACGCCGATTACTCTAGCGTATTGCGGATCCAATGCATGTTCCGCATCAATGAAGGCAGCAATGCCTCCGAGTTTCTGGGCTTCTGCCACCATGTGCAGAGCAACCGTGGTTTTTCCGGAGGATTCCGGACCGTAGACTTCAATGATCCGGCCTCTGGGAATGCCGCCGATTCCCAGCGCAATGTCGAGGTCAAGGCATCCGGTGGGGATGGATTCGACGTTCATCTTCGCGTCATCCCCCAGCTTCATGATGGAACCCTTTCCGAATTGTTTTTCTATTTGGCCCATGGCCGCTTCAATTGCTTTCAGCTTATCTGCGTTTACTGGCATAGTAACTCCTCTCATAAGAACGTTTGTTCTATTTCATTATATGGGATTGATCGGACAAAATCAATCAATTGCCAAAGTAATTATGGCGATGTCACGATTTGATTATACACTTTGATGGGACAGAATCAGACGCCTTCCACGTAAGCCTGACGAATCCTTTGAAGGATTTCATCTTCCGGGGCGATCTCTTCCGCCCGTCGAAACAGTTCCAGCGCCTCCTCGGTCTCCCCCAGATGGAACAGACTGATCATCAGGTTGGTCATCGGCTCCAATTCCCTGGTGGCATCGAATACCGCTTTAAAATAATCCCGGGCTGTGCCAAAGTCTTCCATCAGTGCGTAATTCAGGCCCAATTCATTCAGGACGTCAAAATAGCCGGGATCAAGGCTCTGTGCTTCTTCCAGATAGAAAATGGCCTTTTCATGATTGCCCAGCAATCGATAGCAGACGGCAATGGCAAAGATAAGCCGAGGATTGGTCTGTTCCCGGGGATAAAGCTCCAGCAGTGTTTCCAAACTGCCCCGGGGATCCTCCTGGATATTCCGGTAGGCATCTTCCGCCCGGGTGTTTCGCTCCAGCTCTTCAATTCGAAGCAAAACCGCGCTTGTGGCTTCTCCCCCTTTTTCCAGATAGCTTTTCAGGGCGGTCAGAGCCTGTACTTCATTTCCCCGGGCATTTTCCAGCGAGCCTCTGATCAGATAACCATTGGCATTTCCATTGACAATGGCCTCTTCGCAGCATTGCAGAACTTCAGTCATCCACGCCGGATCCGCCAGTGCCAGTTCCTCGCCGGTGGAAAGCAGAATATTCTCCGTTTCTTCATCTCCGCTGACTTCATACAATCCTTTCAGGAGAAGATAACTGTCCATGCGTTTCTCCTGCTCGAAAAGCTGAGCGATTTTCTTTTTCAGAATCTGCTCGGTTCCTTGAAAGCCTTTCAGCATTGCCCGATAATCCGCGGCGTACTTAAAATCCGGATCGATCGCCAGCGCAAACGCCATGCCGATGATAAACTCGGCGACCGGCAAATCCTTGGGGACCTCATTATTCGTAATTTTCTGCACTAAGAACTCCGGATTGACCGGAACATACAATTCATCCGTTTCGTTGATCAGCTGTTTCACTGAAAAAATTTCTGCGGCCTTGTCCCGGTTAAATTCCAGGAATAAAAGCGAATTCAGCCGTTCTTTCTGCTGTTCCATTCTCCACCTCTTTATTAGCCTCGATCCCTGTTGGATCGGAAAATCTCAATCATTGATAAAACTGGGCCGCAAGCGGTCCAGTTTTATCATATCACATTTTATCTCTCGCTCTGCCCCTGGGGCAATGACCGCTGACAAGCACTTCGTTCTCCGGGCAGATTGCGTCAGCTGCTTCTCATAGTCGCCCACTGCAACACATAAAACGAAGAGAGGAAAAAGACCAAATCAGGAACCGAACCGGAGTTCAGCTCACTCAAAGATCAGTCAGCTTTAACTGTCAGTCTGGTCTGTCGCACTGCCTCTTTTGTCGGACCGTCCGATTCGGCGGGCCGGCACATCAGTAATCAGGACCCAAAGGATGCCTGAACCAGTTCCTCTACTCGAGCGGTGAAATCAGTCAGCCGTTGCTGGGCATCTTCAAGCGATGTGCCTCGTACGGCGACATAGGCCTTCATTTTCGGCTCGGTACCGGAGGGCCGAATGACAAACCAGGAGTCATCCGCCAGCATGAACTTGATGACATTGGAGGGCGGCAGCGTCAGTTCTCTGACTGTACCGTCTGCCAGCATTTCTTTTGACGTGAGAAAATCCTGTTTGCTCACGACCTGGATGCCGCCCAGCTCTTTCAAATCAAGCGTGCGGAAATAATCAAGAGATGCCCGAATTTCTTCCGAGCCTTCCTTGCCTTTTCTGGTATAGGACATCAGTCCTTCTCGGAAATAACCGAATTCCTCATAGACATCCATGAGAGCATCGTAGAGCGTCATGCCCTTCGATTTGTAATACAAGGCCATTTCGCATACCATCATAGCGGTTACAACGGCATCCTTGTCGCGGGTATAGGTTCCCAGCGAATAACCAAAGGACTCCTCAAATCCAAAAATGAACTGATGGGATTTCGTTTCAAGGAATTCTTCGATTTTTTCTCCGATATACTTAAATCCGGTCAGGACATCCATCACTTCAACCCCATACTTGGCAGCGATGCGCCGGACGCTTTCCGTGGTGACGATGGTCTTGATCACCACTCCGTGGTCGGGCAGCCGGCCTTCTTCGCTCAATGCTTTCAGCATGTAGCTGGTGATCAGCATGCCGGTCTGATTGCCGGACAGGACCCGTGTGTTGCCATCCTTTTCGATAACCACTACGCCAAGCCGGTCCGCATCCGGATCCGTACCGAATATGAGATCCGCATTAATGGTTTCATTCATCTTCAAGGCCAGCTCAAAGACCGCCGGGTTTTCCGGATTCGGATACGGCGCCGTGGGAAAGCGGCCGTCGGGCAGCTCCTGTTCCGGCACGACATGGACCTGGGAGTAGCCCAGCTCAGACAGAATTGTCCGCACCGGGACATTGCCCGAACCATGCAGCGGGGTATAAATAACTTTCAGCTCGCCCGCCCGATCCTGAATTAAATCTTTCTTGATGCACAGCGTTTTGATGGATTCATAATACGCCCGGTCTACTTTTTCACCCACGATTTCGATGCTTTGATCCGCCAGAGCCGTGTCGAAGTCTTTGACCTGAATCTCCCCGTAGGAAGATACTCCTTCAATCTCTGCCAGGATTGCGGCAGCTTCTTCATCCGTGACCTGTCCGCCATAGGAGCTGTAGACCTTATATCCGTTATATTCGGCCGGATTATGCGAAGCCGTGATGACAATTCCTGAATCACAGCCCAGGTATCGGATGGCAAAGGACAGCAGCGGCACAGGCCGCAGCGAATCAAACAAATAAACCTTATGCCCCTGATGAGCCAGAATCTGCGCCGAGATCCGGGCAAACTCGGTGGATTTGATCCGGGAATCATACCCAATGACAATCCTGGCCTGACCATTCTGTCTGGTTAAATACCGGGCGAGTCCGAGCGTTGCTTTGCCCACAGTATGTTCATTGATCCGGTTGGTTCCGGCTCCGCGTACGCCACGCAGTCCGGCAGTGCCAAATTCCAGTTCCCGGTAGAACCGGTCCTCGATCTCTTTTTCATCGGTAAGAGTACTGAGTTCTTCCCGATATTCCGCTCCGATGGCCTCATCGCTGAGCCAGGATTCATATTTTTTCCGATATTCCATGGATATTCCCCCTGTCAAATCATCGATTGGTTGCTTTTCAATTATCTTTCATTCATTATACCTGTTTTTTATCGAACCGCTCCGAAACCAGCTTCCTTTTAAAGAACTTTTTACACCTGCCGCTGAAAAATCGCTTAAAATTAAATCCATTGAATTCAATGGATTTATCAAGTAGAATAAATACGTTCACCCGCAGAACCTGTGCGGCTCTGGCAAACATCGCTTTCTCCGCCTGGGCGGTCTGAAGCGGTGGTATGGCCAACTATTTATAGATTAAAGGAAGGTGGCGACCAGGTGTATAAGCTCAACCAAGATGAGACACCGCTATTTGATGCTCTGATGGAGTATGTTGCCAGGGATACGATTCCCTTTCACGTCCCGGGGCATAAAAAGGGCCAGGGAATCGATGCTGAATTCAAAAAGTTCATAGGGGAAAACCCGTTCAAAATAGACGTTACGGTATTCAAGCTGGTGGATTCGCTGCATCATCCCACCGGTCCCATTAAAGAAGCTCAGGCCCTGGCTGCTGACGCCTATGGTTCGGATGCGACATTCTTTTCGATCCACGGAACATCCGGTGCCATCCAGGCCATGATTATGTCCGTCGTGGGAGCCGGCGATACCATCATCGTCCCCCGCAATGTACATAAGTCAGTCACTGCCGGCATCATTCTTTCCGGTGCCGTGCCCGTCTACATGCAGCCGGAACTGGATAAAAACCTCGGCATTGCCAATGGCGTTCTGCCCGAAACGGTAGAAGAGACCCTGAAGGAAAATCCTCATGCCAAAGCTGTCCTGATCATCAATCCCACCTATTACGGCGTATCCACGGACCTGAAACGGATCGCTGAGATTGTACACAGCTATGACATTCCGCTGATTGTGGATGAAGCCCACGGACCGCACCTTAAGTTCAATGAGAAGCTGCCCATGAGTGCAATGGAAGCGGGAGCAGATCTTTGCTCCCAGTCCACTCATAAGATCATTGGCGCCATGACTCAGGGATCACTCCTTCATGTCCGAACCAAGTATGTTGACATTGCCCGCGTACAGCAGATCATGAACTTGCTGCAGACCACTTCCCCTTCCTATATCCTGATGGCATCGTTGGATACCTCCCGCCGTCAAATTGCTCTGGAGGGCAAGGAACTGCTGGATCAGGCAATCCAACTGGCCGGTTATGTCCGACAGGAAATCAACAAGATTCCCGGCTTTTACTGTTACGGTGAAGAACTTCTCGGTCAGCCCGGTGTCTATGCCATCGATCCCACCAAAATCTGCATCACCTGCCGTGATCTTGGCATCACCGGCTTTGACCTGGATATGATCCTCTCCAACAAGTATCACATCCAGATGGAACTGTCTGACCTGTATAACGTTCTGGCCGTCGGCTCCTTCGGCGATACCCGGGAGAATATGGATAAACTGCTCGACGCGCTGCGCGAGATCTCCAAAGAATACATAAACGAAAATACCCGCAAGGCAGACTTCCTGGATATCCCGCCCATCCCCAAACAGGTCCTGATTCCCAGAGAAGCGTTCAATGGCAACAAGACCTCGGTTCCGCTCAAGGAATCCGTGGGTGAAGTATCCGGAGAATTCCTGATGGCCTATCCGCCGGGAATCCCAATCCTTTGCCCCGGAGAAGTCATCACAGAAGAAATTGTCAACTACGTCGAAGATCTGAAGAAAACCGGACTCTACGTCCAAGGCACGGAAGATCCCAAGGTGGAAAATATCCTTGTCGTAGTTTAACCAGACGAAGGTGGCCAGCAGGTGATTCCATATTCCATAAGCCTGCACTGGTCTAAAACAATGATCAATAACAGAAGATCTGCCGGATTTCCTTAAAATCCGGCAGATCTTCTGTTCATTTTTACAATGTGTTTGATGTTGCTGCGTGTCGGTTTGTCTGGACGGTGGGCTTGGGGAACGCCTACTTGGTATCCTGGCTGACCAGAGCGCCCAGCAGGATGGAATACAGTTTTGCTTCGGCGCTGTCGGCCCGGGAAACGAGCAGAACAGGAACCTTGGCACCCATGATGATTCCGGCATTTACCGCATTGGCAAAGTAGCTCAGGGTTTTGCCCATGATATTGCCGGCCTCGATGGTCGGTACCAAGATGATGTCGGCATCGCCGGCAACTTCACCGGTAATCCCCTTATGCGCGGCCGCTTCCTTGGATATTGCATTGTCCAATGCCAAGGGACCCTGAACAACACAGCCGGTCAATTCACCGGCTTTATTCATATCTTCCAATGCTCTGGCATCCACTGTGCAGGGCATTTTCTCATTGACCTTCTCCACTGCGCAGACACAGGCTGCCTTAGGACATTCAATCTCAAGCTTATGAGCAACCTGAACCGCATTCCGGAGAATTTCCACCTTCTGTTCCAGTGTCGGATAGGCGACCATTCCGCCGTCAGTTGTCAGCAGTAGTTTGTGGTAGGTTGGAATATCATAGATCATTACATGAGACAGAACGGGTGAACGACGCAGATCAAATTCTTTATTCAGAACTTCTTTCAGCAATGTTTTGGTTTCTAAAAGCCCTTTCAGAATCATGTCCGCCCTACCCTCATCAGCAGCCTGACAGGCCAGGTGAGCCGACTCCTCCGGAGTCGCGGCTGCCACAACTTCAATCTCTGTCTCTGAACCCAGCAGCTCCCGAATCTTCTGTTCGTCTCCAAACAGGATTGGTCTGACCAATCCCAGCTTTTTCGCTGCTACAACCGCCTCGATCACCGGTTCGTCCTCGGCGGCAGCTACGGCTAAAACCGCCGGGCGGCTCAGCTTGACCTCTTTCATCTGTTCAAATCTTGTAATCAAACAGGATCTCCTTCCCTCTTTGTTATGTATTTCTGCCTGTAATTTCCAATATTAATTATTATGTAAATGTATCTTTTCGGATGTGATCTCCTGAAGGTTGGCTGCCCCCGTCAGAAGCATGGTGCTCTTTAACTCCGCTTTCAGCTTTTCCACATACAGGGCAACACCGTCCCGACCGCCGCCAAACGCGTAGGTAACAAAGGGACGGCCAATCAGGACCGCATCCGCGCCCAGAGCGAGCATCTTAAAGACATCCACTCCGTCCCGAATTCCGCCATCGACAAGGATGGTCAGCTTGCCTTTCAGCTTGCTGGCGATTTCCGGAAGCACCTCGGCTGTTCCCCGGGCGCAGTCGAGTACCCGTCCCCCGTGGTTGGACACGACGATGGCATCCGCTCCGGCCTTGTAGCAGGCAATGGCATCCTCCACCGTCATAATGCCCTTAATGATGAACGGCATGCGGGAAGCTTTTTTGATTTCCCGGATCTCCGCCTCTGATTTAGGATACACTCCCATTCCATTTTTATTCATGAATACCAGCCCGCATCCATCCAGATCCGTGCCAAAGGCTGGAGTCAGTTCCGGATTGAGCATGCTCATGCGGCTTTTCAGCTCTTCGTTGAGCCAGGGTTTAATGAACACCAGTCCCTTATGATTCAATTCATTTAACGTGTGGATACCTTCCATCAAGAGATTCTTGGTTTCGCCATCCCCCAGCGATGGCAGAATATTCGCCAGATGACAGCCTTCAATGAGCTCCCGGATAAATTCCGGCTCGGTCATCTTGCCCCCCATATTATATTGAGTTCCTGTCATGGGTGCCGCTATCACAGGAAGAGACATCGTTTCTCCGAAGATCTGACAGCTCAGATCGGGATCTTTCACTCCATGGACCACTTTCATGTTTAAGCTGATTTTCTTGATCGCGTCATAATTATTCATAAAAGCCCGTCCGGTTCCTTTACCACCCATGCCAGGCACTTCACCGCGGCAGGCAACCCCGTTGCATTCGGGACAGACCCGGCAGAAAGGTTTCAGCAGTTCTCTGGCTTTGGTTCTGATTTCCTGATGATTCATAGTTCCTCCCTGACCAGACAAAGAGTCTGGCATCTTTCCAATATATTTTTTTGATGGAATTCTTATGATTTATTGATTTCGATTCACTTTTTAATTTTCTTGCTTTATCCCAGCATGCAGTGATCCTCACTAAATTCTCTTTTGTAATCTTGACTGTGATCACTTATTTAATCTTCCTGAAACCTTTCCTGAAACCCTATTGAGTTCCTACTTCGATCCAGGTATTACTCCTTCGAAGAACTTGCGAACTGTTGCAGCTGATCTCGGTCGTTTTCTGAAAAGACTTTGATGCCGTTCTCTTCGAGCAGTGTTGCTGTCAGTCCGGCACCTGGGATAAGCCTTCCGGTATGACTTCCATCATAGACAGCATGACTGCCGCAGGAAGGACTTCTCTCTTTGAGCAGAGCGACGGTGACCCCATATTTCCGACAACAGACCAGTGCTGCCCGGGCACCGGTTACAAAAGCTTCGGTCACATCCGAACCCGTTTTTGTTAAGACGCCGCCGCCACCTGTTTCAAGCACCAGTCTGGCATCACGGGTCAGTTCAGCGGCTTCCCGCGGAACGGGCAGACCGCCTTCCACCTCAGGACAGAAGGAAATGAGTTCATGCTGGGCTGCCAGCGTCTGAATCCAATCGACCGGGCTAGACCGTCCGTCGTAGCGAACCGCTTCTCCCAGAAGGCAGGCACTGACCAATATTTTCATCATTTCACCTCGACGATGGTCACGCCCATGCCGCCTTCCCCGTATTCACCGGGGCGGCTCTTCTTGACATGAGGATGCTTGCGCAGAAGACCTGTGATTCGATTCTTGACCGCTCCGGTTCCCACGCCGTGAATGATGGTCACTTCATTCAAGCCGCCCAGCGCGGCTTCATCCAGGTACTGATCCGTCCGGTAGGCCGCCTCTTCTGCGTCCAGGCCGCGCAAATCAATCGAGGATGCCACCTGTCTAAGGTTCAGATTAACCTGGCGGCGGGCCGCCTTGGCTTCTTTCTTCATTTCTTTCGTGATCTCCAGGTCCCGGACATTGGCTTTCATTTTCATGATGCCGGCCTGAACCATCAGATCGCCTTTCTCATCGGGCAGACTCAGGATCGATACGACCTGACCAAATCCCCGGTGCATAAATTCCGCGCCTGGCTTCAGCTGTTTTTTTACGTTGGAGCTGACTTCTCCCGACGTCTCTTCCCCGGTCTGATCGGATTCAATCAATTCCAGGGTATCCCGGAGCCGCTGCCGGTTCTTTTCCAGTTCCTGCCGGATATTTCCGGACATGCCCTGGGTTTCCAGTTTGCGAATGCTCTTTAATATTTCATCAGCTTCGTCTTTCACCTGACGCAGGATATTTCTGGCTTCACGGCGTGCTTCGTCCAGCTGCTGCTGCCGCTGGGTCTGAATGCCCTTGAGTTTTTCGTCCAGCTTTTGTTCCTTCTCCTCCAGTTCCCGCCGCAGAGCTTCGCTCTTTTGCGCATCGCGCCGGGCACTCAGGTTGGATCGCTGCAGATTTTCAATCAGATCCTCAAATTTCAGGGTATCCTCTGAAATCAGTTCCTTCGCTTTGTCGATGACCTCATCGGACAGGCCCAGCCGTTTGCTGATGAGAAATGCATTGGATTTTCCCGGGACTCCGATTAAGAGCCGGTAGGTCGGCTTCAATGAATTGACGTCAAATTCCACCGAGGCATTTTCAACCCCTGATGTTCTCAGCGCATAGGCTTTGAGTTCTGAATAGTGTGTCGTGGCGATAACCCGGCAGCTGCGCTCCCGCAGCTCTTCCAGAATCGCCATAGCCAGGGCTGCTCCTTCGGTCGGGTCTGTTCCGGCTCCCAGTTCGTCGAACAGACACAGGCTGTCTTCGTCTGCCTTATTCATGATGCGGACGATATTCGTCATATGACTGGAGAACGTCGACAGGCTCTGCTCAATGCTCTGCTCATCGCCGATGTCCGCATAGATTTCCCGAAAAAAGGAGACGTGGGAATGATCATTCACCGGGATCAGGATCCCGGATAAGGCCATGGCGTGTAACAGGCCGACGGTTTTGAGCGTCACTGTTTTACCGCCCGTATTGGGTCCGGTGATGACCAGACTGGTAAAATCAGCTCCCAGGTAGATCGTGGAAGGCACGACCTCTTTTGGCGCAATCAGGGGATGTCGGGCACTGATCAGATGAAATGTACCATCTTGCCGAATTTCCGGCTTCATCGCGTCAATGCGTGACGCGTACTTGGCCCGGGCAAAAATGCTGTCCAGCTCAAAAATGATGGCTGCATTGCGGGCAACCGCGCCATGATGATTCGTTACTTTTCCGGACAGTTCGCGCAGAATCCGGTCGACTTCGGCCTTTTCCTGCAGCATGAGTTCCTTGATTTCATTATTCAGATTGACCAGGCTCATTGGTTCGATATAGAGGGTCTGACCCGAAGCGCTCTGGTCATGAACCAGTCCGGGCACGCTGCCCTTATGTTCGGCTTTGACCGGAATGACGTACCGGTCACCCCGTACGGTAAAGAGTGCTTCCTGCAGGTACTTTGAATTGGCGCGCACCAGACTTTGGATTTTATCCTTGACCGATGCTGATTTTTCTTTGATCGAACGGCGGATTGAATACAGTTTCTGTGAAGCGCGGTCCGCCACTTCGTCCTCGCCGATTATGGCATCGGCAATTTCCTCCTCCAGGGACTGCAGCGGCGTGATTCCGCTGGTCAGATCCCTCAGGCTGGCCGCATCATATTCTTCCGTTTTGATATAGCGTAAAAACAGTCGGCTGCTGCGGAGAATATTGCTGATCCGGAGCAGTCCGCCAGGATTAAGGACGCCGCCTTTTCCCGCCCGGCTGATGGCATCGCGCACATCGAACACGCCCTCAAAAGGCGCACTGCCCTTGATGGAAATCAGCCGCAGCGCTTCCTCGACTTCATTCAAAGCGCGCTGTGCCAGTTCAATGTTGTCAAATGGAGCCAGTGCTTCGATCAGGTCCTGACCTGCGGATGACACCGCGCTTTTTTTGATTTCTTCTTTGATTTTGTTTAATTCCAGTTTTTCCAGACTTTTTTGATTCATAAAATATTACTCCACGCCACGCTTGTAGTGGCCTCGGGTATGGGCCGACAGAAAATAACTCTCCCCTTTCGTCAGGGCAAGCATCACTGCCTTGGCCTCCTCGTAGCTTTCAGTAGTCAGATCGCAGCGGAAATGAGAAAAACCCTGACTTTTCAGGATCTTCTGCTGATCCAGGTTGTTCTTGGTCTTACAGTTGAGGATATAGCTGCGGCAGAAGCGATCCGTCAGGATCGGGAAACGTTCCCCTTTTCGGTCAGTCAGGGAAAAATTTATCGTCTGACATGGCACTGAACAGGCTGTTGTTCTGGTCCGTCCGCCGACCGTCGCGCCGATGGGACAATATTCTGAATGCATTAATTCAGTTCGTCCATACAGAACGACATAATGGTCCGATTTATCCTTCAAGCCGATCAGCTCGCTGTAATTGAGTTCTTCACTGGCTGTTACACCCTGAAGTTCCTCGAACAGGAGGCGGCCGTAAGAGTTGAGAAGGTTGAGCTTATAGTCACCCACCAGAGTAAGCGGCAGGTTTTTCAAATGCTCCATAACACCGTAATTATCCGTCAGGATGCCGCTTATAAGTTCCAGTCGGGTCAGGGACGCCATGACTGCCTCAAACTCTGATTTCAGGATCTCAGGAAGCTTGATCCAGTAAGGGATGCCTGCTTCATCCAGCGCTCTGGCATCCGAAAAATCAAGACTGCCTTCCTGCCGATGCCATAAATACAGAACTGGTGTTAGTTCTGTCCCCTGACCCTGGACTTCCCGGCAAGCCAGCAGCTGCTCCTTGCTGGTAATTACGACCAAATGAGGCGGCAGGCTGAAGAACCCGTTTGACCGGGCGTTTGCCCGCTGTGCAAAAAAGTCCTCCAGGTCTGCGCGGCTGACGCATGTCAGGTTTCGTCGGATCTGGAGCGAAATTTCCTCAAGGTCAGCCAGCAGCTGACGACGCAGCTCATTGACTGAGGAAATCCGAAGGAAGCCTGGCTCATACTCAAGATCTAACGTTTCCAGAATAAAAGGCGTTCCACCGGTTTTGGCGAGGTTTTCAGTCAGGCGTTCCCTGGATAATGATTGATTTTCGGAAGCTTCCACGACCTCACCGGTCACCTCGATGAAATGGGATCCATAGTCTGCGCGCAGCAGTAGCTTCTCGCCGGGGCGGAACACTGCCCGCAGACGGATGGGAAAGCTGACTGCGGTCTTCTGGCGCAGTTTGGCCTGGATGTCCTTCATCAGCGCCGCGTCATTGGTCTTCATGAGAAGATCCCCGTCACGGTAGTGTTTGGGATAGATCTCTACGGTATCGCCCGGGGCAGCATCCCGGACTTCCTTTTCCCCCCGCTTCATTTTTGTTACGATAAAGCCCGAGTCGCCGCTGGCCAGACCATCACCCAGACTGAGCCCGGTCTGAAGCCGGATCTGACCCTGCCGGACCCGCCCCAGAACGACCCCAGAATTGCGCGGGGAATGGAACGCCATCATATCCCGGCCGTCGTTTCCCAGGAGAAAGGCATGGTTAAACCCTTCCCGGTTGAACAGCTGGGTAATGCCGTCATGGTTCCAGGTCTGACCGGTCAATGCCCGGCGATACTGGGTGACTGTTTCATAGACATATTCCGGCCGCTTCATCCGACCTTCGATTTTCAAAGAGGACGTCCCGGTACGAACCAGGTCCTCGATCACATCCAACGTACTGAGATCCTTAGGGCTCATTAAATAGCCCTGAGCTCGGGTTTTCCCCTCCGCATCGGTCAGTTCGTATTCCATCCGGCAATTCTGGGCACAGCGTCCGCGATTGCCGGACCGACCGCCCAGCATGCTGGACATCAGACATTTTCCGGAGTAGCTGATGCACAGAGCGCCATGAATGAACACTTCCGTCTCATGATCTGCCGAAATTTCCCGGATTTCATCAAGTGTCAGCTCCCGGGCCAGAACCAGACGGGTCAATCCCTTGCCGGCCATCAGATCCGCCCCTTTTTTATTGTGGACCGTCATCTGAGTCGAAGCATGCAGTTCAATGGCTGGATGAAACTGACGCAGCAGTGCGATCAGTCCGGGATCCTGGATGATAATCGCGTCGACGCCCATATTCCATACCTTAACGGCATATTCATAGGCATCAAAAAGTTCGCTGTCTTTCAACAGCGTATTGATGGTGATATATAATTTGACACCCAGCCGGTGACACTGGCGGATCGACTCAGCCAGGTCCTCGTCGGTGAAATTTGTGGCGTAGGCACGGGCTGAAAAGCGCGGGCCGCCCAGATAGACGGCATCAGCTCCGGCTTTCAGCGCCGCGTCCAGCGCATCGCGGTCTCCCGCCGGACTCAATAATTCAGGATTCATCGCTATTGCCTCATTTCTTCATATGGAATAAGTATATCACGAATTGACGCACAAAAAGAACGAAACAGGGGCCGTCATTACGTCCCCTGTAGTTTTGGCTCATTCCCCGTCGATAAAACCAGCTCTCCCCTGACCGTTATTTGGTCGGACGGGGCGTGCCGTCTTTTTTGTCTTTCGACGGTGTGATCTGATTTTCAAACAGCTTGTTCTGCAGATCCAGCACCTTGTATTTGTAGGACTGAAGTTCAAATTTCAGTTCCTTGTTCAACTTGGACAACTGTTCATTGTCATCTCGGTATTCCTTCACGGATTCCTGCATCAGCGTCATTTCTGTCTGAAGTTTGCGGAATTCCTCGTCCTTTTCCTTCAGCCGTTCCGCTTCATGGTCAGAAGCCGCAGCCAGGGCCTGATCTTTTTCTGCCAGCTGGGTGGTCAAAAGGTCCGTCTGTCGGCGCAGATCTTCCTTCTCAGCCTCGACCTTCGCCTGAACCTCATCCCATGCCTCGATCCGTTCCATCAGCTTGAGTTTTTCATCAACCAGATTGCAGGAGGTCAGGATGGCTGCAGTGGATGTATTCAGTTTACGGTTGGACTTCAGCATGGTGCCCAGAAGTTCATCGACAATGGTTCCGATACGCTGAAGATGTTCTTCTGATTCTTCTCCGACCAGATTGTAATCCAATCCCTGGATATTCACCGTCACCTTGTTCATCTCGTCTTCCTCCTCCTGATCGCTTCGAATCCGCGATCCCCGCAATTTGGCCGGGGTCGCTTTGCGTCCCGCTCGACGGGATCCGATTTTCATGTATCCTTATCATACTATACAGTACCTTTTGATTTCAATGAACTTCCTTAATTAATCAGCTGCATTCCACAGCTGAAATTCAGGAAACTGACCGGTCTTTTTGCCTGTCCGCACCCAAGGATCAGGAATTAGCGAAATTTAAAGACCCCCTTCATCACTTCACCTTAATGATCCCTAAGCTTTCTCCACGAGCTGATTTGGTGATCCCAAAGCTCTCCCCGCGAGCTGATTTGGTGATTCCTAAGCTTTCTTCGGTGATTCGCCTTGTAAACCACAAAGGCTTCAATTATTCTAAAAGGAGTACCACATGGACTTCCGGTTTCTTTGAACTTCCACTCCCGGCCTAAATAACACCGTCTGATCTTATTTGGATTTCCAAAGTGACGGATCTCTCCCCCAGGTCTTCCGCCTGCTGGGTGCAGGTATCTGAATTTCGACCGCAACACGCTTGAAAGGTAATTGATATATGCTACAAAAACTTGAACAGAAAAGAACGCCCTGGGCACTGCTCCTGATCCTTAGTTCCCTCGCACTGGCGGGATCCGGCTGGCTCTTTACCGATGACACCCTGATCCGTGGAGCTCTTCTGTTTTTGGGAACAGGCACCGTGATGGTTGCGCTGATCTATCGAATATTCGGTCTGGCCAAGGGGATCCGCTGGCTCCTCTACTGGGTTCTGCTGCTGCTTGGCATCGGGTTTTCGCTAGTGCTTGACTTAAATCACCTTCTTCCCACCTTTCTGGGTGACAGCAGTTCAACGACCATCACCAATATCGTATTTATTCCACTGATGCTGTTTCTTCCCCCGGCTGCAGATCGATGGATTACCCACCAGTTAACCGGGGAGACGCCCATCGCGTTGGAAGAAATCCGAAGGAACCAGGAGGGCATGAAAACCCGCCCAATTTGCGGCGTTGATTATGAGACCCATCAAAAATATAAATCCATGACTTACACCGTGAACCAGCCGGGTAATCTGCTTGAGCTGACCGGCCCGGCTCGCATCCTGCGGATTTTCATCGCCAGTCTGACAATGCTTCTTTCTGTCGGTCTGATCATCTTCGGCGGAATTCGAACCGATTCACCGTTCCCGGGCCATGCCTATCAGGCAGTCTGGATCGTTGGCATCGGATTTTGCTTGCTTTTCAGCAGTATCTTCCTGCTCGATCAGGGTTATCTGAAAAGCCTGCTGATCCTGAGTTTATGTATTCTTCTGCTGGGTATCCTGTACGGGATCGTTGAGCTTCTGATTCGTACCTGGCAGAGTTCATTGCCTCTGTTTGTGATTATTGTTCTGCTGGCTGGCATTTTTTTCAGCTCCGTAGTTCTGCTTTTGCGTCAGTACAGTGTCCGGCGCCATGGATCACTCATGCGCTTTGAGCAGAATGGCACCATTCATCGGGTGGATCCGTTTCTCCAGGATACCTTCCCGATCAAACACTACCAACGCCTCTGCCGGGTGACTTTGTCAGATCTGGAGTCAGCGGCTGATCCTGAACCGCTGCATCACCGCCTGGCTCTGTTCTCTAATAACCATGCCATTCTTCTGGCCGGCAGCCGGCAGGATCCGGCCCAAAAAACACTTACTATCCTGCTCTACTGCAAAACAGAGGCGCAGGTCCATCAACTGCAACGTTGGCTGAAGCGAACTTTGTCGGGCAGCGTACAGTTCCAGACCCTCGATGACACGGATTGGACCGCGTTCCATGAACTGATGCCATCCGATCGCACGAAGGTACGACTGATCAATGAAATGGTACTGTTCGACCTGAAGGAAGCCGGAGAGGATCTGACTGATCCCAAGCCCGTTATTTTCAGCGCAGCTTTTGCCGAACAGGAACCGGCGCTGGCCTTCTTACGTCACCTTCGATCCATTGCCTCGGAGCAGTCCTTTGATCAGGCAATCTATGTGGACAATACAGCCCACGTCAGGGATCATGGGTTAGCCGAAAAATTCAGCCATGCCATCGAAGTACAGAAGACCTTCCGAATCAGCAAGGCCTGGCTAGACATCGAAGCCCTGAAATTTCTCGAACTGGTCACTCCGGCCGGAGGAACCTTTGAAACCCTTATTGTCGATGAAGTGCTCCATCCCGAGGATGATGATCACCCATTGACTGAACAGGCTCCTTCGCCACCTGAATCCTAAGACATCAACCATAAGCAGCCCCTGGTTTTTGAGGTTTATGTTTCCCGGTTTGTCATTTCCTCGCTTTCGGCTCGTAAACCCACATAAATGCTGTTACGATTCATTATCACCTCGCTCTGAGCGATAACGACTTATTGGGAGCACATTCTTTATAAAACCGCAAGAATTCGCATTCCCAAGACAAAGATTGTTAGTTGAATGAAACAAAGATTAAGCATCAATCGTTTGATTAATATCCAGTCAAGTCGTTTGATGCTTGTTATGTTTCAAAGAAAAAAAGTCTCGCACGTCGATCCGTCGCATGTGCCTGAAAATCCTGGCAGCGTATTAGCTCGACCCGGTCTTCCCAAGGGATGCTAGTCTCGAGTTGGGAACTCTCCTCTCTCGGTGTACTGGCGGTGACATGCCGTTTCACACTCTCTGACGACTGCAGTTCCCTAGCCAAACCCAGCAAAAATTTATATTGAAAGTGCCCCAGGCATGTGGTTTCATCACGAAGAAACTGAATAAGTCAGTTTTTCCCTTATTTTCATTTTCCGCAGCATTTTTTATATTTCTTACCGCTTCCGCATGGGCAGGGATCATTTCGCCCAATTTTTACATTAGGCAGCGCTTCTTCTTTTTCTTTCGAGGCTGATTTCTTAATTATTTCTTTTGAAGCACGCTTAACCTCATTGTATCTACTCCGTAAAGCCTTAATGACCTCTGGCTTATTCCCCTTTAGGAATGAAATGATCTCAGAAATCTGATTTTGTTCATTATTATTATACTCAACATTATATTTGAAATTTTTTAAATTCATTCTGACAGCAAACTCTGGCTCCTGTGTTTGCTTAGATAAATTAATTTTATAGAATGACAGCACGACCTCATTGCATAGACATTTTGGATTTGAACAATACTGGTCATCAAAAGTCCACTTCTCCGTTTCATTCCATGCAAATTTAAAATTATCATAGTCTAAACCGCCAAAAATCTCAGCGTATGTTACCATATCTCCATCCAGGATCATCTTTATCGTATTGCCAGAAATGTAATCTAAATAATTCTTTTTTCCATATTCTTTAGCTCGCACATAATGTGACAGCAACTTGGACTTCAGTTGGTCAATGTCAGCTTCAAATTCCTGAATCATTTGTTCAGCTTTTATCGTTTTGTTGAGAATTGTCTTCCCAGTAACTTTCCAGGTACTCATGTCCAACCTTAATAAAAACAACTCATTAATGGGCTTTCCTTCGTCAGACATTTCAAAAAATCGGAGAACCACATCCGTACAACTGCAGCCAGGATTCACGCAGTATTCCTCTTGAACTGTAATTATGGGGCTATATTCGGCGAATTTAATGGAAATAAAATCATCCTTTTCCCCGTCGTTTAATAGTCTGGAAAATGGGATTAGACTTTCAGGCATTTATCTTGTCCTCCTCAAATTTGTTGATACAAGCAGCACAATCACAACCTTGGCATGATTGACCGATTGAAAAAACATCGCTGTTCCGGCAACACAGACGGATAATTCATTATATGATTCACAAGCTTCTCAGCATGATGAAAAATCATCTTTGCGAAATTATAAATCCAGGCGCGATATAGTCTTTGTATGAATTATACACGGATTTTAAAGACTATTACAATCTCCCGAATCCACGGCTCTGCTATCGTCATCGCTCCTCTCCGGCTTCTGCCATACCGGAATCCACAATTTACATTTCCCAGATTATCGAACTAATTGTCAGTAGGAATGGATCCTTTAAATCGCAATTCTGCTGTGAGAAGAATGATTGTACCGATTTCGCTAACTTGGCGGGTCGCGATAATTTCACCGCCGAATAATCAGTCAACAGCCTCATTTCACCGGTAAGAAGTCCGCCAAGTAATCTGCACAGAACAGGAAAACCCTGGCTGGATTTGTGATCCGGAGGATAAAACCAGATAAATTAAGTATTGCTGAGTTGTCTCGCCTCAATTCGAGAGTTCATTCGATTATATACTCATTCGCACCTGATCAGATGGTATTCCTGATTTTCAACAGCTGTCCCTATCTTCCTCCACCGTTCCATTCATTGATATCTCTGTTGGAAGAACTGAACTTTTTCACTTCATCCGACCGATTCATCCACCTTATTGTTTTCCGTTGACTTAATTCACCCTTTTCTTTATGATAGATAGGTAAACACGTTTGAATGGGAAGAGTAGATCCGCAGAAGAGCCGGACAGAGAAGGCAGGTCAGGGGCTGAAAGCCTGCCAGGCATCGAGCTGATTGAAGTTCATCCCAACAGTGGCACAGGTGATATGTAGTCTGTGACGGGAACCCGCCGTGAAAAGGGAATGAGTGGCAGAAAAGTTCTGCAACCAGGGTGGTACCGCGAAACTTCGTCCCATGGATTATTCCATGGGATTTTTAATTTTGAAACGGAGGAAAAATGATGCTGGAAAAATTAGAACAGTTAAAAGTGGAAGCACTGCAAAAGATCACTCAGGCCGCCAATGTGGATGAGCTGAATCTGGTGCGTCAGTCGGTATTAGGCAAGAAAGGCTCCCTGACGGGGATTCTGAAAGAACTGGGGAAATTATCCCCGGAAGAAAAGAAAACGGTCGGTCAGGCGGCAAACGTCGTAAAAACGGCATTGAGCGATGCGATTGCCAACCGGGAAGAAGAAATCATCGCGCAGGGATCCGTAATGGAGCACGAACTTGACCTGACGCTTCCGGGCATTGCGCCGGTTCTGGGCGGACTGCACCCGATCACTCAGATGTGCTATGACCTCAATGATGCGTTCCTTTCCCTGGGATTCCATGTATATGAGGAAGTGGAAATTACCAGTGAGAAATTTGCCTTTGACCACATGAACTTCCCGCCCTCCCACCCTGCCCGTGAATCCATGGATACCTTCTGGCTGGAAGGGACAGAGGATAAAGAAGCGGAACAGCGCCTGTGTCTGCGGCCACATCTGACCGGAGGTTCGGTACGCCATCTCCGGGAACACGGCGCGCCGGCCCGGTTTGTCTATCCCGGCCGGGTTTATCGCAACGAAAATACGGATGCGCGGCATGAACGGGCCTTCTTCCAGTACGAAGCCCTGATCGTGGATCGCGACTTCTCCTTCGCCTCTGGAAAACTGCTGGTAAAAACCATTTTGGAGAAAGTCTTCGGCCAGGAAGTTGATGTCCGCATGCGGGCTGGATTCTTCCCCTTCGTAGAGCCCGGCTTTGAAATTGACATGAAATGCCTGGTTTGCGGCGGAAGTGGCTGCCGGGTCTGCAAGAACGTAGGCTGGATCGAAGTCATGCCGGGCGGCGTGCCCCACCCCAATGTACTGCGCAGTGCCGGACTGGATCCCACGGAGTGGACCGGATTCTATATTAATATCGGTCTGGACCGGCTCGTCATGATGCGTTACGGCGTGGACGACGTCCGCCTGTTCCATTCGGCTGATCTTCGCTTTCTGACTCAATTCAAGTAGGAGGAATCAATATGTTAGTATCATTAAACTGGATCCGGGAATATGTCGATCTGCCGGCTGACCTGACCATGGAGAAACTCTCCTACGACCTCACCATGCGGACCGTGGAAGTGGAGGGCACCTATAATCCGGCCGACGGCCTGGACCACATCGTGGCCGGAAAAATTCTGGAAGTTAAACCTCACCCACAGGCTGACCGGCTGCGTCTGGTCCTGACCGACATCGGACGCGGGGAACCCGTTCAAATTGTCTGCGGCGGTTCAAACCTTGCCCCCGGCCAGATGATCGTCGCAGCCCTGCCCGGTTCCTTTGTGCGCTGGCACGGGGAAGGCGAACCGGTTGCCATTCAGAAAAGCAAGCTGCGCGGAGAGGAATCCTTCGGCATGATCTGCGGTGCTTCAGAAGTGGGCCG
The DNA here is from genome assembly GCA_024579835.1 of Clostridiaceae bacterium HFYG-1003. Lineage (NCBI taxonomy): Bacteria > Bacillati > Bacillota > Clostridia > Eubacteriales > Clostridiaceae > Clostridiaceae bacterium HFYG-1003. The sequence goes on from CP102060.1 coordinate 1,305,962, forward strand.
GCTGGAAGAACTGCTCCCCCCAAAAGCTGAGACCGAAATCATGGACATTACCGCCTTTGACGCGGTTCCGGGACAGCCCATTGCTGACATCCTGGGATTGGATGACATCATCCTGGAAATTGATAACAAATCCATGACCAACCGCCCTGATCTGTGGGGGCATTATGGACTGGCCCGTGAGCTGGCTTCCATTTACCAGATGCCCCTCAAGACTCTCCCCCGGTTTGCCCCGTCCGAAGGAATTCCTTCCTTCCCTGTTGTGATCGAAGATCCCAGCCGCTGCATGCGCTACAGCGCGACCCACATCACGAATCTGGAAGTCGCCCCCTCTCCCTGGGAGCTCCAGCTCAAGCTCTGGAAGGTGGGAATGCGTCCCATCAACAACATCGTTGACATGACCAACTACGTCATGCTGGCCACCGGACAGCCCACCCACGGCTTTGACTATTCCCATGTCAAGGAAGGAATTCAGGTGCGCGCGGCTCGCCCCGGCGAAACCTTAGAACTGCTGGACGGGCGGATCCTGGATCTGAAGGAACACGATCTTTTGATCTGCGATTCCAAAGATCCTCTGGGGCTGGCCGGAATCATGGGCGGACTGAACGATTCCATCCTGCCCCAGACTACCGAAATGATTCTCGAAGTCGCCTCCTTCGAATCCACCGGCATTCGCAAAACCACCCAGGTTCACGGACTGCGGACGGAAGCTTCCATGCGCTTTGAAAAAGCCATCAACACTCAGCGGGTGGATGAAGCTCTGGGCGTGTTCCAGTCCATTCTCAGCCAGACTCTGCCTGAAGCCAGAATCGTGGCATACCATGATGAATACCCCAATCCAACCCAAGCTCCGGTCATTGATGTTCAAAAATCCTTCCTGAATACCCGCCTGGGTCAGGAAATTTCTACAGCGCAGATGAGCGCCACCCTGGCTCCTCTCGGCTTCAGCGTTGAAGATGCCGGAGAATCCTTCCGGGTTCTGGTCCCACACTGGAGAGCAACCGGCGATGTCAGCCTGCGGGATGATGTTCTGGAAGAAGTGGCCCGGATGATCGGATATGAGAATTTTGAGTTTACTCCACCCACTATTTCTCTGGATGGGCCGGTCAACCAGAAGAAACCGGACCTGGAGCGTCAGACCCGGGAATACCTGGCTTTCCGCTGCGGTCTCCAGGAAGTCTTTACCTACCCCTGGATTGATGAAAGCTACGTCCGGGCAGCCGGAGAAGAACCGTCGGACTTGCTCCGTCTGTCAGCTCCACCCTCGCCGGAAACCGCCGGAATCCGCAACTCCCTGATTCCCGGGCTTCTGGAAGCCATCGAAAAAAACAGCCGCTACGTTGAGTCCTTCCAGATTTTTGAAATGACACAGGTCTTTCGCAAGGACAAGACATTCAGTCCGTCGGACCCCTCAGAGGTTCTCCCGGTGCATGAAAAGCATCTGGGCATTGCCCTGGTGGGAGATGATCCGGAACGGCTCTTCCGCAAGCTGAAAGGCATCCTTGAGAATCTGCCCCGGGTTGCCATGGCATTCCCGTTGTCCTTCAGCCGGGAAGCTCAGCCCGCCTGGGCCGACCGCAAAGCCTGGCTGAATCTGACCTGTGACGGCCAGACCATGGGCTCCATGGGACTTCTTTCCATGAAGTCCGCCCAAGCCGCCGGAATCAAACGGGTTTATGCCGCTCTGGCTGAACTGAACTTTGACATGATGATCCCTTATCCTTCCCGTGACAATACGTTCCGGCATCTTCCGACCTACCCGCTCGTTGAACAGGACCTCTCCATGCTCCTCGATGAGCAGGTCACCTGGCATCAGATTGAGCAGGCGATCAAGGATCAGGTTCGGGATCTGAAGTTTATTGAAGAATACCGCGGAACCCAGATTCCTGAAGCGAAAAAGTCTCTGACCCTGCGCCTGTGGATCGGATCGGACGAGAAAACGCTGTCTGCTTCCGACATTGAAGCCATGATGAACCAGATCATCAGCACGCTGCGGACTGCTGCGGGTGCCGAGATCCGGGATAAGTAATTCCGTTATCTGTACTGAACCAGACCTTCGCTTACTCGAGGTCTTTCCAACAGCAATGTCCTGTCTGTAATTCCTCCGGGTGTCAAGAATATTTCGAAAGTCAAACAGCGATGCCGCAATCGGCATCGCTGTCTTTGTTACCAAAATAAGCTTGAAGATCTTTCATGCTGGTATAAAATTAAGTCAATGGCTCGATGAAGGATCCAGAAGGACTCCTGCCAGTCAAGAATCTGCCAGTCAAGAATCTGCCAGTCAAGAATCTGCCAGTCAATCCGTAAAAAGATCTCAATTTTGTCAGCATAATTCTACCTGCGATGCAACAAGGAGACAACCATTATGTTAAAGAAAATCAATAGCCTGAACCATCCCGCAATCCGATTCCTGTCGATCCTGCTGCTCACGTCCCTTGGCTTGACTGCCTGTGCTCAACCCTCTCCGTCAACGACCGGCAGCACGCAGCCCGCCGGCACGACAGCGCCGGCCAGCGGACAGAATACCATTACAATCCAGGGCGTCATCCTGACAAATGGCACTGTATTTGTAACAGAGGCTCCTGCACTGTACCGCCTGACCAATGACATGCTGAGCATCCAACTGACTGCCGGGTCTTTGTCTTACAAACCCGGCGCACTGGTGGAGTTCACCATTCAGGATGCCATCCGGGAATCCTATCCGCCCCAGGCAACTGCAATCTCCAGCCGCTTGATCAAAGAAACCTCATCAACCATTTTAGCCCCCATTAACCTGGGTCCTAATCTTCAGATGCATCTGGGCGACGCGGCTGTGCTCATCGATGTGCGGACACCCCAGGAATATGCAGAAGGCCATCTGGCTGGAGCATTAAATATCCCACTCAATGACATCCAGAAAGTCATTAATTCCCAGGTCCCGGACAAGAACAAGACCATTCTCCTCTACTGCCGGAGCGGCAATCGTTCGGCGGCTGCTGCCCAGCAGCTCAAGAAACTACAGTATGTGGTGGTTTTCGACCTGGGTGGAGTCAATTCGTTTACCGGAGACCTTGTCAAGTAGGTTGCTCAAAGGATCAAGGTTTGATGGGAGACAGATACACCATAGGGATTCCGGCAGACGGGAAGCCAAAGGACATGATGAATCGGACAACGATGCATCAAAACAGCCTGGATCGTCAAAATGACGATCCAGGCTGTTTTGATGACAATAATCCATTTGATCCATTTGATCCATTTGATCCATTTGATTCGATTCGGATCTCCAATATAGCATGTCAAGCCGAGCTTGGCTGATGTTGTCCACAGATCTATGATTTCCACCATACCAAGGCCGTTTGAATGCAATGTATCCACTAGAAATCACTTCATCCCACCCACTGGCTCAGCGGATTTTCAGATCGTACATCATCAGAGCAGCAGCCACCGCCGCGTTCAGGCTCTCAGCGCCGCCAGGCATGGGAATTCGGACGGTAACGTGAGGCAGCGCGCGAATGGTGTCGCTGACGCCATGAGCCTCATTTCCAATAACCACAATGCTGGCGCCGGATGGATCTACCGCCGGAAGTTCAACCGCATCCTGAAAGTCAGCCAGATAGAGCGTCGCTCCCTGGGTCAGGCGCTGATTCAGCCATGCTGTATCCTGATTCAGCATGAGGGGCACCTGAAAGATGCTGCCCATGGTGCTGCGCAATACTTTTTCCTGATAAGGGTCCGCACAGCCCTTGGACAGAATCAGACCATCCAGGCCGAACGCATGAGCAGTTCGGATAATCGTGCCAAGATTCCCCGGATCTCGAATCTCGTCCAGATACAGCCACAGGCCGCTGGTTTTCTCAAATGCGTCTGAGGATGGAGCGGGAATTCGGGTCTGAGCGAGGATCCCCTGGGGCGTCACCGTGCCTGCCAGGTCCTTCATCAGGTCCGGCGGAACGATCAGGATCTCACATTCCGACTTGAGATTCAGTCCCTCCAGCAGTATTTCATCCTGAACGATAACGCAGTCAATTTCAACCTGCTGGCGCAGCGCTTCCTTAAGAAACCGCTGTCCTTCAATCAGAAATGTACCCGTCCGCTCCCGGTATTTTCGCTCCTTGAGCTTTCGCAGCTCTCTCAGTCTGGGATTCTGAAGACTTGTAATGTTAGTCTTCATCGGCAAGAACCGTGTGCTCCAGATGAAGCAGGTCTTCATTGGTTCCGACCGCAATAATGACAGATTCCGGCGGGATGACCACATCCGCTGTCGGAGAAATATTAATATCATCCGTTTTGCTGCGCAGAGCCAAAATCGTAATGCCATAGTTTGCCCGAACATCCAGATCCTTAATGGTTCTGCCAATCCAGCTGTCTGGTGCATTCATCTCAATGATCTGGTAATCATCGGACAGTTCAATCAGGTCCACCAGGTTGGATGAAACCAGATTGTGGGCAACCCGGTAACCCATATCCTTCTCCGGAAGCACGACCCGGTCTGCCCCGATTTTCAAAAGAACCTTCTTATGGAGTTCTGACTGGCCTTTGCATATGACGTATTTTACACCCGCTTCCTTAAGCAGCAAGGTAATCATAATGGATGCCTGGATATTGGAACCAATCGTGACGACGGCAACGTCAAAATTACGGACTCCCAACGTGCGCAGGGCATATTCATCCGTTGCATCCAGCTGGACCGCATGGGTCACTTTATCGGCAATATCCTGAATGACATTTTCATCCTTGTCGATGGCCAGAACATCATGTCCCAGTTCTGAGAGCGTTTCTGCTACGGAAATGCCAAAACGGCCCAATCCGACGACGATAAATTGCTTTGCCATAATTCTTTAACACCTTTCTCATCCCGCATGATGGCGGGTTGCTTTTCTCGATCCCCGATCGGGTTTTTTTGATCTGTTATACTTTCCTTCAATATCTCCCGTTTCATATCTCCCGTTTCATGTCTGACCGGGACACACGATGCTCTGCCTGAGTACTCTTACCCGATCAGAATCTTCCCTTCCGGGTAAGCGATCTGAGCCGGCGTCTTCTGCCGGGATAGTGCCAGGAGGACTGTGATGGGGCCGACCCGTCCAAAGTACATTCCGGCAATCAGAGCTGCTTTGGAGGTAAATTGAACATCTGGAGTAATCCCCTCGCTCAGCCCGACCGTAGCAAACGCGGAGGTGGCTTCGAAGATCAGCGCTTCCATCGACGTTCCCTGAGCGGACTCAAAGAAGCTCATGACCAGCGTCACGCCGAATACTATGCCCAAGCCAATGACTACCACGGCAAAGGCTTTGAACACACTGTCCTTATCAATCCGGCGGCCAAAGGCTTCCGGGTCATGGCGGCCCTTGAGGACGCAAAGCACGGTCAGGAACAGAATACTGATGGCGGTTGTTTTGATACCACCGGCTGTGGATCCGGGTGATCCGCCGATAAACATCAGGATGATGGTCAGCAGGCGGGATGCCATGGACATATCCGGGATGGAGATTGCATTGAAACCTGCTGTTCTCGGGGTAATCGACGCAAACATGGAATTGGTCACCTTGTCGAGGAAGCTCATGGAACCTATGGTGGCGGGATTGGAATATTCGAAGACAAAGAACAGCAATGCCCCGCCGAAAATCAGGAACAGCGTTGTCGATAGGACAAGCTTGGCGTGGAGTGACAACCGAGTAATGGACTTGAAGTTCCAGATTTCCATCCAGACTGAGAATCCAAGACCGGACACCGCGATGAGGGTCATGATCGTTGTCAGGATGATCTTGTTGGTATTGACGCCAGTCAGCGAGGCAAAGTTCCCCATCAGATCGAAACCGGCGTTGCAGAAGGCTGAAATTGAATGGAAAATGCCGTAATAGATCCCCTCTGCCCATCCGACCATGGGAATGAACTGCGTCATCAGAATCAGTGCTCCCGCCAGCTCGACACCAAACGTGAATCCAACCACATACCGGACCATCTTAATGATTCCCTGCAGGTTCATGGCGTTGTACGCTTCCTGCATCAGCAGGCGCTCCTTGAGTCCCAGTTTTTTGCCCATGAAGACAGCAGTTAATGTGGCAAAGGTCATAAAACCCAGCCCGCCGATCTGTATCAGGCTGATGATCACGGTTTTTCCAAAATAGGTCCAGTGGGTTCCTGTATCCACTGTAACCAAGCCGGTTACACAAACCGCACTGGTGGAAACAAACAAGGAGTCAATGAATGGGGTCACTGTTCCAGTCTGGCTGGAAATGGGCAGCATGAGCAGAAGTCCTCCCAGCAGTATGACCAGGGCAAAGCCCATAGCCAGAACCCGGACTGGATTCATTTCTATCTTCAGCATTTTAGGCAATGAAACTTTCTTTGGTAAAGTCATAGTGATTCCTCAATTCAAGTCTAATCTGTGCCGTTCAATAGACCGCTGCCGCAAGGCAGCGGTCCAACGGGCCAACCTGGTTCTATAAGTTATTGTTCTGATTCGTCTCTTAACAAAGGATACTCCGACTTTATCAGAAGTTCAACTGTTCTCTTGAAGATTGATTGTTAAATATACGTTGCGTGTCATTCTTCGGATCAGGATCTTCCCCTGCCCCGATCGGACTCGTCCTTTCAGTCTTTCTGTTACTGGTTTATTTTGATGGGGCGAATCACACTGAACAGATCTTTTTCCTGGTTAATCTTGTCCTGGCTGCCCAGTACGCACAGATAATCCTGTTTCATCAGCTCATCCATCAGCTGGGCTTTGGCCATGATGCTGTCTTTTGTCGTATCAATGGCCTGGCTCATCCGCTTCTCGATTTCCGCTTCTGATGATCCAGAGAATCGCCGGGCCAGCACCAGAGTGTTGATGTCCGAGGCGGTTAGAGGTGGATTAAACCGCGGCATGGTACCGATGATATAGTTTTTGACATCATCCTCATCCAGTGCGAAATTGCGCAGGAAGTCACTCATTCCGTCATAAACATTGACCGTATTTCTCAGATTGGGATCCCGATAGGAATACGTAACGGCATTGCCGAACGGATCGATGGAAATTCCGGCTCCGTAAGCCCCGCCGCGGGCACGGATCGCGTTGTGGAGATAATCCATTGATAGAATCGACGCCAGAACAACCATTTCTCCCGTATACTCAAAACCAAGCTTTTTCAGATTGTACCCCTTCGCCGCATACTGCACTCCGGAGGCGGAGGTCAGTCCTTCCTTGCGATGTCCCAGTTCAAAGACAAGCGGCACCGCTGGCCGGGCACTTCCCTGGGGCAGTCTCCGGATAAAGTCGGCAGCTGCATCCATCAGTTCTGACTTGCGTTCCGGTTCTCCCGTCAGACTCAGCACCAGGTCCTGAGAACCGAACAGGCGCTTGGCGACGCGGCGAAGATTCGTCTGGATCAGATCCGAGTTGCCGTCAAAGTCCTTCAGCAGAAGATTCAGGTGATCGTAAAAATCAATGCCCGAGAGTTCTTCCAGATAGCGGGATGCCTGATTGAAGAATGAGGCAACGCGCTGCATGACGATGGTATGACCCTGGAAGTCGAAGCTGGACTCCAAATTGGACCGCAGCATCAGGAAAATTTCCTTCAGGCGCTTATTATCGGAAAAGCCCGTCCGGAAAAGGACTTCATCCAGGAATTCAAACATCTTGGGGTAGTAGTCACCCATTGCGGAGCTGTAGACATTGAATCGTGCTTCGTATTCATCCGGACCGCTCAGTTTTTTAAATACGCTGGGAGAGAAATGCAGTCCTGAGGTATAGATGTTGATTTCATTATTGAGTTCAGAGTACGTATATTTGTCAGTTCCGATGATTCCCAGCACAGCAGCCAGATAGCCGGCCCAGACAATGTCTTCCCGTTCCAGGGGTGCCATGGAGAACGCAGCGGTCAGATAACTGATATCCGATGAGTTCCAGGGATGGAACAGCAGATCGGCATTGCCCAGACGGACACTCTCCTCCTCGATATGGGGGATGTGTCGGTCGATGTCTGACAGGTCAAGATGAGGGATCGTTGCCTTGTCTTCCTTGGAATCCTCCGTTGTCTGGAATTTCAGCAGCTTCTCATTTTCTGCAATCAGATCTGCCAATGCTTCCTGGGACAGGCCCGCCTTGAGCTCAGCCAGGTCTTCTTCCACCTTGCGGTCCAGTTCGCCGAACAGGTTCGCTTTGGGACGATGGATCGCCAGGATCTTCACCGGATTGTTGAGAATCCGCACCTGGATGATGCGTTCAAACAATCCTTCTTTCATGCCAAGACGCATCCGGGCAAACACATCATCGAAGTTGAGGTAGCTGGCTGCATCATTGCCATAGCGCCATGCACTCATGACATTGATGAAGTAGATGATGCCTTTCAGGGTTCCGCGGGCTTCCCGCAGCTTGAATTCCGTCCGGTTCAAAGCGGCCAGCAGCAATTTCTCATCAATCCCCTGCTCCGTCATGTGCTTCAGGGTTGATTCGATCACACCGACAAACTCATCGAGCCGGCCATCTGCCGTGTGCTTCGCTGCCAGTCCAAAGTCAAGGTAATAGGTATCCCCGGACAGGCTCATGAAATCTTCGCCGAGGCCCTTCTCCAACAGAGCTTGTTTGAGCGGTGAGGACTCAGACTGGATCAGCACTTCGTTGAGAATGGTATTGATAAAATAGTCATCCACCGAATCAGCGTGCCCCAGGGATACAGCATAGGACAGGTAAGAGTGCTCCTTCGCCGTTTGATTCTCATCGGCGGGATACTCAAAGTCAAAGCGTTTGATCCCAGGCTCCTGTTCTTTTAAAACCAGGTCAGAGTCCGGATTCTTCCGCTGGAAATGGCAGAGGTATTCTTCATCCAGAAGCCGCAGCAGATCCTCCCGGTCAATGTCGCCATACAGATAAATCATGCTGTTGGATGGGTGATAATATTTCGTATGGAATTCCTTCAGGCCCTCATAGCTTAACCCGGGGATTTCATAGGGGTACCCGCCGGATTCGTGGTCATACGTTGTCCCCTGGTTCAATGCGCGTGCTACCTGGATGGCTACATTGGCCTCCGGGGAAGAATACGCCCCCTTCATTTCATTGTAGACTACGCCATTGTAAGTAATGGGTTCATCCGGTGAGAGAATATGATGATGCCAGCCTTCCTGCAGGAAGATCTCTTTCATTTCATGAATTCTGGGGAACAGGACAGCATCCATGTAGACATCGATCAGATTGCGCAGATCCTTGCGATTCTGGGAGGAAATGGGATAAATCGTCATATCCGGAAACGTCATCGCATTCAGGAATGTATTCATGGATCCTTTCAGCAGTTCCATGAATGGTTCCCTGGTCTTGAACTTTCGGGATCCGGACAGCACTGAGTGCTCCAGAATATGGGCTACACCGGTAGAATCCTCCGGCGGCGTCCGGAAACCAATGCCAAAAGCCATGTGGGGATCTTCGTTCTGAAGATGCACCAGGTGGGCACCGGAGGTTTCATGTTCGTAATACACAATGGTCGAACCTGTTTCCTTGGAGGGTTGCTCTCCCACCCGACGGAAACCGTGCAAAATGTCATTATTGGTCATAATATGCTCCTTTGAAACAATCTGCTTACATTTTATCATATTCCGATCACTTCTTCTTGTTCGACAACTGTCTAACTTAAAAAATCCTCCCAAAAAACAGAAAAAGCCCGGATGGGCTCTTCTGAAAAAAGTATTATGCTTCTCTTACGCTCTTTGCCTGAGCAATGAGGTTTGCAAATCCTTGAGGATCGTGGATTGCAATCTCAGACAGCATCTTGCGGTTGATTTCGATTCCCGCTCTCTTCAGTCCGTTCATGAACGTGGAATAGGTCATTCCGTTCAATCTGGCCGCTGCGTTGATACGAGCGATCCAGAGCTTTCTGAAATCTCTCTTTTTCAGTCTTCTGCCGACATAGGCGTTTCTCAGGGCCCGGATGACGGTTTCATTCGCTGTACGGAACAGCTTGGATTTTCCGGCGTAGTAGCCCTTTGCAAGCTTCAGGACTTTTCTATGATTCTTCTTTGCGTTGACCGCTCTTTTTACTCTTGCCATTTATCTTGATCCTCCTTCTAAATGTAAGGAAGTAATCTTCTGATTACTTTTTCCTGGGCAGTGGAGACATATCCTGTCTTTCTTAAGTTTCTCTTTCTCTTAGCTGACTTCTTGGTCAGAATATGGCTCTTGAAGGCCTTGGATCTTTTGAATTTTCCAGTTCCGGTTTTGCCAAAGCGCTTGGCAGCCCCTCTGTGAGTTTTCATTTTTGGCATGATAAGGTTCCTCCTGTGAATTGATTATTTTACGTTGGATGTGATCACCATTGTCATATTTCTGCCTTCCATGGTGGCTGGCTTTTCAATGGTTCCGAATTCTTCGACTTTGGCAAAAAACTCTTTCATGAGATCGTAGCCTTTATGGCTGTGATCTGCTTCCCGCCCACGGAATCGGATTGTTACCTTGACCTTGTCACCGTCTTTCAGGAACTTGAGTGCGTTGTTGGCCTTGGTGGTCATATCATGTTCTTCAATGTTTGGTGAGAATCTGATTTCCTTGATCTCTACCGTGCGCTGCTTCTTTTTTGCCTCTTTTTCTTTCTTGGTTTGTTCATAGATAAACTTGCCGTAATCCATGATGCGACAGACAGGAGGAGTGGCGGTAGGAGCGATCATGACTAAATCCATTTCTTTTTCATCAGCGATCCGCTGAGCTTCCTTCGAAGACATAATTCCAAGCTGTTCTCCGTCGTAGGTCACAACTCTGACTTCTTTCTCTCTGATCTCGTTGTTGGTCGGGTAATTCTTGCTTATATTTTTCACCTCCGGGGATAATAAATAAGGACGGCATCACGCCGTCCTTCGTAAACTCTAACAGTTATGCGTTCATCGGTTGACCGACGATCGCATGCTTGATTTCCAGTTTAGCATGACCTGACAAAACAATATCCGGCAGGTGAGAAACGGCAGTTTCTGCTTCGTACTTTTCTATGATAAAGGAATGCAGCTCTGTTGTCAAGAAAATATTGGAACTTCGCAAAATTCTTTCGCCGCTGCAGGATATGAGTCCAACAATCGCTTGATTTTTAGCGGTGACGCGAGAATCAACCATCCAAACGATAGGATGGCAGAGGATGATCAGCCGTCGGCCGAATCATCTGGCGAAAAAAAGAGAGGAACGCATTCCTCCCCCATCGAGAAAATATATCTGAAATTTTTACTCAAATATTTTGAACAGCTGATTACGTGAATTCCCAGTTATATGAAAGATCAGAGCTGGGGGTATTAACCTCTTACAGACGAATGCGTTCAAGGAACATAGGATTGGCATAATCATGACGGTAAATGTTTCCACCCATCAGGAAGAAGATGATATCATTGCGCTCATAGCCTTCTTTGTGCAGACGGTTGGTCTTCATGAATTTTTTCATGTTGGAATTGCTCAATTGACTGATCGAACGGATTTCCATGGCAGAATAATACCGATTGGAGAAAATGCTCTCCAGGTTCTTCTGCATTTCCAGTTTGAATGCCAGGTCTGTCTCCGAATTTTGATGCGGGCCTAGCCCACCCCGGTGATGTTCCGGACATAGATAAATGTAATTAAGCGGTGTTTCCAATCCGCCCTCTGATTTATGAATTACATGGTGCTTATCCCCTGGCTGGCCGCATACGATACAATGTGACAATAAGCAAAACCTCCTTCCTTTTCTTTATTATACCACAAACCGAAACTTATTCGAACATCTGTTACCAAGCGAGATAGTGTCAACTTACTTTCGGTTCAAAAATTGAATAGGCCTGCCGTGCGGATTCCAAGTAGCCCGGGTTTTACGATTTATACCACCCAAAATGAGGCGTTGCATAGCTGATTGAACCTTGTTTTACCGGGTAGACCCGGCTATTCTTCACGATCCGTTTTTCCAGCCTCAAAAGTCGGGCTTCCTTCTTCTTTTCTTTCTCTTTGGCAGCGAAGTAGCCCATGAGATCCCCGCCATTGAGGACGAAAACTCGCATGCGCGCTATATTCTCAGCACCTACTGTGCTCCACCCCATCGGGCGTGATGATAACCGTGAGGAAAGCACATGACTGACATGCCCTTCCGCACTGCAGCCCTGATAGCCCGACTTGGCCGCGTTCTGGATCGATTCCCAGTTGGACAAAAGATAGGTTTTCATCTCGCCTAACTTCTTTTCCTGGGTCTTTTTAAGCGGCAATCCCGCCGCTGATTCGAAGAATGTGTTGATGTCCTCAAGGGAGTCCATGCTGATGGCGTCTTTGAGGTACCAGTAATATTCATCCTTTGTCCCTTTGTAGGAATCAATCGGCGTTGCCGCCTGGCGCAGGGCCTTTTCCAGGTGGAACTTATCCAGATAGAGCTTGCATCGAGGCAGAATCTGGGCACCCATCTTGATCCAGGACGCCCCATCCCCTGATAAGGAGATTTCCTCGATCTTATCCACTTCATAAGCCGAGTTCAGGTAATCGAACACTTCGTACCACAGTTCATCCGAGTTGCCCTTGTAGAAGCCTGCAAATCGACGTACACCCATTAAGGCCTTGCGTCTCTTCCCGACACTCTGCTGCCCCTCATGGACGTAGATCAGCCGCATCTGCTGATTGGAACCGTCCTGCATAGCTACATGATCCTCATCGGCCTCAATATAGATCCGAGATACCACTTTTTTCTGAGGCAGGGGTCCCTCAGAAGACTCAATGTTCCCCAGTCGATGGACCAGATTCATTACCGTAGTGCGGCTGGTAATTCCGCTGCTTGCATAGCGCTCCACCGTCCCCTGGTAAGAAATATCTTTAGCACTGGAGAGAAGACACGAGGCTAGTTCCCGGCTGATTCTCTGATGGGGCTCAAGGCCCAGAAGACGATCCACCAGACACACATGGTGATTAGTCTTTTTATCCCGAAAGTACGTCCGGTCAAAGACCACAGGTCCGGCTGTAGTAGCGATGGTTTTTGTTTGATTACGCCGTTCGATGGAGTAATCCTTTTTGCGTAACTGTGAGTTCCTCAGGCGCTCATCGAGTACCTGAACATAATCCTGGATCTGCTCACGGGCAATCCGATCCGTCAGCTCGTGAGTCTCCTGGACCACCTGATCCATGGTGAGGGTACCGCTTGCCATTCTTGAATCAAAACCTTGTCTGAGAGAGGTGAACATTGAGTTGAAATCTGTTAAGATAGGCATGAGAATAAGTCCTTTCGTGTAGTTTGTTTGTTGTTGTTACTAACATTCTAGCACTTGGGCTTATTCTCTTTCATTTTCGACCTACAGTAACTTTACACTAAGACCAAGCGAGCAGTGCTGAACGGTGCTGCGCATTCCTGTGCGGTACTGCGCGATACTGTCTGTGTCCTATCCAAATCGAAAGGTGAATCTTACCGGAGTAAGACAGGATCTGAGTATCACTGCAATCACCGAATTATAATTTGTCACCGTTATAATTTGTAGTTTATTACAACGTTACAAAAAAGAAAGAAGAATGGCAAAGCCATTCTACTTATTGATCCGTTCTTTTAGTGTTTGACTTGGTCTGAACACAGGTTTCCTGAAGGCGTCAATTTTGACTTCTTCATTCGTTTTCGGGTTCCTTCCAATGCGTGGTGCACGGTCCTTCACCTCAAACGTGCCAAATCCTGTGATTTGGACCTTTTCTCCATCGATCAGTGCGACTTTCATCGTGTCGATGATCAGCCGAACGATCTCCTCTGCTTTCTTTTTTGTCATCGATTCTTCTTCAGCGATGAGTGCTATTACATCTGTCCTGTTCAAAACCAAATCCCCCTCGAAAAATGTTTTATATATATATCTCAATTAAAATTATAAATTTGGTTTTATATTTAGTGATTACGAAATGGTGACATTATCAGCTAATTTTTTGAAATCTCAGTGATAATTTTGCCAATATCCTCCTTCGAGAATAAGTAACGCTTATTACAGAACTGACATACCAGTTCCTCCGTTCGTCCTTCTTCATGAAGCTGCTTCAGTTCTCTTAAGCCGATGGAAATAAATGCCCGCTCCACCCGCTCTCTGGAGCAATCGCAGAAATAACGAGGCTGAGCTTCCGCATTAATGATCAAATCCATGTCGTCAAAGAGCATGTTCAGGATTTCGTGAATTGAATTTCCATCGCACAGCAGACTGGACAGCGGTGGAATTTCTTCCAGCCGGAAAGTAATCAGATCTGCCAGCATGGGATCATGTCCGGGCATCATCTGAACCATCAGTCCGCCCGCTGCCTGAACCGTCAGATCCGGATTCAGGCTTTCGCCAAGCAGCACTGCCGTAGGCAGTTGTTCTGATACCGTGTAATAATAGGCGATATCTTCCGCAATCTCGCCGGTATAGATTGGAACACTGGAGACATAAGGCTCCTTTAATCCCATATCCATAATCACCGTAAATTTTCCTTCCCTGCCGACGGCTCCGGCTACATCAAAGCGGCCGTGCTCATTCAGCGGAAGCTCCATCTCCGGATTGCCTAGATAGCCTTTAACCTCAAGGTTCATGCCTGATGTGACAAGGCAGCCCATGGATGGTCCATCTCCCTTGATCTGAACCGTCAGGCGATCCGATTCATTCTTCAGGACCGCGCCCATCATCAGTCCGCCGGTGAGCATGCGCCCCAGGAGGACCGTACCGGTCGCCGGGAGCTCATGAAGGCGCCTGGCTTCATCAACTATCTCTCTCGTATCCGCGGCAATTATCCGTACCATGCCATTCATGGCGGTTGCTCGAATCAGTTTATCCATTTATCGTAACTCCTTTTGTAAGCACATAGACGATTCTCTCAGAACCCGGAGAAGCGGGTTTTTCTGTATAACCGTCGTATTTCCCGGCAATCATAAATCCGGCAGTTTGTGCTGTTTCATCAATTTCTTCTTCTGTATGCAGATGCATGACCTGCTCTTCCGTAACCCGGTGATAAAGCGGTGGATTGTATCGTCCAGCACTCTTTCCCCTGGTCCGGATAAACGCATTAATAGTCAGCTCGAGGGTTTTCCCTACCAGCTGATTCTCCCAAACATGAAAATAATCCTCGTCATCATAGACGAACACTCCGGTCATTGCTGCTTTGGTCAGCTTATGGACGCTGGAGATATCAAAGATCAAAATCCCTGTATGTTCAAGGTTCCGGTAGCTGTTGTGCAGAAATGCCTCCAGTTCCAGTGAGTCCAAGTAATTCGGAATATCAAGAACTGAAATAATAAGGTCAAACCGATCCGGATACAGAAATGTGGGAGCCTCCCCTTTTAAAAAAGTGGCCTGCCCGGAACCGGAGTATTTATTTCTGGCCAGGGTCAGCATCTCTTCAGATGGATCGCACAGAATCATCCGTTCCAGACTGGGCAGGATCATCAAACCAGCATTGCCAGTCCCGCATCCCATATCCAGGGCGTACTTCCCCTTCACGTGAAATTGACGCATCTGACCCAGAATGAAATCAGCCATAGCCTGATAATCAAAATCCTCTTTGATCTTCTCTTCGTAGATAGCTGAAAAATCCTGATACATAATGAGTTCCTTTCCATGTTCGACAGCGCTGATTGTGATTGAAAATAAGCGCTATTCCTATTATAACTCATTCATTCACTCAGGGAAATGACTTAACGGAGATGTTTGTTGATGGTGTGTGATAATGTCACCTTGTATTTGTGCCGTAATTAGTTAACCACGTCGAAGTTCAAAAATATGTCACCCCAAACTTATAAGTTGGAGGATAATGGATCGGGAAGATTCATCGACTGCTTCCTTCGGTTGAATCCTCGAGAGGATTCATCTGAATTAATCCTTTGGATCGGTCTTCGAGAAAATTCATCGGACTGCTTCCTCCGGATCATTCTTCGGGATCGTTGTGATTCACTTAAATGTGACTGCTTGGATGTCATTCCGACCGAATGATTTTTCCAGTTTTTTGATCATGACGGATCAGCCACTGGCCTGCAAATATTTGAGCAAGCACTCCTTGGGATTGCTCCGGAGTGCTTGCTCAATTGCTTTTTGGCCCAGCCCCTCTTCAGGTTCTGAACGGTCTGAATGATTTTGATATCTTTCCCGTTCCGATCACTGCTTAATCAGGGGGTGATCGGATCAGGCGTCTGTTTTACAGTTCATCATTGGCAATGATCAGAAGCAGTTTGCCAGACTCAATCGCATTCGTAAAGATTTCAATCTCGTCGTCCTCTACTCCGAGGCGGGTAAACGCATTTTCAAATTCTTCCTGTGCGCCAACCAGATTCCTGAACTTATCCCACAAGCTCACATCAGTGGATTTCGACTCATCCGCCAGTGTTTCCAGGCGGCCTTTGATATTGTCGATCCGATGCTCCCCCTTGGCAATGACATACATGTCCGTGTCATGGTATCCTGTTTGCTTCAATTCATGGATGCGTTTTGTCACTTCATCCTGATTATTATATATTTCAATTTTGTTCTTCAGCATAACCCGCTTCGCCAGCCTCCTGAGCATTGACTGATTTACAATCATTATAGCCCGAAAAGACTGCCGCAAGACTCGTTATCCTTCGGTCATTTCTGGTTAATTTTTTGTGTCCATGCCTGGTCGCCGCTGCTGCTAGGCCATTGAAGACATCGTTTCTTCGCAGTCCATGGCAGTGTCTTCGTCACTTTTCTCCAAATGTTCCAGACGGCCGATCGAAACTTCATAGGCCGTGCAGATTTCACGCTCGTTTGTGCCGAAACATTTCTGGTATTGGCGGCTTTGGAATCTTCCTTCCAGTCGAATTTTGTCCCCGACATTGAGATGTTCCGCAAACCGGGCATTTCTGCCCCAGGCGATTGCCGGAATATAATCGGATTTTTTGTATGCCCGATTAACAGCAACCAGCAGATCTGCGATCTCCCTGCCAAAGGGAGTGGTCCGAAAAACAGGCTTCTTGCAGACATACCCCTCCAGCTCGATGTGGTTTGGATCCGGTGTTCCTTCAGCGACTTCTCCAAGTGACCGCGCAAACACTGTCAGAATGAGCTTGTTCCTGCCGCCTTCCATTTTGTTGTAGCTTCGCAGCTGGCCCTGAACCATTATTTTCTGGCCAAGAGTCAGAATTTGCCCATTCAGGCTTTTTTCAGCGATTGTGACTTGAATGTCATCTGTTTTATCGCTGAGGCGCTGCACCGATAGGGTGAACACATTGAATTTTTCGTCATACAGCTCGTGCGAAAACGCCAGTTCACTGCAGACGGTCCCTTCCAGTTTGATCAAATTGCAATTTTCCTTATGTTCCATGGTCTCCCCCAAAATGTTTATCTCTTTTTTTACTATCGCATGGACCCAGTTATACTTCCTAATAATAACAAAATGTGTATTCGATTTCAATATTCTTTCAGTTTTGACTGTACTGGTTTTTTTAAATCAGTGTTCGATTCCTTCGGTTATGCACTTCTTGTCCGGGCGCATTCTGCCTGACTATCACAGAAATGCACTTGATCATTTCTTCCGGGTCAGGCTGCATGCTCTGCCCAAGGAATTTGCTGAAATTATTCTCTCATTTCAGAGTTCCCTGCCCTGGGATTCGTGTTTGATGTGATATTATAGGATATATGATTGTTTTTTGGAGGACATTATGCAGGACAATAGAAACATTGCTGAAAATAAAATATTGATCTTGTACGCCCTGGTTAACGCCCGGTATGCCATGACCAAGCATGACTTGTCCATGATTATGCTGGATAATCTCCTGATGAGCTATTATAACTTCCAGGATTCCATTTACGGATTGAAAGACGGACGCTTCATTCTCCTGGACAAGGATGGTCTGGATGAGTACGTTGAGATTACAGATTCTGGCCGTTCCATGCTGGAACTCTTCTCCTCGAATCTGGATGTCCATAAGCGTTCCATGATCGATGTCTATATGGAAGAAATGAAGAATGAGCTCATTGAGAAGAACACGATCCATGCTTCATACTCCCCGGTTGAGGACGGCCGCTGTCTGGTTGAGATTCATGCCAAGGAAGGCCGGCGGATGATTTTCAATCTGGGTATTGAAGTGCCCAGTCAGGCAGATGCCGAATATATCTGCGATAACTGGAAACGCAATCCGGAAGTAATTTACTATCAATTCCTTAACCTTCTGACCGCCAATCGCGATACCGAAACTTCCCCTTCCCGGGAAGAATAAATACCAGTCGGTCCCTGATAATCAAAGACTGGCTGGCATAGAGAAAATATTGTAGAACAGGTTTGAATGCAAACCTGTTCTTTTTTAATCCTGAGACACAAATGAGAGTTCCTGTGGATCGCACCTGCGCCGCCTTTGGCGAAGCAAATATCACGGTTCTTTATGTGGGAAGTTTGAAGCCATCCGGGAGGGCGGCTCTTTCATACCTGCCTTGAAATGCCTGTCTGGCATCCTGGGTATGCCTTGCGATGAATTCGTGCTTAGCATTGGTGTAGCCGTCCCGATCATGCTCATACTGTTTCCAGAGTGCCAGTTTCAGTTGTTCATACTCCGCGGCAATTTCCGGGTACGTCAGTAGATAGTCGCGGAAATACAGCTCATCATGGTCTCCCTCCCGACGCAGATGCAAGTGAAATACGCGCTGGGCAAATCCGTTCTCCGAGTATCCCTTATTGAATGACACTCGGGTTTCACTCTCTGACATGCAGGCATAGCCTGCCGCTGCCAGGCAATGCCTGATCTCTTCCTGATGATCCCGGGCTTCAACCAGAATATCAATAATCGGCTTTGCCCAGATTGAATCAACTGCTGTACTGCCAATGTGACTGATCCGAGAAATAGAACCCAATGGCAGGACAGACCTCAAGAGATTCAGTTCCTCTTCATACCAGTCCGACCAGCAGGATTGGTGTTTCGTCAGGTAAATCGGAAATAACTGCCAGAGTTCTTCCAATGTCATTTCACTCAATTTCTTACTCATCCCGCACCACCTCGATTCTGCAGAGTCGTTCCCATGATCTGTTCCCGGCAACCCTCGGTGAGAATTGAAGGCGTCTCCCTGAAATTCGGCATGACCAAAGAGTTGGATTCAGGTTGGACTTTCCTTATTTTCCCGTCATCAGCAAGAGCTATCCTGTCAAATGGCAGAATAGCTCCTGTTCTTTCCCTATGGGCGGGTGCCCGACTGGCTTACGGCTTTACGATTCTTGTCTTATTGCCCATGTAAGGCTGAAGAACTGCGGGAATCAGGACTGTGCCGTCTTCCTGGTAGTTGTTTTCGAGGAAAGCTATGAGCATGCGGGGCGGGGCCACCACGGTATTGTTCAGGGTATGGGGGAAGTATGTTCCGTCCGATCCCTTGGCTCGAATGGAAAGCCGGCGCGATTGAGCGTCCCCCAGATTCGAGCAGGAACCGACCTCGAAGAATTTCTGCTGACGGGGAGACCAGGCTTCCACGTCTACGGATTTGACCTTCAGATCAGCCAGGTCGCCGGAACAGCATTCGAGCTTGCGAACCGGAATATCCAGCGTCCTGAAGAACTCCACCGTAATGTCTGCCATTTTATGGAACCAGTCCATGGATTCGGCGGGTTCGCAGATCACGATCATTTCCTGTTTTTCAAATTGATGTACCCGGTATAATCCGCGTTCCTCAATGCCGTGGGCGCCGACTTCCTTGCGGAAGCAGGGGGAAGAGGATGTCAGGGTCAGGGGCAGTTCCTCCGGCCGGATGATGCTGTCGATATACTGGCCGATCATGGAATGTTCGGACGTACCGATCAGGTAGAGATCTTCCCCATCGACTTTGTACATCATGTTGTCGCGTTCGGTGAAGCTCATGACGCCTTCTACTACGTTGGCGCGAATCATGTAAGGCGGAATGCAGTAGGTAAATCCCTTGTCAATCATGAAATCCCGAGCATAGCTCATGATGGCGGAATGAAGCCGCGCCATGTCGCCTTTCAGGAACCAGAAGCCATTGCCTGAGGTTCTGCGGGCCGTATCCATGCTGGCTCCGTCGAGGGCTTCGACGATATCCATGTGATAAGGAATTTCAAAGTCCGGGACGAGGGCTTCGCCAAATCGTTCCACTTCGACATTCTCGGAATCATCGCGGCCGATGGGCACTGAATCATCAATGATATTCGGAATCACCATCATACGAACCCGGATTTCTTCCGCCAGGCGTTTCGCTTCGACATCCAGCTCCGCCAGACGATCGGCTTCCTGCTGTACTTTCACCTTAATCGCTTCCGCCTCGTCGCGTTTGCCCTGCCCCATCAGCTTGCCGATTTCTTTGGACAGCGCATTGCGCTGACTCTTCAGGGTTTCTGCTTCCGTCAGTGCGGCCCGGTAATTGATGTCGAGTTCCAGTACCTCATCCACCAGCGGCAGCTTGGCCTCCTGGAATTTCTTTTTTAAATTCTCCCGGACCAGATCCGGCTGATTTCTGAGCAATTTGATATCTATCATAATTTCCTCCCGTTTATTGTGCGTCCCGTTTGTTAAAACCGATTAGTGCTCATAGGGCAGACCGAATCTCTGCCGCATGGTGCGCCGCATGTCACCCACCATATAGAGGGAACCGGACGCGATGACATAACCGTCATCCGGACATTGCCGCAGCGCGCTGGACAGCGCCGTGTCGTATTCCTCTTCCCAGGTTACGTGGTCATTGAATGTATGAATGTATTGATAGAGATCCTGTGCCAGAGAAGCCCGGGTAGAATTGGGGGTCACGCAGATCACAGCGTTCGCGTCGCGGGCAATCAGATCCGCCATCTGATGGGTATCCTTATCGGCCAGAATTCCAAGGATCAGAATATAAGGGCGGTCCGGATAGTAAAAATTCAGCGAATTCTTGAGCTGCCGGATGCCATCGACATTATGAGCTCCGTCAATGATCACCAGCGGATCATGGTTCATGATCTCAAAGCGCCCCATCCAATGGACCGTCTCCACTGCTTCGGCGACCAGATCCGGCAACAAATTCAGGCCCGCGACCTGAGAAAGCCGATACAGAGCCGACACCGCCAGCAGGGAATTGACCTGCTGATGCACGCCCAGGAGGCGCAGGTTCGCTTCAAAGTCCCAGGTTCCGGCTTCATAACGCACTCGCTGAACCCCTGTTTCCTCGGCAAAGCCAAGGAATGAGACGTGATTTGGATCGACAAATTCAATCGGGCTCTCCATGAGCCGGGCCCGTTCCATAATCACCCGCTCCGCTTCAGGCAGCTGCGGATAGGCCACCACCGGCACCCCGCGTTTGATGATGCCGGCCTTGGCCTGAGCGATTTCGCCAATGGTGTTTCCCAGCACATTCATGTGGTCAAAGCTGATGGAAGTTATTATCGACAGCAGCGGTGAAACCACGTTGGTGGAATCCAGATCGCCGCCCAAACCGACTTCGATCACGCAGAAATCCGGCTGCTTTGCCTGAAAATACAGAAACATGACCGTGGTGATGATCTCAAATTCCGTCGGATGCTCCAAGCCTTCCGCAACGCACTCGGCCACGGCTCCCGCGACTTTTTCCGTATAGAAGGCCAGATCGGCATCGTCAATATTCTTCCGGTTAATCTGGATTCGTTCATTAAATTCTTCGATATAGGGCGAGATATACAATCCAACGGTATACCCGTGCTTCATCAGCACTTCCGAGGTGATGGCAGCCACCGACCCCTTTCCGTTGGTTCCGGCGATATGGATCACTCGCAGATCCAGATGCGGATTTCCCAACTTGCTGAGCATACATTCCATGCGGGACAGTCCCAGGTTCTGGCCAAATTTCTGGGTCCCGGTGATGAAGGCCATTGCTTCTTTAATATCCATAGTACTCATACTCCGAATGCACGATCCGATTTTCTGATTCGGTTCGTTTGATATAGTCTATTTTAGCATAGAAAGAGCCGGAAGGGGTCCGTGGGTTCCCCTTCCGGTTCTGATTGCCGGCAGGTCCTACCGGGCGCTGTAATCACCCTGACGATCGCGTCCCGGGGAGACTCTGACTTCATTCTTCAGGATGCCATAGCAGACGAGATCCAGATATGCCCCGTCCTTTTTCACAGCCTGCCGGAGCACGCCCTCCTGCTTCATCCCCGCCTTCTCCATCACCCGGCCGGAAGCCTTGTTCCAAGAGAAATGCCTGGCAATGACGCGGTGAACACCCTGGGTCAGAGCAAACTCGATCACCCGCTTCAGGCTTTCCGTCATATAGCCCTGCCCCCAGTAAGTTCGATCCAGCCAGTAGCCGGCTTCTGTTTCATCATGCCGGTTGAACGGCGACAGGCCGATCACTCCGATAAACTTCCCCGATTCCTTCAGACAGATCGCGAAATCATGTCCGGCCCGCCCTTCGCGGCGGCTGGTTTCAATCGTTCCCAGCCACGCCAGGGCATGATCTCTGGTATAGGGCCGGGGGATCAGCAAGGTGTTCTGATAGATCTGCGGGTCCTGGCAAATTCTGGTGATTTCCTCGATGTCGCCCTCGCATACGGGGCGGAGCAGCAGACGTTCCGTCATCAGCTCCATGTTACAGCACCAGCGTTTCGTCGTAACTCTTCTGGGTTTTCGCCAGCAGATCGCGATACTGCTCCAATTTGACCCGTTCCTCGGTAATTACTTTCTCCGGCGCTTTGGCCACAAATTTCTCATTGGAGAGCTTGCCTTCAATCCGGCTGACTTCTCCCTGATATTTTTTAATTTCCTTGCCCAGACGCTCCAGTTCCTTTTCCTTGTCGATCAGATCAAGCAGGGGCAGGAAGATTTCTCCGCCCGGGGTGACCAGAGTGACCGTATCGGCCAGTCCTTCCTTGGACTCCACTAAAATCACTTCACTGGCAAAACCCAGCCGTTCCAGGTAGGCACCGCTCTGCCCAAAGGCTTCTCTGGCGTCTGCTGCCGGTAGAATGTAGGTCTTGGCTTTGCGGCCGGGATGAACGTTCATTTCCTGCCGAATCGTCCGGATTGACTTGATGGCAGCAATGATATGGTCCATATGACGGGCTTCCTCCCCGAAGGAGAAGCGATCTTCATAAATGGGCCAGGCTGCCAGCGTGATGGTTTCCTCTCCGGTCAGATGGGTATAGATTTCCTCGGTGATAAAGGGCATGACCGGATGGAGCAGCTTTAATCCATCCGACAGCACCTTGACCAGAACGTTCATGGTGACGCCTTTGGCCTTTTCATCGGCTCCGGTGAACGCAGTCTTGCTCAGTTCGATGTACCAGTCACAGAATTCAGTCCACAGGAAGTCATAAACTTTCTGGAGTGCGATTCCGATTTCAAAGCGTTCCAGGTTTTCGCTGACTTCGCGGATCACTTCATTGTTGCGATGCAGAATCCACTGATCCGCCAGAGAATATTCCTCACAGTCCTCATACCGCTTCATCAGGTCGGCATCCAGGTTCATCATGGCGAACCGTGATGCGTTCCAGATCTTATTGGCAAAGTTACGGGCTGATTCCACCTTGTCGTCGTTGTAGCGAATGTCATTGCCCGGAGCATTGCCGGTAACGAGCATGTAGCGCAGCGCATCCGCGCCGTACTGGTCAATGACATCCAGCGGATCAATGCCGTTGCCCAACGACTTGCTCATCTTGCGGCCCTGCTCGTCACGGACGATGCCATGGAACAGAACGGTATCAAAGGGCTTTTTGCCCATGTTGTGCAGTCCGGAGAAGATCATGCGGGCCACCCAGAAGAAGATGATGTCATAGCCAGTCACCAGGGTGCTGGTGGGATAGAAGTAATCCAGATCCGGAGTCTGTTCCGGCCAGCCTAAGGTTGAGAACGGCCACAGAGCGGATGAGAACCAGGTATCCAGGACATCCTCATCCTGACGCAGGCGCTCGCTCCGGCAGGAAGGACAGTAGTCCGGAGTTTCCTCCGCGGCAATGACCTCACCGCAGGTCTCGCAGTACCAGACGGGAATCTGATGTCCCCACCACAGCTGACGCGAGATGCACCAGTCCTGAATGTTTTCCATCCAGTTGTAATAGGTCTTCTCCATTCGTTCGGGAATGAACTGAATCTCCTTGGTGCGAACCGCGTCGATGGCCGGCTGGGCCAGCGGTTCCATTTTGACGTACCACTGGTTGGAAATCATGGGTTCAATGGTCGTGCCGCAACGGTCGTGGGTTGATACATTGTGCACGATGTCCCGGGTTTTGAGCAGCAGTCCCCGCGCCTGCAAATCGTTCAAAATGGCTTCTCTGGCCGCATAGCGGTCCAGTCCCTGATAAGCGTAGCCCTTTTCGTTGATCCGGCCTTCCTCATCCATCATGACGATCTCCTGAAGACCATGGCGCAGCCCGACCTGGTAGTCATTGGGATCGTGGGCCGGCGTGATCTTGACGCAGCCCGTACCAAAGTCCATGTCCACATAGGAATCCGCGATGACCGGAATCTCCCGGTCCGTCAGCGGCAGCCGGATCGTCTTTCCGACCAGGTGACGGAACCGTTCATCTTCCGGATGAACCGCCACGGCCGTATCCCCCAGCATCGTCTCAGGACGCGTGGTGGCAATTTCCAGATAGCCGGAGCCATCGGTGAATGGGTACTTGATGTGCCAGAAATGGCCGTTTCTTTCCTCATACTGCATTTCTGCATCGGAAATCGCGGTCAGGCACTTGGGGCACCAGTTGGTTATCCGCTGGCCGCGGTAGATCAGTCCCTCGTTGTACAGCTTGACAAAGGTGTGCCGCACGGCCCGGGACAGATTTTCATCCATGGTAAAGGCTTCTCTGGAATAATCCACCGAGCAGCCCAGCCGGTCCAGCTGACCCTTAATCTTTTCGCGGTATTCTTTCGCCCAGTCCCAGGTGTACTCCAGGAACTTCTCCCGGCCGATTTCTGATTTCACAATCCCTTTGGCCAGAAGTTCATTCTCGACTTTCACTTCGGTAGCGATGGACGCATGATCCTGGCCTGGCAGCCACAGCGTGGAGTATCCCTGCATCCGGCGGAACCGGATCAGTATATCCTGCAGTGCATTGTCCAGGGCATGGCCCATATGAAGCTTGCCGGTAATATTAGGCGGCGGCATGACAATGGTATATGGTTTCTTCTCCGGGTCAACGGTCGGGGTAAAATAGCCCGCCTCCAGCCAGGTTTTGGTCAGTCGTTCTTCAAATTGCCTGGGATCATAGGTTGTTGCCAGATCCGTTTTCATGCGTTTGTCTTCCATCTTTTATCATCCTTCCTTCAGGCAATCTGTTCGAACCGCCCCGATTCAGCAGAATCCTGCTGAATTGACGGCTTCGCGACTCCTGTTTCAAAAATTTGTACTTTAAAACCAGTTGCAGTGTCTTGGGTTCATGGTTCGCTGATGCCTCATCAGCCAGGCCGCTTATTCGATAAACCGGCCAATCTCTTCCAGTACATCTGAAAGAATCCGAACTGATTCCGAAATGGTGCCGGCGTTGAGGCTGTGGTCAGCTCCCGGATAAACCTTGAGCCTGGAAGCCGCCTCGCCGAGGGTTTCCAGGGCCTTCTCATGATCGAGCAGGTGGTCTTCGCTGCCGGTGAAGGCCATGAAGTTGATGATCCCGATCTGAAGGGCCATGGTGTCCACCATCTGGTCAATGGGCGTCAGATAGACGCAGCGGACCGGCTGATTCTGGCGCTGCGCGGCGTCCGAGGCAAACAGTGCTCCCACGCTTTTCCCCAGAAAGACCAGGTCGCCGCTTCGATCTTCTCCGGTCAGAACCTCGTCCACGACACCTGACACCAGATTTCCCATAGCATGCCTGGTGCGCTCATTCAGACTGAATTCGCCGTAGGACAGAATCAGCAGATTGTATCCTTTTTGCATCGCCAGACGGGTGGCATAATACAGCAGCGGTTTGTCAACTGTATAACCCTTCCCCGGGAAAAGGACACACAGGCCTCTTGAGTCTGGATTTTCCAGCAAGGTGCAGTTGATCTTCAAATCCTGGTATTCTGATTGGATAATCCGCCGTTCGACTTTTTCTTCTTTCATCGGTTGCTCCTCCCCAAAAAAATTAAAATAAAAAAGGGCCTTCGTCACATAAGGACGAAGACCCGCGGTACCACCTTAATTCCCACCTGAGATGGGCTCTCATCAGATAACGGTCATCCGGACCGTTCCCGGTTACTAAGTTTTCTCCGGGACAGCTCGAAAAGCTACCTTCCGTTCCTTTCCCCTGTCGATCTTTCAGCCTTGGATCGATTCTCTGCAAAGGGTCCCCGAACATACTCCTCTTTTCTATATGCGCTTTTGCTATTCAGTTCATGGAGCCGTCTGCTTCATGGAATAAAGATCCCTGCATCACTGGGTTTCACGAATCAGAATCTCAATGATTCAGAGCCGCAATGAATCAGAATCGCAAAGGATCCGTCATCATCGGTGATGGATTAGTTATCTTCAATGAGGCTATTATAGCCTTCTTTGGCTAAAACTTCAACCAGGCGGCTGCCGACTTTTTGGGTCAGGCTCGGATTGAGTTCAATGATTTCCTTCCCCGCCAGGTTCTTAAACGCTACCGACAGCATCAGCTTAATCCGATTGAGCTGGTTGACCTCCGACGCGCCTGGATCATAGTCGATGGCCGCGATATTGGCTTCGGGGTGAATTTCCCGCAGCTTCTTGATCATGCCCTTTCCTGTAACATGATTCGGGAGGCAGGCAAAGGGCTGCATGCAGATAATATTGTGGACGCCTTCATGCAGCAGTTCCAGCATTTCACCGGTCAGGAACCAGCCTTCTCCGGTCATGTTGCCCAGC
The DNA here is from genome assembly GCA_024579835.1 of Clostridiaceae bacterium HFYG-1003. Classification (NCBI taxonomy): domain Bacteria; kingdom Bacillati; phylum Bacillota; class Clostridia; order Eubacteriales; family Clostridiaceae; species Clostridiaceae bacterium HFYG-1003. Next base: position 1,332,587 of record CP102060.1, read on the forward strand.
TGCAGGATTGGTTCGGTCTTTTTCGCCAGATCATAGATTGAGGCCGGCGGGTAAAACCGATTGGACGTTTTCAGGGCCTTCTTCATCGCCTTGCGGAAGAACTCAATACCGGCAATGCCGGCATGTCCGCCCAGGGCCGAAGTCATGGAGCCTCCCAGGTACTTATGCTTGTAGTCGGAATCCAGTGCGGAATAGAGGAAGAAATCCATCAGATCCGGCATTACGGCTTCCGCCCCTTCGCTTTCGATAATGTCTACCACTGAATTATTCGCCGTCGGGTGGAACTTGACAAGGATTTCCCCTACCAGTCCAACCTTTGGCTTCACCAGATTTTCATGGATCGGGAATTCATCGAAGTCTTTTACGATGGCCTTGCAGTTGCGTTCGTATTCCAGGAAACTGCCCTTTTTCAGGCTCCGGATGCAGCGGTTGACCCAGTGGTCATAGAGGGCGTTGGCTGAACCGGCGACCTTCTCATAAGGCCGGACCTTATACAGCACCCGCATCAGCAGATCGCCGTAGATCAGTCCCTGAGCGGCTCGGGACAGCGTGGGCAGATCAAACGCCATGCCCGGATGGCTTTCAAATCCCTGAACCGAGAGTGGAACGCAGGGTACATTGGCAAACCCGGCATCGCGCAGCGCTTTGCGGATGAAGGCCACATAGTTGGTGGCACGGCAGCCGCCGCCGGTCTGGGTGATGACCACTGTCGTGTTGTCCAGGTCATATTCACCGGACTGCAGCGCATTGATCAGCTGGCCCGTGACCAGGATGCTGGGATAACAGGCGTCATTATTGACATACTTCAGACCCGCTTCGACCGCACCTTTGTCGACTTCAGGCAGCAGAACGACCCGGAATCCGGAATACTGGAGAGCAGCCTCGACAAACTGGAGGTGTATGGGTGAAAGCTGAGGTGAAATAATGGTATGCTGCCTTTTCATTTCTTTGGTGAACGTGATGGGGGTACAGTCAATCGCTTCGGGTACCGGTACGTACTGATTGCGCTGACGCTCTTCCATGGCTGCCTTGAGCGACCGGATCCGAATGCGGGCCGCGCCCAGATTGTTGCCTTCATCGATTTTCAGGCAGGTGTAGATCTTGCCGACGCCGGAGAGGATCTCCTGAACCTGGTCGGTCGTCACTGCATCCAGCCCGCAGCCGAAGGAGTTGAGCTGAACCAGTTCCAGGTCCTCCCGGGCGCTGACCACAGAGGCGGCGTGGTAGAGCCGGGAATGGTAGGTCCACTGATCCACGACCCGAAGCTGCCGCTCCTCGGTCTGGTCCAGATGGCAGATGGAATCTTCGCTCAGCACCGCCATGCCAAAGGAGGTAATCACCTCCGGGATGCCGTGGTGCACTTCCGGATCAACATGGTAAGGCCGTCCGCCCAGAACAATGCCTTTGATCTGGTGTTTGCGGAGATATTCCAGGGTTTCTTCGCCAAACCGGCGAATGTCGGCCTTATACGCATCGCGTTCGGCAAAGCCTTTGCGGCAGGCCGCTTCCCATTCTGACAGGGAGATATCGCACCGGTTCTTGAAGATCTGATACAGCCGGCGAGCCAGTTTGTCGCGGTCACCAATGTTCAGGAACGGGTTCAGGAAGGGAATGGAGCTTTCCTTGAGATTGTCCACGTTGTTCTTAATGACTTCCGGATAGGAGGTCACAATGGGGCAGTTGTAGAAATTGTCAGCTCCCTTGAATTCCTTTTCCTCAAAGGGAATGCAGGGATAGAAGATGAGATCCGGCTTTTTTCGAATCAGCCACTCAATGTGACCATGCACCAGTTTCCCGGGATAGCAGACCGATTCCGAAGGAATGGTCTCAATGCCCATCTCATAGAGCTGTTTGGACGACTGGGGCGAGAGCAGCACCGAAAAGCCCAGATCCGTCAGAACCGTATGCCAGAAGGGATAATTCTCGTACAGGTTCAGCACCCGTGGAATGCCGATGACGCCGCGTCGGGCCTCCTCTTTCTTCAATGGCTTATAGTATTTGAAGGTTCGTTCAAATTTATAGGCAAAGGCGTTGGGAATGGTGGATTTCTCCAGGTTTCCCAACGGACGCTCACACCGGTTGCCCGAAATGAACTGCTTCCCGCCGGTAAATTTATTGATCGTAAGCTGACAGTTGTTGGCACACAGGCCGCAGCGGCGAAGATCCGTTTCATAGCTGAACTGTTCGATATCGGACCGGCTCCGCAGGGTCGATTGGTGGCCTTCCTCAAACCGTTCCCGGGCAATCAAAGCAGCTCCATAGGCGCCCATGAGGCCGGCAATGTCCGGGCGCACGGCCTGCACACCCGAAACCAGTTCAAAGGCCCGCAGTACGGCATCATTATGGAATGTACCGCCCTGAACGATGATCTTCTCCCCCATTTCTTTGGGGTTGCGAATCTTAATAACTTTATACAGGGCATTCTTAATAACCGAGTAGGACAGTCCTGCGGAGATGTCGCCCACGCTGGCTCCCTCTTTCTGGGCCTGTTTGACCCGGGAGTTCATGAACACCGTGCAGCGCGTTCCCAGATCCACCGGGGCGCGGCTGGTCAAAGCTTCCCCTGCGAAGCCCTGCGGCGTGGTATTGAGTCCCCGGGCAAAGGTCTCGATGAACGAGCCGCAGCCGGAGGAACAGGCTTCATTGAGCAAAATGGAATCAATGACGCCGTTTTTAATGCGCAGGCATTTCATGTCCTGCCCGCCAATATCCAGGATAAAGTCCACGCCATGGAGGAAGTGATCGGAAGCCTTGTAATGGGCAATGGTCTCAATCTCGCCGATGTCGACGCCAAGGGCCTCGCGGATCAGCGATTCGCCATAACCGGTTACGCAGGAGTTGGCAATCCAGACCTTGTCATGGAGTGCTTCATATACTTTCTTGACCTCTTCGACGACTTTATCCAGCGGTTTGCCTTCATTGGAACCGTAGAAGGAATAGACCAGATTCCGATCCCGGTCCACCAGGGCAACCTTGGAGGTGGTGGAACCGGCATCAATCCCAAGGAAGAGCGGTCCTTCCACCTCATCGATGGCTACCCGGTTCACCCGTTCGCGATCGTGGCGCGCCCGGAACTCTGTCAGCTCCGCCTCCGTTTCAAACAGTGGCCGCAGGCGCTCGACTTCATTCAGTGTGATTTCCCGCTTCCTGCGCAGTCGCTCGACCACGGTGTAGAAGTTCACCGCATCGGATTCTTCCGAGATCAGCGCCGCACCGATGGCGACGAACAGATTGGAGTGTTCCGGACTGATGACAGCCTCATCGGAAAGGTTCAGCGTCTCAATGAAACGCTGTCTCAGTTCCGACAAGAAGAACAGCGGACCGCCTAAGAAGGCGATGTTGCCCCGAATCGGACGGCCGCAGGCCAGACCGGAAATGGTCTGATTCACTACCGCCTGGAACACGGAGGCTGCAATGTCCTCCGGCCGAGCGCCCTCATTGATCAGGGGCTGCACGTCGGTCTTGGCAAATACACCGCAGCGGGCTGCGATGGGATAAATGGTCGTATGATTTTTTGCCAGGTCATTGAGACCCTGAGCATCCGTCTTCAGGAGACTGGCCATTTGATCGATGAACGCTCCCGTGCCCCCGGCACAAGTGCCGTTCATGCGCTGATCCATGGCTTTGCCAAAGAATGTGATCTTGGCATCTTCACCGCCCAGCTCAATGGCAACATCCGTCTGCGGAATATAGGTCTCCACCGCCCGGGTACAGGCGATCACTTCCTGAGAAAACGGGATGTTCAACAGTGCAGCGACGCCAAATCCGCCGGAGCCGGCTGCATTGATGGTCACCGGAACATCACCCAATAATTCATAAACCTCTTCCACGATGCCCCGGACTGTACTTCTCACATCGGAGAAATGGCGGCGGTAGGTGGAATAAATCATGTCGTGTTCATCATTGAGAACAATGATTTTAACTGTGGTGGAACCGACATCCAGGCCAATACTGTATTTTAATGACATGTACATCCCCTCTTTGATGGTCTGCCAGCCAGACCCGGGTCCGGTGCAGAAAACAGAGATTTGTTATAAATTTTTTATCGTTTGTTTCATTCGGCTAGTTGGCGGCGCGGGCGCTCCCGCGGCACAGCGGCCGGATGGCGGATATTATTATCTCATCATAGCAGGCAAGTGGAGCCGGATGGTTAAATTGAGGTTAAATCATTCTTCCTCAGCCTGTTCTAAAGTCATATTATAAACCTTTTTGATCAAATTGTAATCATAGCCCCGTGAGAGGAGAAACCGATAAACTTTTTCCCGAATTTTGTTCTCTTCCAATCCTCGGTTTTTCAGACTCAGAACCTTTTTCCGGCAGGCCGCCAGTGCGTGGGATTCTTCCGCATCGCTCATGTCCTCGAGCAGGTCTTGGGCGATCTCGCGATCTACGCCCTTCTGGGCCAGTTCCTGTTCGATAGCTCTGGAGCCGCGCTGACGGATCCGTTCTTTCAGATAAGCCTGCGCGAATTTTTCGTCATCCAGAAAACCATACGAAGCAAGGCTCTCCAGGGTCGCCTCAATGGCTCGGTCGGAAAAATCTTTCTCCTTCAGCTTGTCGCGGACCTCTTTACGAGTTCGCATACGTATATCAAGCAGGTGAAGTCCCGCTTCCCGGGCTTTCACCAGTTCATCTTCCACAATCAGTTCGCGCAGCTCCGGCAACTCGATGCGGGATTCCGGACGCAGACTTCTTCGGAATGCGACTTCCTGAGATAAAAGGAATTCGGGAGATTCGGGGTCCTCCATCAGATCGCTCCAGTCCTGGGGCGTCAGATTCGCTTCATGATCTTCCCAGGCTGCTGAGACCTTGACATACCCTTTTTTTCCGGTCGCCGGTTCAATTCGTTTAATATGCATCAATGCCACCTCCTGGTCGTGGATTGCAGCCGGCCCCAACCCCTGGGCCAGCCAGCTTGCTGTATCCCCTGTGCCGCTGACAGCCGCGGGCGGGTCCGGTGAGCTGACTGGCTACCTGAGTGACTGCCACTCTAAGCGAAAGAATCAGCCTCTTCTTCGTCATGCTGTGGTATAAGCAGAGAGATCGTCGGAGTAGAAAACACCAGCTGGGCTACCTGACGCAGTTCATCCACCGACAGGTTTTCCATCTCCCGGAGCTCTTCCTCATAATGAAGCAGCGCCCTGTCATCCAGCGCGTTGGCCGCCACATAGCTGCACAGTGCCGGGGTATCGTCCAGCAGTGCTGCGATATGAGTTCGATGCATTTTCTGGGACAGCTGGAGATCTTTCTCCGTCAGGGGAATTCGCCCCGCTTTGAGATCCGCGATGATGTTCATAATGATCTGAAGGACCGTCTGAACATTTTCCGGTTCCGTGGCACAATAAACTTCCAGTGTCCGTACGTGGGGGGTCAGATCCAGCCCCGAATAAATATCATAGGACAGGCCCCGCTTTAACCGGATTTCCCGGAACAGCAGAGAGTTGTCGGAGTCGCCCAGCCGGCGGTTCAACACTTTCAGGGCAGTTTCCTGAGCCGGATCCAGATCCGGAAAATGATAAAGCAGCGTCACCGTCGCCATTTCCGAAGAGTCTGTGGGGGTTTCCCATTCTCCGGTATGGTTTGGCGAATCATGGAAATAAAATGACTGAACGCCTCTGGCAGGCCAGCTCTCGAAATAGCGACGGACCCTTTCCTGCATTACTTCATGGGGCTCATGGGAAGCCAGCACCAGGGTCGCCTGATCCGGTGTCAGGTACTGAAGCCGGTGGCGTTTCAGATCTGCCAGCGTCACCGCCGCGATGGATGCTTCATCACCGATCACATCGTACCGGAGCGGCTCCTCCGGCCAGGCCCTGGCATAAAGCAGATCATAGGAAATGGTCTCCAGATCCTCCAGCCCTTCTTTATATTCACTGAGTATGACGGACCGTTCCCGGTCCAGCTCCGACTGAGTCAGGTCGGTGTTTTGAACCAGATCGGACACCAGGTCCAGAGCCGCTTCCATTTCACCGGACAAGGCGGATACCGAAAGGATCAATTGCGTCAGATCCGTAAAAGCGTTGACGTCGCCGCCCAGAAACTCAAACTCTTCGTTAATGGCATCATGGCTGCGCCGGGTCGTTCCGGTGAACAGCATATGTTCCAGAACGTGGGTCATTCCTTTCTGCTTGGGGGGATCCATCATGGAGCCAACCCGGAACCCCAGGTTCAGCGCCATGATCTGGCTGTCTTTTTTTATAGTTATCAAACGCAGACCGTTTGTTAGGTAAAGTTCTTTAATATCAGGCATATGTTCCATCCTTTTTCACAATCTAGCCTCCATTATAAGTCAGCCAAAGAATTATTACTATCTTTCCCGTTCACAAGATAGTGTCAACTTACTTTCGGTTCAAAAACTGAATAAGCCTGCCGTGCGGATTCCAAGTAGCCCGGGTTTTACGATTTATACCACCCAAAATGAGGCGTTGCATAGCTGATTGAACCTTGTTTTACCGGGTAGACCCGGCTCTTCTTCACGATCCGTTTTTCCAGCCTCAAAAGTCGGGCTTCCTTCTTCTTTTCTTTCTCTTTGGCAGCGAAGTAGCCCATGAGATCCCCGCCATTGAGGACGAAAACTCGCATGCGCGCTATATTCTCAGCACCTACTGTGCTCCACCCCATCGGGCGTGAAGATAACCGTGAGGAAAGCACATGACTGACATGCCCTTCCGCACTGCAGCCCTGATAGCCCGACTTGGCCGCGTTCTGGATCGATTCCCAGTTGGACACAAGATAGGTTTGCATCTCGCCTAACTTCTTTTCCTGGGTCTTTTTAAGCGGCAATCCCGCCGCTGATTCGAAGAATGTGTTGATGTCCTCAAGGGAGTCCATGCTGATGGCGTCTTTGAGGTACCAGTAATATTCATCCTTTGTCCCTTTGTAGGAATCAATCGGCGTTGCCGCCTGGCGCAGGGCCTTTTCCAGGTGGAACTTATCCAGATAGAGCTTGCATCGAGGCAGAATCTGGGCACCCATCTTGATCCAGGTCGCCCCATCCCCTGATAAGGAGATTTCCTCGATCTTATCTACCTCATAAGCCGAGTTCAGGTAATCGAACACTTCGTACCACAGTTCATCCGAGTTGCCCTTGTAGAAGCCTGCAAATCGACGTACACCCATTAAGGCCTTGCGTCTCTTCCCGACACTCTGCTGCCCCTCATGGACGTAGATCAGCCGCATCTGCTGATTGGAACCGTCCTGCATAGCTACATGATCCTCATCGGCCTCAATATAGATCCGAGATACCACTTTTTTCTGAGGCAGGGGTCCCTCAGAAGACTCAATGTTCCCCAGTCGATGGACCAGATTCATTACCGTAGTGCGGCTGGTAATTCCGCTGCTTGCATAGCGCTCCACCGTCCCCTGGTAAGAAATATCTTTAGCACTGGAGAGAAGACACGAGGCTAGTTCCCGGCTGATTCTCTGATGGGGCTCAAGGCCCAGAAGACGATCCACCAGACACACATGGTGATTAGTCTTTTTATCCCGAAAGTACGTCCGGTCAAAGACCACAGGTCCGGCTGTAGTAGCGATGGTTTTTGTTTGATTACGCCGTTCGATGGAGTAATCCTTTTTCCGTAACTGTGAGTTCCTCAGGCGCTCATCGAGTACCTGAACATAATCCTGGATCTGCTCACGGGCAATCCGATCCGTCAGCTCGTGAGTCTCCTGGACCACTTGATCCATGGTGAGGGTACCGCTTGCCATTCTTGAATCAAAACCTTGTCTGAGAGAGGTGAACATTGAGTTGAAATCTGTTAAGATAGGCATGAGAATAAGTCCTTTCGTGTAGTTTGTTTGTTGTTGTTACTAACATTCTAGCACTTGGGCTTATTCTCTTTCATTTTCGACCTACAGTAACTTTACACTAACCGTTCACAAACAAAAGTTTGAGAATCATTCCGGTTCTTTCGGGGTGATTCTCATACTGCTCCATTTCCAAACCCACTCATACCAATCCTTAGCCTCTTACCCTTTCGGATCCTTTCGAACCCTTCCGAATCAATCCGAATCCTTCCGCGTGCTTCCGGCAATTCCCGGACTTCATTGGACTTTCCCGGCTTTCTCCTTTTCTTTTAAGATCATTGCGATATCCTTTTCATCATGATTCCTTTTCCCGGATTCTATCGTTTCTTGATTTTGATTCTTTCCGAGTCTTTCTATTTGATTTTGCACAATCAAATAAGGGAAGCCGACAAAACCGCAACGAAACGTTCTGATTTTTTCCATCCTGACGGGACAAGTACGTTATGGATGAACGGATCAAAGTTTTCGATTCATTGAAATTGTTTACTTAAAATGTTTATAATTGGAGTAGACTGCACAATGCTACGAATACATGGAGGTGTTCTTTCGAATGACTGAAAAAGTGGTTATCACCGGAAACGAGGCGGTCGCCCGGGGCTTCTGGGAGGCCGGCGGCAAGGTTTCCGCAGCCTATCCCGGCTCACCCACGGTATCGATCACCGATACGCTGATGAAGATGAAAGAAGTGGATGCCAACTGGGCAACCAACGAAAAAGTAGCCCTGGAAATGGCCATCGGCTCATCCATTACCGGCGCCCGCAGCCTCTGCGTCATGAAACACGTGGGACTCAACATCGCCCTGGATCCCTTTATGACATTTACCCAGACCAGAACCAAAGGAGCCTTTGTTCTCGCCATTGGAGACGATCCAGGCCTGACCAGTTCCCAGAACGAGCAGGACTCGCGCATGCTGGCTCAGTTTGCCAATATTCCCGTGCTTGATCCGGCAACCCCGCAGGAGGCACTGGATTATACCAGGGAAGCTATCAGGCTCTCTGAGCAGTTTGAGACCCCTGTGATGCTGCGCATTATGTCCCGGCTGTGCCATGCCCGCGGCGTAGTGGAGCTGAATGAGCGCAAGGATTCCCATATTGCAGGTTTTGAGGAAGATCCCTCCAACTTCTGCATGCTTCCGCCCTATTCCAATGCCCAGCAGTACTTCATGAAAGACCGCATGGAGAACCTGGCAAAGTTCAATGAAACGTATCATCTGAATACCTGGGAACGCCAGGGACATGATACGCTGATCATTACCTCGGGGCTCGTATCCGGCGTTATCAAGGAAATTGCTCCCGCGGCAGACATCTACAAACTGGCCATGGTCTGGCCATTGCCGGTGGAGAAGCTCCGGGAAGCTGCCAGCCATTACCGGAAGGTCCTGGTGGCCGAAGAAATGATGCCAGTGATGGAAAAGGAACTCAAAGCCGGCGGAATTGACTGTGAGGGGAAAAAATTCTTTTCCTTCACCGGGGAGCTGGATTTTGAAGCGGTCCGCCACGCCCTGGCAGAAGCCGGCGTCATCACCGCCACGGAACCCGATGTCATGGAGCCGCTGAAAACCGTTGACCGGACACCGATGCTCTGTGCCGGCTGCCCGCACCGTCCCGTATTTGACAGCTTAAAGAAACTCAAAGCCACGGTGGTCGGTGATATTGGCTGCTACTCGCTGGGTATTCTCCCGCCCTTTCAGGTTCACAAAACCAACATTTCCATGGGCGCTTCCCTGGGCATGGTTCTGGGCATGGCGAAGGCCAACCGGCTGGCAGGCATCGATAAACCCTTGGTTGCAACCATCGGCGACGGCACGTTCTTCCATTCCGGGCTCTCCGGCATGGTCCAGCTCTCCGACATCAAGGAAAATATCACCGTTATCTGCATGGACAATCGAACCACCGCGATGACCGGCGGACAGAAGACCATGACGACCAACGAATTGTTCTCGGATGATTCCAAGGAAGCTCCGGAGCATTATGTCTCGATCTACAACATTGTCAAAGCCATGGGACTCGAAGATGTCGAGGTGGTGGATCAGTTCCAGGTCAAGGAATTCCACAAGAAACTCAAAGACGCGATGAAGCGGCCCGGAATCTCAGTCATTATCACAACCCGGCCCTGTGCCCTCAACTTTAAGATAGTCAATCCGCCCTTCTATGTGGATGAAAAAATCTGCATCGGCTGCCGCAGCTGCGTCAATACCAACTGCCCGCCGATCAATATGCAGAAGTACGAAGGCATTGAAGCTCTGAAATCCCACATCCACGCTGACATGTGCGTGGGATGCTCCGTCTGTTCCCAGGTCTGCCCGGTCGGCGCGATCAAACCCCTGGCTCAGAAAAAAGAGGAGGTAAAGGCATAATGGAGATCGTAAACATCCTGATCGCCGGTGTCGGCGGACAAGGTCTGGTTCTGACAACGGATCTTATTGCGCAGGCAGCCTTCCTCGAAGGCTATGAAGTTGCAACCAATGACGTGATCGGACTGTCCCAGCGCGGCGGGAAAATCAACGGCTCGGTTCGATTCGGCAAAAAAGTTCCGACGCCAAATGTACCAAAAAATTCAGCCAGCGTCCTGCTGGGCCTTGAGAAACTGGAAACGCTGCGGTTTGTCGATGAAGTTATCCCGGGCGGTCTGGTTCTCATGAACCAGAAGGAAATCTATCCCAATCCCGTCCTGATGGAAAAAGAAGTATATCCCGGCGACATTGAGAATCAGATCCGCACCCGCAACGTCCGCCTCATTCCCATAGATTCAGAAGCAGAGGCGAAGAAGCTCGGGAACATCAAAGTGGCGAATACAATCCTCATCGGCGCCCTCAGCACAGTGGTTGACATCAAGGAAGAGAACTTCATCAAGGCAATCGAGATGAAAGTTCCGCCCAAAACCATACAGGCCAATCTGGCAGCCTTCGCCTACGGCCGCCAGTTCATGGGCGCCTCGGCCGCAGTACCGGTGACAAGGTCAACCGAGCAGCTGCCGGAAGAATTCCGGCCCGAGCAGGATGAATCCGCCAAAGCTGCCCATCCGATGGATCCGGCAGGTTACGAAGTCGTGCCGGAAGCGCCGTCGCCCATTCCCTCAGAATCGGCAACTCCGATGAACACAGAGATGCCAACGTATGTCTGCACCGTGTGCGGGTATGTCTATGACCCGGTGGCCGGTGATCCCGACAACGGCGTGGACCCAGGCACCCCGTGGGAAGAAGTCCCGTCCGACTGGACCTGTCCCCTCTGCGGAGTAGGAAAAGACCAGTTTGAGCAAAACTGATCCCCGAATTCGGCAGGTAATTCGAAACCTGAACTTATGAACCTTTGAACTTATGAACCTTTGAACGAATGAACCTTTGAACGAATGAACCTTTGAATTTCAGAACCCCTGAAGGCGTGACCCGGCTTCAGGGGTTCTGCCTCGGAGCAGAGAGATCGAAGGCCAGCATCGTCGCTGTCAGGGCAGGAGCGGAATAAAAACTGACCCAACAATTGCATGAACTGTCCGATTCGTCACGCACTTGAAAAAAACGGATAGGATCCAATAATTCGGAGAATCCGGTAATTCGTACGGTTTGACTTGCATCCCGGTCAGGCCTTTCATATAATCAACATATACAGGTTACGGACCTCAACCAGTTTAAGGATAACGACTGTAAATCGTTAAATTGGGGGAGGTTTTTTTGTGTTTTATTTGATTGATAATTACGATTCCTTTGTTTACAATCTGGCGGCCGATCTGGAACATATGGGGCATGAAGTCTTGGTTGTGCGCTCAGACGACGTGACGACCGAGCAAATTCGAGCGTTGAATCCAAACGGTCTCATTCTTTCGCCGGGTCCGAAGCGGCCACAGGATGCAGCAGTCTGTCACAAGGTGTTAGCCGAATTTCAGGGATTAATTCCCATCCTGGGGGTTTGTCTGGGTCACCAGGTGATTGGGCAGGCCTTCGGGGGATGTGTGGAAAAAGGCCAGCGGCCGATGCATGGCAAACTGTCTTTCCTTACCCATGACGGAACCGGTCTGTTTCAGGGACTGCCGCCCCGCTTTCAAGTAACCCGGTACCATTCTCTGGTGGTTACAGAGAAAAATCTCCCTCCTCAGCTTCAGGTCACAGCCCGCAGTGAAGACGACGTGATCATGGCACTCAAGCATGCAACGCTGCCGATTTACGGCGTTCAGTTTCATCCCGAAGCCGTCCTGACAGAGTACGGAACTCAACTTCTTGCCAATTTCTGTCAAATCTGCCTCCAGGAGAAGCCAGACCATGCAGCTCATTAACACACTAGACCACGATGTGGAGATTGCTTCAATTTTTGATCTGATTCACGAAGAAACAGATGCCGTTTTTCTGGATTCGTCCAAGACCGGCAAGCTGGCCGCTATTCGTTGATCGGTCGAAAGCCTTACTTGAAACTGGAGCAGGCGGATGGATTCCGTGTGAACGGAGTTCTTCAGGAGGAATCCTTTGAAGATTTTCTGTGCCGCTATCTGAAGGACCACTATGAAGCAACCCCTGCCGGACTTCCCCTGGCATCGGGAGCGATCGGCTATTTCTCCTATGATTACGGCAGAAAAAAACAGGGCATCGCCTCTTCCATGGATCAGGAGCTTGCGATTCCCGATGCTCTGCTGGTTTTTTACCATCAGTTCATCATCGCCGATCATGAAGAGCATAAACTGCATCTGATTGTTACTGACCCTCAAACTGCAACGATTCCACAAGCTGCAGCGGATACCCCAGTCACTGACTCCCCAGCGGCGCATGCGAAAGCGCCTGAACTCTCTTGGCCCGCCATGAGCACAGCGGAACCCTCAGCCCAACAGAAATCCCAGGAATGGCTGTTGGAACAGATGCGGGAACTGGAACTCCTGGCCGCCGAGGCAGCCCGCAGAAGCGCTTTCGAATCCGAAGCAGCCGTCCGGCTTGGACCGGGCAGTCTCACAGCCAATTTCACCCACAGGGACTATTTGACCGCCCTGGGCCGGATGATCGACTACATTGTGGAGGGGGATATCTATATTGCCAATATGACCCAGCAGCTGCTGGTTGAATCCTCGATGGATCCCTATGAATTATTCCGCCGGCTTCGTCGAAGCAATCCCTCTCCTTTTGGTGGGTATTTTCAGTATGGAGATTTTCAGATCATCAGCGCTTCTCCGGAGCGGTTTCTGCAGATGAAGCAGCGTCAGGTGTCAACCCGTCCGATCAAGGGCACGAGAAAGCGCGGCCAGACCGCAAAGGAAGACGAAGCATTGATAAAAGAGCTGGAGCAATCGGAGAAAGACCGCAGCGAGCTGCTCATGATTGTCGATCTGGAACGGAATGATCTGAACCGCGTATGCGTTCCCGGCAGCGTCATCGTTGATGAACTGTTTGCAGTAGAAACCCACGCCACAGTCTTCCATCTTGTTTCCAATATCAACGGCCGTCTGAGAGATCATCTGACGGTTGTGGATCTTTTGGAGTCCGCGTTTCCCGGAGGATCCATCACTGGTGCGCCCAAATACCGGGCCATGGAAATCATTGATGAACTGGAGCACTCCAGGCGGAATGTGTATACCGGTTCCATGGGCTGGATTTCCCTGAGCGGTGACTGTGACTTCAACATTGTGATCCGCACGGCTGTGCATCAGCAAGGCCGGTATCACATCGGTGTCGGCGGCGGCATTACCTGCGAATCGGAACTGGAATTTGAGTATGAGGAAACTATGCTGAAAGCCAGGGCGCTTTTGAAGGAACTGGGGGTACCAAATGAAACTCCTCTTGGATGAAGGCTTTCAGTTCGGTCTGGGCGTCTTTGAAACCATTGCTGTGGAAGATGGCCGGCCCGTGTTGCTGAACTGGCATCTGGAGCGGCTGAATCATTCTATGAAAGAACTGGGGATTCCGCGGAGCATCTCCCCTGATGACTTTACTCTTTGCCTCACGCAGCACCTGGAATCAAACGGCATCAGTACGGATCTGCTCCCTCATCATGCGGTAAAACTCATGGTTTCCGAGCACAATACAGTACTTACCATTCGTCCGAATCCCTACACGGAGGAATCCCGAAGAAAGGGCTTCCAATTGGGATACAGTAAGGTCCGTCGCAATGAAACCTCCCCTCTGACCCGTCATAAAACCCTGAATTACGGAGACAATATTCTGGAGAAGCGGGCAGCGGCCTCCTGCGGACTCGATGATCTGATTTTTTTGAACAGTCGGGAGGAAATCTGCGAAGGCTCGGTTTCCAATATCTTCTTTGTCTCAAAGGGCAGAATCTACACACCTCCTGTCTTCTGCGGACTCCTGCCCGGCATCATGAGACGGTTTGTGCTGCAGCATGCGGAGGTCACCGAGATCGTTCTGACCAGGGCGTCCGTTGACGAAATGCAGGAATGCTTCGTCACCAATTCCCTGATGGGAATCATGCCGGTCCGTCGCCTGGGCAGCAAACTCTTTGACGAAACCGGTACAGCGCTAAAACTGCAGCGACTGGTTTTGGAACAGGTTAAAACCGAACAGCAGATATAATCATTTGTGCGGATTGCCGGGTAATCAGAAATTACCCGGCAATTCCTAATAATTAACAGAAATTGCCGGTTGAGCAATGGGGAGAATGTCAATGATCTGTACCGCTTCAAATCAATCTGTTGTGTTCTGTAACCAATCAATAAAAACTGTACTCCCTTTGTGCTATACTTTAACCATAGCAAACGGAGGGTCAAATGATGAATTTCAAGTACACAGAAATCATGGATTATGTCAAAAATGAAATTTCGAAGGGAACGTACCAATCCAAACTGCCGTCAATTCGGGGAATGGCGATCCGATTTTCCTGCTCCAACTCCACGGTGATTAAAGCCTATTCTGAACTGGAGGATCAGGGAGTCATATACTCCGCCCCGAAATCCGGGTATTTCATCAACCACCGGCGCAAGGACGGCGGCTGGGATTTTGACTTTTACTCCGGAATCCCCCTCTCATCCTACCTGCCCTTCGACTCCATGGAAAAAGCCTATGCGTCGTCTTTCCGGGAGAACAACATGTCCATCATCAACTACAGTTACTCCCGAGGCTATGGCAAACTGAGAGAGCACCTGGGTCTGACGCAGAATCCGCCGGTATCCAGCGAGAACATCTTTATTCTGTCAGGAACTCAGAATTTTCTGAGTCTGATTATTGCCATGACCATCCGCAACGGCCAGAAAATCCTCGTGGAAAATCCGACCTACAACCTTCTGGTTGGGGCCATGGATGTCTTTGGCCAAAATATCCTGTCCGTGGAACGGACCTTGCAAGGGCTGGATTTGGACACCCTGGAAGAGAAGGCAAAAAATCACGAGTTCCGGTATTTTTTTACGATGACCCGGAACCACAATCCACTAGGCACCACCCTGTCCAAAGAACAGCGTAGCCGGCTGCTCAGCCTGGCCCGTGAATATGACTTCTATATCGTGGAAGATGATTATCTCATGGAGCTTTCCGATGAAAACAGCTTGTTTCATCAGGCTCCTGACCGCGTGATCTACATTCGTAGCTTCTCCAAGACCATCAGCCCGTCCCTTCGTCTGTGTGCCATTATCGTGCCGGACACGCTGGTCGAGGACATCTCCCACACCAATAATTACATGAACACCGGGGCTTCCCTGATCAGTCAGGATGTGCTTCATCGCTATCTGACCAGTGACGCTTATCACAAACACATCCGCACCCTGAAAGAGCGGATCGAAGAAAAGTGCACGCTGCTCAGCGAATGCCTCAAGGACTGCCCTTACCCCTTCCAGGTACCGCAATGCGGCATGTATGCCTACATCGAGCTGCCGCAGGATTTCCGCACCATGGAATTGCTGGACAATCTGGATGCCAGGGGCTTCCGCTTCCGTTCTGATGTAGAATTCTCGGTGACCCGTGAAGTCCGGGGTCTGCGAATCTCCCTTTCCCGGGTCGAGAAGAAAGCCATTGAAAAAGGCATTCAGGAGCTTCTCATGGAAATGAAAGCAATCAGTACGGCCAAACCCGTAACCAAGGATATCTATTTATAGCAATTCGAATCCTCAAAAAAACTAAGGCAGCGATTCCCCTCAGAGGGTTCGCTGCCTTTTCCGTTGCGATGATTGGTTCGGGTTGATCTTATCCACTTCATCGTGTTGAATATCCACTCTGTCTGAGCTACTTTGTTTGAGTGTCTGCTCTGCTTGAGCTGCCCAGCTGGAGTGTCTGCCCTGCTTGTCTTTCGATCAGCCGGTGCGTCTGAAATACCTGGATTGATTGAGGTGCTACTTCATCGTCCGGATTTCATCCATGACGAAATCCTTCAGCGGCTTGCCCGAGATCAGGACGGTATCGGGATCCACAATATCCGTTTTCACGGAGAAGAAGTTGATAAAGAGCTTATTTTCCTTCTGCTGGGAGGTTTCAAACTGTCCGGGGTAGAACACCACTTCGACCGTCTCATAGGGGAACGCCGCTCCGGCGGACTCCTTAACCTCATCAATGTTCAATGTCTTGATGGGTGTGAGCATCTGCTGTGTCATGGCCGGATCTTCCAGCATCCACATATTGTAATTCCAGAACCGGGATTCTTTTTTGGTCGGTCCGTTCAGCCGCTCGCGGTTGGAAATCGCCGAGAGAACCGTGCGAACGCTGCTTGCATTGAATTCACTGTCGTAGGCGGAGCCCATTTCCGGGGAGTGAGCCAGCTCATCCAGGAATCTCTCGTGGATCTTCTCGCGGTCCTTGATGGATGCCCAGATGAACAGCATGGTCTCCAGGGCTTTGGTGTTGATCTTAATTTCTTTCAGCATAGTTATTCCCTCCAAATTTTCTATCTATCCCTATTTTACTCTTTCTCTGTTAATTTGGTGCCCGAATCGGCAATTTTCTTTTACCCGGCAGTGTGAATCTGCCTTCCGGCTCTAAATTCCTGCTTCTTGCTTCCCGTTACAGCAACCCGCCGTCAATGGTAATAATCTGGCCATTGATGTAGGCGGCTTCCTCCGACAGGAGAAACTGCGCGGTTTTTGCCACATCCAGTACAGTTCCCAGCCGGTTCGATGCCAGATAGCATACCATATTGTCCTTTTCTTCCTGAGTCAGGTTGTGATTCATCTCGGTATCAATGATTCCGGGCGCAATACAGTTCACCCGGATTCCCATGGGGGCCATTTCCTTGGCCAGGGACTTGGTGAAGGCGTTGATGCCGGCCTTGGTCATGGAATATACGACTTCATTGGCTGCTCCGTGCTGGGACCATATACTGGAAATGTTCAAAATCGACCCCCTGCGTGCCAGAAGATGCGGCAGGGCGTGGCGAGTCACATTGAAGGTTCCTTTCAGGTTCGTGTCCATGAGACGGTCATACTGCCCTTCCGTGGTATCCATCAGCAGTCCGTGATGACTGACGCCGGCATTGTTCACGAGGATATCGAGCTGTCCGCACAGATCAACGGTGTACTTTACCAGACGGGCTGCCTCCTCGTACTTTGAAACGTCTGCCTGGCAGATTGAACCATTTCCGCCCATTCGGCGGATTTCCTCCAGAACCTGCAAGGCCCGATCCTCATCGGTTCGATAATTGATGATGACAAATATACCCTGCAAGGCGAGTTCCCTTGCGATGCTTTTCCCGATCCCCCGCGAGGAACCGGTGATGATTGCTACTTTATTCATGATATATCCTTGTTTCGAAAATAGTGCAGTCCGCCGGATCGTTGATCTCCGGGAAACTGATTCGCTTAACAGAACCATTATAGCGCAGTTGCAGGCAAAAGATAAGCCTTCCCATGGGGAAGGCTTACTTTGTGTTCTCCAGGTCCGGCCGCCAGAGCGGTCTTGGGGGAGATGTCTTATTTTATTGTCTGGTACCGACTTATGCCAGCGGCTGTGCCGGAGGCTGAACCGGGGCATTCTGCGGTGAGTTCTTGATGATATCCGTCAACGCGGCGATGGATCCAAGGGAAGCCATGCCTTCTGCAGGCAGGATCAGCTTGTTGGCCGGGTTCTTGGAAAGTTCCTTCAGCGCTTCCACCTGTTTGAGCGCAATGACTCTGGCATCTGTGCCTGAATCAATGATGGAGCGGTTTACCCGCATAATGGCTGTTGCGTCTGCCTCTGCCAGGAGCTCGATGGCACGCGCGCGCCCCTGGGCTTCCAGAAGCTGGGATTCTTTCAGACCTTCTGCCCGGCGGATGTTGGCTTCTTTTTCAGCTTCGGCCCGCAGGATGTTAGACTGCTTTTCACCTTCAGCTCTGGCAATCGAGGAATTCCGGTCACCTTCAGCAATCAGGATGGCGGCCCGTTTCTCACGTTCTGCCTTCATCTGTTTTTCCATGGCGTTCTGGATTTCTTCCGGCGGCACGATGTTCTTGATTTCGACGGATAAAATTTTGATGCCATAAGCATCGGTAATGGCGTCGACAATATCAAGCAGCTTCGAGTTGATCTTGTCACGGCCAGCCAGGACTTCATCCAGTGACATGTCACCAATGATGTTTCTCATATTGGTGATTGTCGAGTACATGATACCGTAGACATAGTTTTCAATGTTGTAGACAGCGTCCTTGGCATTGAGCACCTGATAGAAGATAACATTGTCCACGGAAATTTTGACGTTGTCCTTGGTAATTACATTCTGCGGCTCGATGTCCAGGATCTGCTGCTTCATGGAAATTTTCTTGCGGACAAAATCCATGAACGGGATAATGATGTGCAGTCCGGGCTGCAGGACACGATAGAACTGCCCCAGCCGTTCAACGACATAGACATATCCGGTGTTGACAACCTTGACCGACGAGAGAATGATGACAAGAACAAGCAGTGCGATAATTACTCCAATGATCCATCCCCACATAACTTTAATTCTCCTTTACGATATATAATCTATTGTTTTTAATTCCGACGATGCGGAATTGTTCCCCTGGATGAATGGTCAGTCCTTCATTGCGCAGCAGCCAGTAGATTCCATTAATCTTGTACTGCGTTTCCTCTGTGATTTCACGGTCTGCCGTATGTACGGTCCCCACGATTTTATCGGTCAGGATCGGTGTCTGGTCGATATTGCGCCGGACATACTTCCGGCTGATGTACGATCCAAAGACAAAAGAAACCGAACCGACCAGACAGGCAATTACGATCTGTCCCGGCAGGGAGACTCCGAAGCTTTCCGCAGCAATGGCTGCCAGAAAACCAAGCCCCATCCAGGAATAAAGTATATTGCTCGTGGTCATATCCAGGACTACGACGATTACGATGAGCGCTGCCCATAGCCACATCATTTGTTTTTCCCTCCAGTCCAGGTCAGCACCTGTCTGCTATTTCCTTCATCCTAACCGATGTTTATTAAAAGCTGATTAACGGTTACAAAAAAAATGTCCCCAGACCGTGGCCTGGCGACGAGTGGTGAATGTTAAATCTATTTTCAGGCTATATGAGACTGCATGTAAAGTGGCGGTTTTCGGAATGTGGGGCTATTTATGGCCTCCGATATCCCTGCGCCAGAAAATCGGCTGATCCCGGAACTGCTCCAGGAAATCCATGATCCGGGATCTGGCTTCTTCCCGGCCGCCTCTGGCACAGGCACCAAAGATGCGGCCGCCGCTGGATCTTAATTCCCCATCCTGTTCTGTCGCTCCGGCGAGAAAGACCTTAATGTCCGGACTGGGATTGAACTTGAGAGGAATGCCTTTGGCATAGACGCCAGGATACCCCTGGGCCGCGCCAATCACGCACAGCGCCGTTTCATCCGCGATCTGAATATCCGCCGGAGTTAGCTGGCCATGGACAGCCTTGTCCAGGATCTGTGCCAGATCGGACTCCAGCACCATCAGAACCGACTGCGTTTCCGGATCACCAAAGCGCATATTGTATTCCAGGAGCTTCACCCCATCGGGGGTCAGCATCAGTCCGAAGAAGATGCAGGCCGGATCCTTCATCCCGGAAGCCTTGAGTCCCCGCTCCGTCGGCTTCAGGATATTCTCCAGAAAATCAGCCTGGGCCGCCGGACTGAAGAACGGGGCCGGAGCAATGGTGCCCATGCCGCCGGTATTTGGACCCAGATCGCCGTCGAAGGCGCGTTTGTGGTCCATGGCGGATCCCAGGATATGGATATTCTCGCCGTCATAAAGAGACAGGATTGATACTTCCGGACCGGTGAGGAACTCCTCAATCACGACGGTAGATCCCGCCTCCTGGAAACAATGATTCTCCATCAGTTCAGCCAGTGCTTCCAGGGCCTGCGCCTCGTTCTGGCAAATGATGACTCCTTTGCCGGCACACAGCCCGGAGGCTTTGACCACCAGGGGAAAGGACTGAGTCCTGACATAATCTTTTGCCTGGACCGGATCCGTAAAACTCTGATAGCGGGCCGTCGCTGCCCCGTGCTTCATCATGAAGCGCTTGGCAAAATCCTTGGATCCTTCCAGCTGAGCTTCTGCCTGACCGGGTCCGAAAATGGCCAGTCCCCGGGACCGGAACAGATCCGCAATCCCTTCGACCAGGGGACCTTCAGGCCCGACAACCGTCAGATCTATCCCATGGGCGGTGGCAAACTCCGCCATCGCCGCGTGCTCCGACAGCTCCAGGCAGCGACATTTGGGTTCCCGCGCAATTCCTGGATTTCCCGGGATTGCCACTACTTCCTCCACCAGATCCGATTGAGCCAGTTTCCAGGCCAGAGCATGTTCCCGCCCGCCTGAACCGATCAACATGATTTTCATCGCAGTTCTCCTAATGTCTGAAGTGGCGCAGGCCCGTGAAGACCATGGCCAGTCCGAGTTCGTTGCAGCGCTGAATGGATGCTTCATCCTTCACGGATCCGCCCGGTTGAATGATGGCGCGGATGCCATGGGCATGAGCCGCCTCGACAACGTCCGGGAATGGGAAGAAGGCATCAGAAGCCAGCGTAACCCCTTCCCCGGCATGCTCCAGCGCATAGCGGGCAGCGTCAATCCGATTGACGAACCCTCCGCCAATACCGATGGCCGCACGGTCGCGGGTGACAACAATGGCGTTGGATTTGACAAACTTCACCACCTTCATGGCGAATAAGAGTTCTTCCATTTCTTCCGGCGACGGTGCTTTCTCCGTTACTACCTTCAGATCGTCCACCAGCATCTGATCTTCCTCCTGCAGCAGGAGGCCGCCGTCCGTTGAAATGACCGACAGGGACCGGCTGGGCTGGTCATTCATCTGAATCACGATCAGGTTCTTGCGGGTGCGCAGGCGTTCCAGTGCTTCCTCGGTAAAACCGGGCGCGCAGACGATGTGGAGCATGGTTTCCAGCATTTTTTCTGCGGTTGGTCCGTCCACTTCGCGATTGACCGCGACAATGCCGCCGAAAATGGAGACCGGATCACAGTCATGAGCCCGGGTATAGGCGCCCAGGGCATCGCTGCCCAGCGCGACGCCGCATGGAGTGTTGTGCTTGACCGCCGCGCAGCACGGTTCGTCAAAATCACAGACAATGCGCCAGGCGGATTCCAGATCCTTGAAGTTGATATAACCCATGCTCTTTCCGTTCAGCTGAGTCAGGGTTGTCATGAAGCCCGACTGGTCCTCTATTCCGTAGAAAGCTCCCTTCTGGTGCGGGTTCTCCCCGTAGCGCAGATCCTGGAGTTTATGCAATTTGAGCGTGAGCGTTTCCGGGAACAGCTCTTCGGAGCCCGCATCCATTGCCTGATCGGTTTTTGACTGAGCTTCCAGCCATTGGCTGATGCTGTGATCATAGGCGCTGGTCCGGCGGAAGACTTCCAGAGCCAGCTGTCTCCGGTAAGATTCCAGTTCCTTGCCAGACTGCAGACGCTTCATGAACTCCGGATATTGTGCCGGATCCGACAGTACATAGACGCCGCTGAAATTTTTGGCAGCCGAACGGAGCATGGAGGGACCGCCGATATCGATGAACTCGATCATTTCCTCGAAGGACAGACCCTCTTTCAGTTTCTCCTCAAATGGATAGAGATTGACGCAGACGACATCAATCGGCTCAATCTGCTCCCGGGCCAGGGTCTCCATGTGGGAAGCATCATCCCGGCGGGCCAGGATGCCCCCGTGGATGTTGGGATGGAGCGTTTTCACCCGGCCATCCAGAATTTCCGGAAACCCGGTGACGCTTTCCACGCCCCGTACCGGAATCCCCGCTTCCTTAAGATATCGGGCTGTGCCGCCCGACGAAAGAATGTCATAGCCCTGATCCATCAGAAACCGGGCCAGTTCAAGAACTCCTTCTTTATAAAAAACAGATATCAATGCATTCATCAGCTTATTTTTCCCCTTCTGTGTTCTGATTCACGATTCCCTGATTCTCTTCTTCCGTTGAACCGCCCGAGGAGGTTCCAAGATTTCTGACAACCTGGAGCAGTCCTTCCACCAGGCACTGATGTTCCAATGGCAATATTCGAACCTGCAGGTCTCTGGGATTGTCCGTCGGCAAAACCGCGACTTTCTTCTGGACCAGGATCGGTCCCTGATCCACGGCTTCACTGACCTGATGACAGGTGCAGCCGGATTCTGTCTCTTTGGCTTCCAGGACCGCTTCATGCACATGGATGCCATACATGCCCCTCCCGCCAAACTTGGGCAGCAGGGAGGGATGGATATTGATCAGCCGGCCCTCAAACTGACGGACCAGATCTCTTCGCATAATCGAGAGATAGCCGGCCAGTACGATGACATCGGCATCCGCCGTTTCCCGGGCTAAGCGATCATGGAACTCCGGTTCATGCCGGTTCAGCTCGGCTGTGGGAATCCCATAGCGACTGGCTTTCTCCAGCGCCGCGCAGGGCCGGTCCGACAGGACTTTGACCACTTCATAGGGTGCGTCAGGCTCCAGACTGAATTTCACTACGGCTTCCATGTTCGTTCCGGAACCCGAAGTCAGGACCATAACCCGGGCGCGGGGCTTTACTGCAGGCATATGGCTTCCTCCGCCTCACCGCGAAGCTCCACCCGGCCCAGAACGACCGGTGCTTCGCCCTGGGCGGACAGGATGGCCAGTGCTTCCTCCACGGCTTCCGGGGCGACGCACAGTGTAAAGCCGATGCCCATGTTGAACGTGTTGTAAATGGATTTTTCATCCGCCCCGCGGCGGATCGCCTCCATAAAGAGTTCTGGCACCTCATAGCTTTTGGTGTCAACCACTGCCTGGAAGCGATCGTCATGGAACATCCGGGGGATATTCTCAATGAAACCGCCGCCGGTAATATGGGCCATGCCATGGACTTTCACCTTTTCCAGGAGAGCTTGGACGGACTTGACATAAATCCGGGTTGGCGTCAGCAGAACCTCGCCCATGGTTTTGCCCTGGAATGGCTCGGACAGATCCGTAAAGAGCTTGCGTACCAGGGAATAGCCATTGGAGTGGAATCCGGATGAGGGCAGTCCGATCAGAACGTCCCCGGCCTGAATATCCCGGCCGTCAATGATCTCATCTTCTTCCACCACGCCAACACAGAACCCGGCAATATCATATTCTCCCGGCTCGTAAAAGCCCGGCATTTCGGCGGTTTCACCGCCCACCAGAGCGAGATTGCCCATGAGGCAGCCATCCGACACGCCTTTGACAATATCCGCCGCTACATTGGAATCCAGCTTGCCGCATGCCAGGTAATCCAGGAAAAACATCGGCCGGGCGCCGTGGCATAAAATGTCATTGACGCACATCGCCACCGCGTCGATGCCGATGGTATCATACCGATCCATGGCAAAGGCGATCTTGAGCTTGGTTCCTACCCCATCTGTCCCTGATACCAGCACGGGTTTTTTATATCCTGCCGGAATCCGCATAAACGCTCCGAAAGAACCTAACACGGACAGCACGTCCGGGTTAAGTGTCCGCTTGGCATACGCCTTGATTTTCTCGACCGTCCGGTATCCCTCGTGAATATCCACGCCTGCTGATTTATAATCTGTCATAGTCTTCCCCTCTCATTTTTCAAATGGTTGCCCAGATGGCCCTTTATGATTCATACATTCGGTTGATCTGAGTGTTTTCCATACCTTAATGACTTCCTGTTTTCATCCCTGAATGACAGCCTGTCTGCCTGTTCCCTGCCTAATTCTCTGCCTGCCTTGACGACAGACTGCCGGCTACTCTTCTTCCTGCGGGATCGACATGGGATAAATACCGGAGAAACAGCCGGTGCAGTAGCCATTATCATGATCCAGCGCTTTAAGCAGCCCCGGTTCGGAGATAAATTCCAGGGAGTCAGCTCCGATTTCCTGACGAATCTCTTCCTTGGACTTCACGGCGGCAATCAGGTGTTCGCGGTAGGGCGTATCGATGCCAAAGTAGCAGGGATGCTGCACCATGGGCGAGGATACCCGGAAATGGATCTCCCTGGCTCCGGCAAAGCGCAGGGTTTCAATGAGTTTGCGGCTGGTGGTTCCGCGCACGATGGAATCATCGATCAGCACCACTCGTTTGCCTTCCACGACACTACGCATGGCATTGAGCTTAATGTTGACTGCTTTCTCTCTCAATTCCTGAGAGGGGGCGATGAAGGTACGGCCGATGTATTTATTTTTGACAAATCCGGTGTCGAACGGAATGCCGGAATGTCTGGAAAAGCCGAGGGCGGCAGCTATGCCTGAGTCGGGCACGCCGATGACCAGATCCGCTTCCACGGGATGCTCATCATACAGGGTGGCACCCATGCGCAGTCGGGCATCGTAAACGCTGACGCCGTCCATAGTCGAATCGGGCCGGGCGAAATAGATGTATTCAAAGGAACACACGCGGTGCTGGGTCTTTTCGGAGTATTTGATGGATGTGACCTGATCCTTCTCAATAATGACCATTTCGCCCGGCTCAATGTCGCGAACGATCCGGGCACCAATGACGTCAAGGGCGCAGGATTCAGATGCCAGAACGTAATTGTCTTCCGTCTTTCCCAGAATCAGCGGGCGGATGCCGTAGGGATCCCGGATTCCGATCAGATATTCGCCCATCGTCATAGTCAGGGCAAACGCTCCTTTGATGACATTCAGCGTTTCCTTCAGGCTTCGGATCAGATCCTTGTTGCCGCTGCGGACAATCAGGTTCAGAATCACTTCGGAATCGATGGTGGTCTGGAACATGGTTCCGGAATCTTCGAGCAGTTCACGCAGAATTCCGGCATTTACCAGAGTTCCGTTATGGGCGATGCACATCTGGCCCAGGCGGGATTTTCCCACCAGGGGCTGCGCGTTGATGACGCTGGATTCGCCGCTGGTGGAGTAGCGCACATGACCGATGGCGATATCTCCGCGCAGTTCCTGGATGTCATGGTTGTTGAAAACATCCTGAACCAGGCCCATGCTTTTCTTTAAAAGAATTTCGCCGTTGAGATTGCTGGCGATTCCCGCCGACTCCTGACCGCGGTGCTGGAGGGCATACAGTCCGTAGTAAACTTTCTCCGCGACATCCCGGCCGGAAAAGGAATTGATTCCAAAGACGCCGCACTCCTCGTGCAGTTTATCATCATCTTCTTTGTTGAGAAAAATCATCTGGATACCTTCTTTGTAATGCGTCCGAGCATTTCCACATACGCTTCCCTGACGTTGCCCAGGTCGCGCCGGAACCGGTCTTTATCGAGCTTTTCGCGGGTAACGGCATCCCAGAACCGGCAGGTATCCGGAGAAATCTCGTCGGCGAGTATGATGTTGCCCTGGCTGTCCTTGCCGAATTCAAGCTTGAAATCGACCAGAATCACATTCTGTTCCAGGAAGAAAGCTTTCAGAATTTCATTGATTTTCGCGGTGAGGGCGTAGATGGCATCCAGCTCCTCGCGGGTAGCCGCTCCAATGGCAATGGCATGATAATCGTTGATCAGCGGATCGCCCAGGGAGTCATCCTTGTAGCTGAGCTCAAAGACCGTGGTCAGAAGTTCTCTGCCCTCGACCAGACCGAGGCGCTTGGCCATGGAGCCCGCCGCCAGATTGCGGACGATAACTTCCAGCGGGATAATCCGGACTTTTTTACAAAGCTGTTCCCGTTCATTGAGCTGTTCCACAAAATGCGTCGGAATCCCACTTTCGTTCAGCATGGTGAAAATGGCTGAAGTAATGGAATTGTTCAACACTCCCTTGTCTTCAATCTGACCTTTCTTCTCGCCGTTGAATGCCGTCGCGTCATCTTTATAATGAATGACAACGAGATCTTCCTTGTCGCTTGCGTAAACCTTCTTGGCTTTTCCCTCGTAGAGCTGCTCCAGTTTCTTTGCCATGATTAATATTCCACCTTTCCGTTATTTTCTTTTAAAAAGTTCTCTTTCATTGAACTGCGATAGTCATTCAGCCGCTGAGCGACCTCGGGGTACTTGACTCCCAGGATCTGAGCCGCCAGCATGCCGGCGTTGGCGGCATTGTTAATGCCAACGGTCGCTACCGGAATCTGCTTCGGCATCTGGACGATGGACAGGAGAGCATCCAGTCCTTCCAGGGCTCCCTTGAGCGGGACTCCGATGACCGGCTTGACCGTGAGCGATGCGATCACTCCCGGCAGATGGGCCGCCAGACCGGCTCCGGCGATAAATACTTCCGTCCCCTCTTCTTCCAGCCGCCGGATGGTGGCATGGAGCTGTTCAGGCACGCGATGGGCTGACAGCACGTAGCTTTCACTTTCGATCCCCAGGTCTGTGAGGATGTCATAGGCTTTTTTCATGATGTCCTGATCGGACCGGCTTCCAAAAATGATTCCAACTTTCATCAATTACCTCTCCTGTATGTTCTTTTTCGTCAATCCGATTCGGATCACAGCAGCTATATTCCCCCGGTTTTCGTCTTCCGGGATAACTCTTACTTTCGTCTGAAATAATCCACACCGGCCTGGAACAGTTTCATGTCAAACTCTCCGGGATAGTTCCGGAACAGGCCTTCCTGCCAGCGTTCATTGTGCCCCATCTTACCCAGGACACGGCCATTGGGGGAAATAATGCCTTCGATGGCCAGCAGTGATCCGTTGGGATTGTGGGGCTGGGCCATGGTCGCATTTCCTGATGGATCGCAGTACTGAGTGATGATCTGACCGTTCTGTTTTAATTGCTCCAGTACGTCTGAGGGAGCCATGAACCGTCCTTCTCCGTGAGAGATCGGCACCGAGAACACTTCACCCGGCCGGACATAGGCAAGCCAGGGGGAAGCGTTGGAGGCAACGCGAACTCTGGAAATGGTGTCCATATGTCGTCCGATCTCGTTGGAAGCGAGCATCGGCATGTCTTCTCGCGGCTCGACGATGCGGCCGTACGGGAGCAGGCCCAGCCGGACCAAAGCCTGGAATCCGTTGCAGATACCCAGAATCAGTCCCTGGCGAACCTCCAGCAGATCTTCAATGGCTGAGGCGATTTCCGGATTGCGCAGGACGTTGGCAATGAATTTGCCCGATCCGTCCGGTTCATCGCCTGCGGAGAAGCCGCCGGGAATCATGAGAATCTGGCTCCGGCGAATCTCGCGGGCCAGGTCCCCGACCGATTGCCGGATGTCTGCCTGATCGCGGTTGCGGAAGACAAACACTGACGGATCGGCTCCTGCCTTGCGGAATGCTCTGGCCAGGTCGTACTCGCAGTTGGACCCGGGGAACACGGTAATCAGAACCCTGGGGCACTCCATGGCTGCAGGTGCTGGATCCGAAGGAGCGACCTTCGGGCCGGCGAGGTTTTCGACCGCGTCGCCATCTTTGCGGCTGCGGCGGAAAACAGGACTCAGCCTCCGGTGAGCCGCTTCGCGGGTTTCAGCCGCGGTGAGTTCGATTCCGTTGAGGCACAGTCTGCCTGAAGGATTCGCAGTGCCCAGGCGCTGGGGCTGAATGTCATAAGAAGACGCCAGGACAAGCCATTGAGCTTCCAGAGCCGGGTCGATTTCCAGCAGGAAGTCGGCTGGCCGGCGTTCAAAGTACGGTTTAATCAAGGTGACGTCCATCCCGGCCTGGTTGCCCCAGGCCATGTTGAGCAGCGTCATCACGCTGCCGCGGGCGGTGGTGTCACAGGCCAGAATCATATTCTGTTCATTGGCTGCCTGAATCAGCCGGGAAGCTGCCAGCAACTGTGGCGCCTCGGGGTATCCATCGGCCCTGGTAGTCACCACCTGGTACAGGATGCCGCTGCCCTTCAGTGCGTTGGACAGAACCCGTTCTCCCGGCATCGTGTTTACCGCAAAGGAAATCAGCGTGGGCGGAACATGGATCTCACCAAAGGTGCCGCTCATGGAATCTTTTCCGCCAATCGCCGGCGTTCCGAAATCCAGCTGAGCCTTCAATGCCCCCAGCAGCGATTTCATGGGCTTGCCCCAAGTGACCGCCGAGTTGCCCAGCTTTTGGAAATATTCCTGAAAAGACAGTCTGGCGTTGTCAATTCCGGCTCCGGAAGCCGCCATCTTGCCCAATGATTCAACGACGGCCAGATAGGCTCCTTTGAACTGATCTGCCTGAGAAACGAAAGGATCAAAGCCGTAGGTCATGACGCTGGCATCCCTGGATACGGCATCGCCGACCGGAATAAGCGCTGCCATGTGAGACGCTTCGGTCTCCTGATCACGTCCGCCATAAGGCAGAGTGACTGTGGCACATCCATTGGTGGAGTCGAACAGTTCGTGGAGGCTTTTCTGACTTTGGTTATTCAGCTGATCCAGTTCGGTCAGAATTCGTTCCCGGGTCAATTCACCCGAGGCTTCGCCGGGGAGCAGACCTGCCGGTTCAATGACAACCGCCTGATACTGACTGGCACCGGCCGAGTCAAGAAAACTGCGCTTGAGATCGACGACGGTCTGACCACGCCAGTTCATCACCAGCCGGGCGTCGTCCGTCACCGTTGCAATGACGGCAGATTCGAGGTTTTCCTGGTCCAGATAGCCGGTGAATTCAGCAAGATCAGCCGGTGTGATGACCATGGCCATTCGTTCCTGAGATTCTGAGACCGCTGTTTCGGTGGCGGTCAGTCCCTGATACTTCAATGGCACCTGATCCAGATCGATGGCCAGGCCTTCAGCCAGTTCGCCCACGGCAACGCTGACGCCGCCGGCACCAAAGTCATTGCAGCGCTTGATGAGACGGCGCGCTGCATCGTTGCGCAGCAGACGCTGGAGCTTGCGCTCGGTGGGAGCATTTCCCTTTTGGACTTCAGCTCCGGAGGTTTCCATGGAGGTCACGTCATGGCTCTTGGAAGAACCGGTGGCACCACCAACTCCGTCGCGTCCGGTCCGACCGCCGACCAGAAGAACGACATCGCCGGCCTGGGGCTGTTTGCGAACCACACTGTGAACGGGTGCGGATCCAATGACAGCACCCACTTCCATGCGTTTCGCTACATACCCGGGATGGTAAATTTCATGAACTACCCCTGCTGCCAGACCGATCTGATTGCCATAGCTGGAGTAGCCGCGAGCCGCCTGAAGGGAAATGGTCTTCTGCGGCAGCTTGCCGGCCAATGTCTGAGCCGGATCCTGCGTCGGATCCATTGCCCCGGTGACGCGCATGGCCTGATAGACATAAGCCCGACCGGCCAGAGGATCCCGGATTGCTCCACCCAGGCAGGTTGCCGCCCCGCCGAAGGGTTCGATTTCAGTCGGATGATTATGGGTTTCGTTCTTGAACTGAATAATGGTAGGTTCTGTACCTTCCTCTGTGCGGAGGGAGCGAATGATGCTGCAGGCGTTGATTTCTTCTGACTCATCCAGATCCGTCACCTGGCCGGATGCTTTCAGCGCCTTTGTCCCGATGGTGGCCAGTTCCATCAGCGTCTGCGGCCGGCTGGCCCTGCCCAGTTTCTCACGCAGAGCACAGTACATTTGATAGGCTGCCTCTTCCTGCTCGGTTCCCGGAAGGAACTCGACGCCGGTCAGTTCAGTCTGGAACGTCGTATGCCGGCAGTGATCCGACCAGTAGGTATCCAGCACCTTAAGTTCCGTTTCGTTGGGATCGCGTCCTTCAGCCAGGAAGTATTCCTGAATGCAGGCCAGATCAGCCAGACTCATGGCCAGCTGGCGGCTGTCATAAAATTCCTTCAGTCCGGACTCATCCAGTTTGCTGAAGCCGGCATAGACAGAGGGAAGATTGCGATCCGGCAGAGAATCCTGGAATGCAGCAGCCAGACTGCCTTCCCGCATTTCCACTGGATTAATCAGCGTTTTTCGGATGGCTGCGCGCTGCTCGGCCGTCAGCTCTTCGCCAAAAACAATCAGAGTTTGAAATTTCACTTTCGCGTTGAAATTTCCATAAATCAGCTGCAGACATTCTTCTGCCGCATTGGCTCTCATGTCGAACTGACCCGGCAGCAGCTCGGTGATGAGATATGGATTGTTTTGTGCCGCTTCCTCCAAAGAGAAATAGATCTGATCGGCATTCTTGTCGGCAAAAACTTTATATATGGAATCACGATACTCATCTTTTGAAAGGTTGGCCATTAAATATCGATTAATGACTCGAACCCGCCCGCGGCATAATCCGGAATCATTTAACTCCCTGGTCAGGGCGTCGCTTTGGATCTCCAGACCCGGTTTTTTTTCGACATACACCTCGAAATGCTCCTGCATGATTTCCTCCTTAACATAGCGAACTATTAACACATTAATCATATTAAATAATCGTCTGTAGATCAACATTAAACCACTAATCTTCGTTAATCGTTCGGTACATACCTTATTCTTTTCACATTTTGCCTGAATGACTGATTTTATCCAATAGATTCAGATCATAGAAAGCAACTTCCCCAACGACTCCATTTGAATCCGGATTCAGACCAAATCCCCGGATGGCCCAAGCCTTTCCCGTGATACCATCAAGGTTCGTCAGGTTGTGCCGTCGGAAAAGCACAAGGAGCGAGCGAATGAGGCTGCAGGAACAGCCAGTCATCCGCCGTGATCTGCGGGTCAAGCTGTGAAATGCCGCGCTGAATCCAACCGTGATTCAGTAAATCACTCCTTCCCATCAGCTTTCCGACAGGCGCTTCGCTCCCCCTGGCCGCTTCATACCGTTCGGCGACGGTTTCGTTATGTTCAGAACCCTGCTTGCTTCCATCCAGCGCCTGCTACTTTTTCGCCCAAAGACGGTTGTTTTCGTCCGAAGGCTGGTTCTTTTCGTCCGAAGGCTGGTTCTTTTCGTCCGAAGGCTGGTTCTTTTCGTCTGGTGAGTGACCTAGTCAGAGCAGGATGCTATATAATGAAATGGAGTAGGATACACGGGCGGAAGGTTCCGCCGTAATCGAGGTGAACAATGAATTTTTTAAAAGCAGCTGCTGTCTGTTCTAAAGTATCTGTGGCCAACCCGGCTGCCAATGCAGCGGAAATTATAACCCTGCTGGAACAACTGAATGAGAAGAAAATATCGGTCGCAGTATTTCCTGAGCTCTGCGTCACGGGATACACCTGCGGAGATTTGTTCTTACAGGATCAGCTCCTGGAGGAATCGGATCTGGCCTTGAACAAAATTCGGAAAGCCTCATCAGGGAGCAATCTGTTTTTTGCTGTCGGCGCTCCGATCCGGATTGGCAGTCGTCTCTACAACTGTGCCGTTGCCATGCAGAATGGCCGGATCCTGGGAATCGTCCCCAAAAGTTATCTGCCCAATTCCAATGAATTTTACGAAAAGCGCTGGTTTTCACCGGCTGAACTGGCTGAACCAATCCAGTCCATTTCCTGGGGTGCGGATGAGATTCCGTTTGGCCGCCTGTTGTTCCAGAGCCAGGGAGTCACCTTGGGCATCGAGCTGTGCGAGGATCTTTGGGCACCGTCTCCCCCATCGACGGATCTCGCGCTGGCCGGTGCCCAGGTGATTTTGAACCTGTCAGCGTCCAATGAACTCATTGCAAAGTCAGACTATCGCCGCAGCTTAATCCAGAATCAGAGTGCCCGGCTACTGGGAGCCTACCTTTATGCTTCCACCGGGGTTCATGAATCCTCGACGGATGTGGTGTTCTCAGGACACCTGCTTATTGCTGAAAACGGCGTGATTCTGGCGGAAAACGAGCGGTTTCAGCTGGACAGCGAATGGATTCATGGCTGGATTGATGCCGACCGGCTGAACAATGAACGTCGGCGCTCCACCAGCATGGCGGACAGCGTGGCCCGAACCACTTATCAGACGGTTTCCTTTGATCTGGTCCAACCGGACCTGACCGGGTTTGACCGCCCGGTGGATCCCACGCCGTTTATTCCGCGAGATGATTCCGATATGGTCCGGCGGTGCCGGGAGATCTTTGCCATTCAGGCCCATGGGCTGGCCAAGCGGCTTCGGGCCATCGGAACCAACCACTGCGTCATCGGCATTTCCGGCGGTCTGGATTCGACCCTCGCTCTTCTGGTCATCCAGAAAGCCCTGCGAATCAACGGAGCGGACCCATCTGCCATCCTTACCGTTACCATGCCGGGCTTCGGGACCACGGACCGGACGTATCAGAATGCCATCAGCCTGTGCCGGGAAATGGGAACCGATCTGAGGGAGATCAACATTGTGGAGGCCTCTCTGCAGCACTTCCGGGATATCGGACATGATCCGGCCCAGCACGACGCCACCTATGAAAATACCCAGGCACGCGAGCGGACTCAGATTCTGATGGATCTGGCAAACAAGGAAGGCGGGATTGTGGTGGGAACCGGTGATTTATCCGAACTGGCCCTGGGCTGGGCAACCTACAATGGCGACCACATGAGCATGTATGGTGTCAATGCCTCCGTTCCCAAGACTCTGGTTCGCTATCTGGTACGCTACGCGGCCGTCCATGAATCCCCTGAATCGGTTCGCCGGATTCTGGAAGACATCCTGGATACTCCGATATCACCGGAACTGCTGCCGAAAGCTCAGAATGGTGAAATCGCTCAGAAAACCGAAGATCTGATCGGACCATATGAGCTGCATGATTTCTTCCTGTACCATATGATGCGCTACGGGGCAACCCCGGAAAAAATCGCCTTTCTGGCTGGCCACGCATTCCGGGACCGCTATTCCAGCGACATCATCCATCACTGGCTGAACGTGTTCATCCGACGGTTTTTCACCAATCAGTTCAAGCGCTCCGCATTGCCCGATGGTCCCAAGGTCGGTTCCGTCGCGCTGTCCCCCCGAGGAGACTGGAAAATGCCCTCCGATGTCACCTGGAGGGCCTGGATGAAGGATTGAGAGCCCTTCGCCGCCCCGAATGTTGATGATAAAAATTACACT
This sequence comes from Clostridiaceae bacterium HFYG-1003, assembly GCA_024579835.1. Classification (NCBI taxonomy): domain Bacteria; kingdom Bacillati; phylum Bacillota; class Clostridia; order Eubacteriales; family Clostridiaceae; species Clostridiaceae bacterium HFYG-1003. The sequence goes on from CP102060.1 coordinate 1,365,484, forward strand.
TTAATATGGTATTAATTACTACATCGTGTTAAAATACAGTTATTGTGTTTTCAGATGAGTCACAAATCAGTTGAAAGAGGTGAAGAACAGCATGTGGTTTAACAAATCCACAGAACAGGTCCTGTCGGAGCTGAATGTCGACCTTGAACAAGGTCTCTCCAGCGAAGAAGTGGCCAAACGGCTTGAACAGTACGGTTACAACCGTCTGCCCGAGCAGAAGCGGAAATCGATCCTGTCGATGTTCCTCGCGCAGCTTCAGGATACGATGATCTATATCCTGCTTGCCGCCACGGTTTTATCCGCCTTCATGGGCGACTATGCCGAAGCCGTCATTATTATCGTCGTCGTACTCCTGAATGCTGTCATCGGCGTTTTCCAGGAAAACAAGGCCGAGCAGGCCATGGAAGCCCTCAAGAAGCTCACCACGCCGCGGGCTTATGTTCGCCGCAACGGGCAGGTCGTTGAAGTCGACTCACAGGAAATTGTACCCGGCGATATCGTCGAAATCGATGCCGGCCGGTTTATTCCGGCGGATCTGCGACTGATCGAATCCTCCAATCTGCAGATTGAGGAATCCGCCCTGACCGGTGAATCCGTACCTTCGGAAAAATACGCCAGCTTTGTCGCTGATACGGATAATCTGCCCCTGGGCGACCGTAAGAACATGGCGTTCATGACCACTCTTGCCACCTACGGCCGCGGTGTCGGTGTCGTTGTTGCCAATGCCGTTGAATCTGAAATCGGAAAAATCGCGAAGATTCTGGAAGAAGATAATGAAGAAATGACCCCACTGCAGAAGCGTCTGGATCATTTCGGAAAAATCCTCGGATTTATCTGTCTGGGCGTTGCCGGTGTCATGCTCGTTGTGGGAATCCTGCAGAATCGCGGAGCCAAAGACATGCTTCTGACTGCCATCTCTCTGGCTGTCGCAGCCATTCCCGAAGGACTCCCTGCCATTGTCGCGATTGTTCTGGCGCTGGGCGTTACCCGAATGAGCAAAAACAATGCCATTGTCAAAAAACTGCCTTCCGTTGAAACATTAGGTTCTGTTAATGTCATCTGTTCTGATAAAACCGGAACGCTGACCCAGAACAAAATGACAGTCGTGAAGTCTTACACCTACGAGAACATGCACCAGATCGACGCGGACATCAATCAAGTTGAATCCGATGAAGATGAACGCATGCTCGTTAAATCTTTCGTTCTGTGCTCCGATGCTACTGCCAACCCCGAACAGACTACCGGTGACCCGACGGAAATTGCCTTTATTGTTTACGGCAACCGGATCGGATTAACCAAGGAAGCCTTGAACAAGGAATTCCCGCGAGTTTCCGAAAAGCCGTTTGATTCCGATCGAAAACTCATGAGCACCTGCAACCGGGAATACGACCGGTATGTTGTCCATACAAAAGGTGCTGTGGATAATCTGCTCAAGATCTCCACCAAAGCCTATGTCGATGGCAGAGTAGTACCCATGACCAGCCAGATTCGGGATACCTATCTGGCCGAAGCGGAGAACCTGAGTAATGAAGCCCTGCGTGTCCTGGGTGCCGCCTACAAGTTCATCGACCATGTGGCTGGACCTGAAGAAATGGAACATGACCTGATATTCCTTGGCATGGTCGGCATGATCGACCCGCCCAGACTGGAAGTCAAGGATTCCGTCGCCATCGCCAAGCGGGCCGGCGTTAAGACCATCATGATCACCGGAGATCATAAAAACACCGCTGTCGCGATTGCGAAAGAACTTGGCATCGCGGATAAAAAGGAACAGGCGCTTACCGGTTCCGAAATTGAAGAAATGGATGAAGCGGAATTCATTGAAAACATCAACAACTGGCGTGTCTTTGCCCGTGTCTCACCGGAACATAAGGTCAAAATTGTCCGGGCGTTCAAGAGCCATGGCAACATCGTCTCCATGACCGGTGACGGAGTCAATGACGCACCGTCCCTGAAATTCGCTGACATCGGTGTCGCTATGGGCATCACCGGAACGGACGTCAGCAAAGGCGCTGCCGATATGATTCTGACTGATGACAACTTCACCACGATTGTTCGCGCAGTCGAAGAAGGCAGAAATATTTATGCCAACATTAAGAAAGCTGTCATCTTCCTCCTGTCCTGCAACCTTGGTGAGATCATCTCGATCTTCTTCGCCGTCCTTCTGGGCTGGCCCATTCCCCTGCTGGCAACTCAGATTCTCTGGGTCAATCTGGTGACGGATACCTTCCCGGCGATTTCTCTGGGCGTAGATCCAGGCGATCCGGATGCCATGCTGAAAAAGCCGAGAAATCCCAAGGACAGCTTCTTCTCCAACGGAGCGGGCGTTCGTGCAATCATCGGCGGTACCCTCATCGGTCTGCTGACGCTTGGTGCTTTTGTCTGGGGTCTGATGGAACGCGGAGTTCCTTTCTCCCAGATGACCTCCGACCTCGAACACAATGATGCGCTGGTTTATGCCAGAACCATGGCCTTTGTCGTCCTGGCTGCGTCCCAGCTGTTCTACTCGCTGTCCATGCGCAACCCGATCAAGAGCATATTCCAGGTCGGTCTGTTTAGCAATATCTATCTGGCTGGCTCCATCGTCCTGGGAATGCTGCTTCAGCTTGTCGTGATTGAGGTGCCCTTCCTGGCCAACGCCTTCGGGGTTCATGCTCTGCCACCCAAGGACTGGCTGATCGTCATCGGGTTTGCGCTCATCCCGCTGGCAGTCAATGAACTGATCAAAGCCATTGAGCGGATCTTTGACAAAGACCACTCCGATAACGAATTCTAACATCAAATCCATCAAGAATGCTGCCTTGCTCAGGTCAGCATTCTTTTTTTATTTTTGGTCTCATACTAAAAAGCTGGTCGATTCATTCCTATTATTACTTTTCCCCACCAACAGAAGAACAGGTGCCCTTCCCCCGCTTTGGGAGACGGCACCTGTTCTTCACAATAGGCCTGGATATGATTCGAAAAATCCATGATGTTCATTCATGGCTCTTGCGAGACTTGGCTTTCAATTGATATTTGCAGTGATCACTGGAGAATCCGGTAAATCCGGTCGGACAGGAATTCCGCGATTTGCTCGAGAGCCTGAACTTCCCTCTCGGAAAAACGATTCAGGGAGGGACTGTCACAGTCTATGACAGCGATCACCTCGCCCTGATAGAAGACGGGAACGACAATTTCAGATCGGGAGGCACTGTCACAGGCAATATGACCCGGAAATTCATCCACATCGGCCACACGCATGCTCTTCTTCTGTTCGACAGCAGTACCGCAGACCCCCTCTCCGATCTTGATCCGGCTGCAGGCCGGTTTCCCCTGGAACGGACCAAGAACCAGCTCCTGGTTTCGGATCAGATAGTAACCGATCCAGTTGATATCCTCCAGATAAGCTTCCATGATTGCGGTCGCGTTGCACACGAGTGCCAGCGGATCCGATTCCCCTTCAGCCTGCGCTTTGATAACACGTACCATGCTGTCCATTTTTTGATCGAGTGTCAATCCCGTATTCTTAACGCTTATCATCTTCGTTTCCCTTCTTCAGGTGCGTGCCGGTTTCGTCCTGGTAGACTTTCCCCGTCTTCATCAAGTTGCCCAGCGCGATTTTGAAATAATTCTTTGAAGTATTGAACCGCTGCTTGATTTCTTCGGGCGTGCTGCGGTCATTGTATGGGATTGAACCGCCTTCGGCCCGCAGCGCACTGAGAATTTCCTGCTTCAGATCCTGACGTTCCTTCTTCAGTTCACTGCGCAGAGTCAGGGATGGCTTGCCGTCATCCAGGAACTTCAGGATTCTCGCCTCAATCACATCGCCCGGCTGGACATCCGTGAAAAATTCATCCTTGAACAGGATCGCTTTGTAGGTATCATTGATGGCGGCCTGAAGCGCGCCGTTCTGCTGACGGCCGACAATCCTTGCAGTCACGGTATCGTTGCGCTCAAATGTCCCTTCCGGAGGGAGTTCCAGAGCTCCACTGACATCGGTGGTGGCACACAGCCGGTCCGTTTTATCAACATATAACTTAAATAAGTATTCTTTGCCGGTTTCGATGAGATATTTCTGTTCTTTCTTTGGAACAAATACATCTCGTTCCAGGCCGATGTTGATAAAGGAACCACTTTGATTGGATCCCACGACTTTCAGTTTTCTTACTTCTCCCACTCGGATGAGCGGCTCCTTCATGGTGGCAATGATCCGATCTTCGGAATCCCGATAGATGAAGACCGGGATGATTTCTCCCAGCTCAACTTTCTGTGTCATGCTGCCAGCCGGCAGAAGAACATCATCGCTGGTATTGCCGGTTCCGGCGTCCAGATACACGCCGAACGGGGCTTCCCGCTTGACGCTCATTTCATTGACTTCGCCCAGTTTATAATTCATGCTGATGCTCCTTTGCTAATTCAGAATAATGGAGGGCTGAGATGCGATTGGCCTCTACTTCCTCCGATGTGATGTCTCTGCGATATTTGGCGGGTGAACCGAACCACACCTGGCCGTCGGAAATGATGGTTCCCTGGGTTACCAGACTGCCTGCTCCAACGATGCAGTTCTCGCCGACGATTACGTCATCCAGCAAAATGGCTCCCATACCAATCAATGAATTGTGTCCAATTTGTAAATTATGAATCATTGCCTGGTGGCCTATGGTTACATAATTTCCAATATGTAACTCTTTGTTGGGATCACAGTGAACCATCGAGAGGTCCTGTATATTGGTATACATTCCGATCGAAACAGGACCGTCTCCGCGAAGGACTGCGTTATACCATATGCTGCTGTGGTCTTCCAGGCTGACCTGCCCGGAAAGCCGAACTCCTTCCGCCACAAAACAGGAGGAAGGCGCTGTGATCTGATCTCTTGAATTCATGTGAAAGCTCCTTTGAATGATTGTCCTATCATGATATTATCATACTTTAAGAGTCCTTCGATAGAAGGTCTCCAGTGTTCGAGCACTTTCTTATTGTTCACATAATAAACCGTACTCCAAGGGCCGAATTTGGATTCGTTTTACATATGACACAAGAATTAGTATGACTTTCGCAACTACATGCCTGTCTTTCGCAATTAGATTGCGAGTCTAGTTATTGTGGTTCAAGATCTTCTCAAACACAATATATAGTATTATAATAACACTTGAACGAATAACGGAGGAAACTCATGAAACGATTAAACGATATTCTGAAGAGGCATTTTACCAAGGAACTGGAAAAAAACAAGAAAAAAACAGTCTATGATCTGTTTAAATGGGCGAAGCGGGATGTCCTGCTGAAGGACTATAAAACCGGCCGTATCCTGACGGATATGAAAAACCTGGAATTCCCGGATTTCTACTCGCAAAACTCCGTCGACATCATAGCTTCCAAATATTTCCGCAAAGCCGGCGTCAATAACAGCCTGGGCTATGAAAATTCCATGAAAATGGTGGCTGACCGGATGGTCGCCTTCTGGCGCGACGCCCTGGTCGAAGAAGGCATCCTGACCACAGATGAGCAAAAATCTATTTTTTATGATGAACTGGTATACGGCCTGCTCAACCAAATGTACGCTCCCAACTCCCCGCAGTGGTTCAACACCGGGTTGAAGCAGAGCTATGGAATTACGGGCAATCCAAACAATACCTATTACTATGATCCCATTGTGCAGAAGGTAGTGCCATCAGCAGATGCCTACTCCCGCACTCAGGCTTCTGCCTGCTTTATCCTGTCCATCGAGGATAAACTGCTGGGGCCGCACTCAATCTCTGAACAGTATGTATCTGAAACCAAGCTGTTCAAGGGCGGCTCCGGAACCGGCACCAACTTCTCCGCCCTGCGGGCCTCCGGTGAGAAACTTTCCGGCGGCGGTGTATCCTCCGGACTGATGAGCTTTTTGAAGGGGCTGGACCGCAACGCCGGCGCGATCAAATCCGGCGGCACGACTCGCCGGGCTGCTAAAATGGTATGTCTGGATATCGATCATCCCGAAATTGAAACGTTCATCCAGTGGAAAGCGAAAGAAGAGGATAAAGTCCGGGCACTGGCCAAGATGGGCTACGATGGTTCTTTTGAAGGCGAAGCCTATGAAACGGTCTCCGGTCAGAACTCCAACAACTCTCTGCGAATTTCTGATGCATTCATGGAAAAGGTCGTAAATCTGGATAAAAATCCGGATGCAACCATTACCCTCAAGGGCCGGATCGATGATCGGGTCAACCGGGAAATTTCAGTGGATAAGCTTTGGAATGAATTTAATGAAGCTGCCTGGAAGTGCGCCGATCCGGCTCCCCAGTACACCGATACCTTCAATGCCTGGCACACCTGCCCGGCGGGCGAAGACGGCCAGTACATGGCACCGCATAACCGTCTCAATTCCACCAACCCCTGCGGCGAGTATGCCTTCCTTGACGACACCAGCTGCAACCTGGCCTCCATTAACCTGTATCGGTTCTTTGACCGCAACAGCAACACATTTGATGTCGAAGGATTCCTCCACATGGTTTCCCTGGCTCAGCTGCTCCTGGAAGCTTCCATTCAATGGGGTCAGTTCCCGACAGAAGATATCGCCCGCAAGACACATGTCTTCCGGACAACCGGACTCGGAATTGCCAATCTGGCATCTCTGCTGATGGCTTCCGGCATCCCTTATGACTCCGATGAAGCCCGTTCCTATGCTGCGGGAATCATGGGTCTGCTGACCGGCAGAAGCTATGCTGTATCTGCGCTCATGGCTAAGGAGGTAGGACCCTTCGAGGCTTACCAGCTGAACCGCGATTACATGCTCCGGGTTATCAAAAATCACGCCATTGTCGCCGGTGCGGTCAACGAGCCCTTAAGCGGCCTCAATTACGAACCGCTCAAGGTAAATCATGAACTGCTGGCAAGCATCAAGCAGCCGGCATTATCCAAGGCGCTGAAGGAAGAATGGGTCAGCGCGCTGAATCTGGGAACAGAAAACGGCTACCGCAATGCCCAGGTCTCTGTCATCGCCCCGACCGGAACGATTTCCTTCGCGATGGATTGCGCAGCTACCTCCATCGAACCGTTCTTCTCCCATGTGGTATACAAGAAGCTGTCCGGCGGCGGCTATATGACGATTGCCAATCCGGTCATCGAAGAAGCTTTGGGCAATTTGGGCTACCCGGCGGAAGAGACCCAGGCAATTCTTGATTATATCTCCAAGGAAAAGGACGGCATGATTCTGGACGGAAAGATCGAAGGAGCGCCTTATCTGAAGGAAGAGCATCTGGCAATCTTTGACACGGCAAATACCTGCGGAACAGGCACCCGGTTTATCCACCACAACGGACATGTCCTCATGGTGGCGGCCCTGACGCCCCTTGTCTCCGGAGCGATCAGCAAAACCGTCAATCTGCCCAAAAATGCCACTGTGGAAGACTTCAAGGAAGTGGCAATCAATGCCTGGCGCAAAGGGGTCAAGGGTATTTCGCTCTATCGCGACGGCTCCAAATTTGCTCAGCCGCTGAACACCCGCCTGGAAGACAATATGACGGAAGCTGAACTGGAAAACCTGATCTACCCAGAACTGCTGCGTTATGCCAAAGAAGCAAAGGATGCCCTTGAGAAGACGGTCTCCAAGCGAAACAAGCCCCTGGGAGTCCGTACCGGTCGCACCCATCCGGCTCAGGTAGAAGATGTTAAAATCTACGTTACGGTAAATCGTGATGCGGAAGGCACTATTTCCGAGATATTCATGACCACGGATCGCGAAGGCACTCTGATCACCGGATTGCTCAATTCCCTGTCCAAGACAATCTCCGTTATGCTTCAGTATCATATCCCGGCTCAGGATATCGCCAAGATGCTCAGAGGTCAGAAATACGAACCCTATGGTTTTGTTTCCAAGCATCCCTACATCAAGCATGTGACTTCCATCTCAGATCTTATTTCCAAGATTATTGATATTGAAATGGGCGATTTCTCCAGATGCCAGGTCAAGCCTGAAGAAAATGAACTGGACAATTTCCATCCCGCCTATAAGCCATTCCCGTTAAGAGGCGTTCAAAAAGATGAGGATTCCGTTGGGGAACCTTCCTACTCTCCGGTATCCACCCAGGCACTGATCAAGGATGCTGAGGAAAACGGTGAAAAGCTGTATGGATCGGTTTGCTCCAACTGCTCTTCGACCCGCATGGTTATGAATGGAACCTGCAAGGTATGTCTGGACTGCGGCACCACTACCGGTTGTTCATAACAGTCCCGGACTCCCGGATCCTGCCCCTGGGTGATCGGCATAAGGCCGATACTGCCCGGCGGCATCCGGCGGCCAGTATCAAAAATAACACGGACGGCTCATTGAGCCGTCCGTGTTATTTTGAAATGATTGAATCACCCGCGTGGTTACTTCTTCTTGTTGTTCTCTGTCACATCTGGTTTTGAAGCCAGCTTTGCGCGGTTTGGCTTGGCCTTTGGCTTCATGACGATTTGCTTTGTCGTCTTTTTAATCTTCAGCTTGCGGCGCAGATCAAAGAACCATAAAAAAGCAAACAGCGAGAACGTCAAAGGAATCAGATGCCAGAGTGAATTCGGATAATACGCGAGCAGTGCCAGCGCGGCTCCGAACAGGACGATGGATGCTGCCAGCATATACCATTTGTTCATACTGACTTTCCTCAGGTAATAGATATTGGCGAGATTGAACGCAATCATGACTAAAAATGCATAAAGCACCGTGAGAATCACGTCCAGGATCAGATTGTTAGTAAGTCTCATATGAATTCCTCCCTCACAGACACAAATCTATTTTAATGAAAAGCCGGATCTGTTTCAAGTCTTTTCCTTGAATCACGAGCGATTATCCAAGCGAAGAACTCACCTTCTTAAAAAATTCATGATACAGGCCAATATTTTTATGAGAATCATATCGATGTATAGTTATACGAATTTGATATTTATAATATAAACAGATTAAAAGGGTTTCCAAAAAGGATTAAGGCTACTTATCGAACTTTTTTTAATAGTTTCATAACAAAAGTGAAAAAACCCCTTTACAATTAAATTCAAATGGTTATAATTAAAACGTATCGAGGCAGAAAATTGGCAATATTTCGAGCTTCTACTTCGGATTCATTTATTTATAAAGAAAACCTGGGTAATTTTTTAATCAATAAGGGAGTTGAGGGAACTTTATGGCAGCAAGTGTACAATTGGACGATCTGGATCTGCAGATTCTTGATATTTTGATCAAGGATGCAAGAACACCTTACCTGGAAATCGCCAGAATTTGTCATGTCTCTGGAGGTACAATCCATGTTCGCATGAAGAAAATGGAAGATCTGGGGATTATTAAGGGAACCAAGATTCTTCTTGATATGTCCAAGCTTGGATATGATGTATGCTGTTTCATCGGCGTATATCTGGACAAGACTTCGTCATTCCAGGATGCAGTCAGTGAAATGGGCAAAATCAAAGAGATTGTTGAACTTCACTACACCACGGGAGCTTACACGCTTTTCGCGAAAGTTATCTGCAAAAACATTTCTCACCTGCAGGAACTGCTGCTGAGCAGCATCAACCTGATTCCCGGAGTTCAGAGAACAGATACATTCATTTCCCTGTCTCAGCCAGTCGACCGCAACGTTCGGCTCTAGTCTGCAGCAGGCTGCTGAAGTCCATTGAAATGGATTTTGGCACTTAGGATTCAAACAATCGCCCTTTTGGCCACCCCCTGATTCATCAGGGTCCGAGGCTGAAAGGGCTTTTTACTTTACCGTGAAGTCAGCACCTGAAGTGATCCTTGTCTCGATTCAGCTTTCATTGTCTTTCCGGATGAAATTCCTGAGGGATCAAGTGACCTGAAGTGTTTTATTGCCGGAACCAATCGTCCAAAAGTAGCCGGCCTTTTCTGTTCGTAAATAGACAGATAGAAAGTTATTATGTCCCAAATATATTTTGGAGAACAAAAAAGAAGATGCCGGGGTCACCCGGCATTTTCGCGACGTTCAAGCTGTTCAATAGTACCAGGGATTTCTTCAGGAAATCCCCTTGGCTTCATGGAGAAGTCGAATCTCCTCTTCAATCATGTGTCTGACCGTTTTATGGATCACCTTTTCCTCTTCCTTGGTCAGCTGATCCAGATAGATCGGCGGGAGGAATTTCATATAGATTGTCTGATTTTCCTGAAGCTTGCCTTCACCTTCAAAAACGCGATAGGCTCCGTCGATCATCACCGGTACAACCGGTGCCTTCGCTTTTTCCGCCAGCTTAAAGCTTCCCTTCTGGAATTCATGGACCTGGCTGGAGCGGGATCTGGTTCCTTCCGGATAAATGACTCCGTTGACGCCCTCTTCCCGCATTCTTCTGGCCGCTTCGTTGATGATCTGGACAGCAGCCCTTGGATCTTCCCGATCCAGAAACAGACAGCCCATGTCAGTCATCCACTTGCCGAAGACTGGCCAGCTTTCCAGTTCTTTCTTGGCCACAAAAATGGTGGGTTGATCCATCTGGTTCAAATGAGCCACCACGTCAAACAGACTCTGATGGTTACCGACAAAAAGGACGGGACCTTGCTTCGGGATGTTTTCCTTGCCTTCCGTAATAACATTGGCTTTGGCCGCTCCAAGGATCGAATCCGTATGATTGCGGATAATGTGGTAAGCTCTTAACCTAAGTTCCTTGACATCCAGTTTTTTCTTCTCCTGATTAAAGGTCAGTTTGCGCAGTGCAAACCCGACAAATGAGGGAGCATATCGTATGAGGGTGGTTACAGTTCCCATTGTTTTTCTCCATTACAACTTATTCTGCTTCGATTGTATCATATTCTGCTGAAACGGAACTATTATATCATAGTCTGTTGAGGAGGTGACAACAGTTGAAACACTGGCTGCAATGGAAAATTCAACTTGCCCGATTACGGCATCGCTTGAGAGCAAAACCTCGCTGCCTGCGCTGGATCCTGGCTTTCGTCCTTCCGGTGCTGCTGACCTTGACGCTGCTGTCGGTCTTTGGCTCGCAGCGCTGCTCCTGTCTAATTTCAGGCAATCAAGCCATATACGCCAACCTGCCGATTCTGATGAACCGGGATCCGGTCAAAATTCATGTCATTGATGTGGGGCAAGGCGATTCCACTCTGATTGAGTTTCAGGATCAGCGTATTTTAATTGACTGCGGCCCACCGGAGTGTTCCCTCACTCTCAAACGCTATCTCCAGGACCTGGGGATCCATTCATTGGATCTCCTGATTCTGACGCATCCTCATGATGATCATCTGGGGGGAGCAAGGATGGTGCTTGACAACTTCGAAGTGAAACAGGTGATGCTGCCGCACGACCTTGCCGGCAACGACCTGTTGGCCGACATCAGGCAGCATTTGGAAGACTGCAGAATCCCGGTAATTCATCCCCATCGGGGCATGAAACTGGAACAGGCTGACTGGTCCATGACCTGCCTCCACCCGCTGCTCAAATCCTACGAAAACCCAAATAACTATTCCAGTGTCTGGCTGATGCAGTATCAGAACATCCGCTGCCTGTTTCTGGCTGATCTGGAAAAAGATGAATTTTCCCAAATCCCCGATATTCGAATTGATTTTCTGAGAGCGGGCCACCATGGCTCAGCCACATCCTGTACCCCGTTTTTTTTACAAAAATTGAATCCCCTGCTGATCGGCATCAGCTGTGGTGTTAATAACCCTTTCGGTCATCCCTCTCCGGAAGTACTGGCAATGATCCAGGAACAGAATCTCCCCTCTTTCCGCACCGATCTCCAGGGAACGAAAGTTTTGTCATCCGATGGGATCTTCCTGCGCTGGGTTCACTGAGTCCGCCTTTTCATGTATAATAAAGTCAGAGATTTATTCCGAGTAATGTCGGATTTTTTTAATGTTAGGAGTTGGAAATATGAAAATCAGAACACGGTTTGCCCCCAGTCCCACTGGATACATGCATATCGGAAACCTGAGAACCGCCTTATATGAGTACCTGATCGCCAAGCACGAAGGCGGCGACTTTATTCTCAGAATCGAAGACACGGATCAGGAGCGCTTCGTGGAAGGCTCTGTCGATGTCGTCTTGAATTCGCTGGAAAAGTCGGGTCTGCATTATGATGAAGGTCCGGATAAAGACAAGGGCTATGGCCCGTACATCCAGTCTGAACGTCGCCCAATCTATAAGAAATATGCCGAAGAGCTCGTGGAAAAGGGAGAGGCCTATTACTGCTTCTGCGACAAGGAACGTCTGGATACGCTTCGGGCCCACTCCGAAGCCTTAAAGCGGCCCTTCAAGTATGATAAGCACTGTCTCCACCTGACTAAGGAGGAAATCGCCGAAAAGCTGGCTTCCGGCATGCCGTATGTCATCCGCCAGAACAACCCGACCGAGGGCGAAACGGTGTTTGAGGATGCCATTTATGGCAAAATCACGGTCGACAATCAGGAACTGGAAGACATGGTTCTTCTGAAAAGTGACGGTCTGCCGACCTATAACTTTGCCAACGTCGTCGATGATCACCTGATGGAGATCAGTCATGTCGTGCGCGGATCCGAGTACCTTTCCTCCGCCCCCAAGTACAATCGCCTTTATGAGGCCTTTGGCTGGGACATTCCGATCTATGTCCACTGCCCGCCCATTATGAAAGATGCTCAGAACAAGCTGTCAAAGCGCAGCGGCGACGCCTCCTTCCAGGATCTTTTAGACAAAGGCTATCTGCCGGAAGCGGTTCTCAACTATATTGCGCTGCTGGGATGGAATCCCGGTACAAACGATGAGATTTTCTCGCTGGAGGATCTGATCCGTGTATTTGACTATCATAAAATCAACAAATCCCCCGCCATCTTCGACAACGCCAAGCTGCGCTGGATGAATCAGCAGTATCTCAAGGCGATGGATGCAGAAACATTCCATGCTGTCGTTCTCCCCTGGATCGAACAAGTTACAGCGGGAACTGAGCTGGACACTCGAAAAATCGCAACCGTGCTGCACGAACGGACAGAAGTTCTGTCGGAAATTCCCGGACAAATTGAGTTCCTGAAAGAACTCCCCGTTTACGATACCGCCATGCACGTCCATAAAAAAATGAAAACCACTCCCGAAATTGCACTGACCTCCCTGCAGAAAGCTCTGCCCGTTCTGGAATCACTTCCAGAGTGGGACTACCAGAGAATTCATGACGCACTGATGGGGCTGGCTCAGGAGATGGGCATTAAGAACGGACAGATGCTCTGGCCGGTTCGAACCGCTCTCTCCGGAATGCAGTATACGCCCGGCGGAGCGTTCGAAATCGCGGATATTTTGGGCCGTGAGGAATCTCTCCGGCGCTTGAACATCGGCATCAAGCTTCTGGAGGAGGCCATTCTCTCCGTATAATCCATCAAAAAGGTCATCACTTGATGACCTTTTTGTTTCCTTCCTGTCGGAATATAATAAAATGACTACCTCGAAAGGCGGTGATCAAATGGAAGATAAGATGATCCGAACAGCTCGCATGAAGCTGGACTCTGCCCAGCGCATCCTGGTCATGTCAGGTGCTGGCCTGTCCACCGAAGCAGGAATTCCCGATTTCCGGTCAAAAAACGGCTTATACAGCCAGAATTTCTTTGGCTACAACCCGGAAACCATTCTGTCCCATGATTTTTATCTCAATCAGACGGAACTTTTTTACGATTACCTCAGAACCAGACTAAACTATACCGGAATCCTTCCGGATGAGTCCTATCGTCTGCTGGCTCATCTGGAAGCCACCGGCAAAGTCCATGCAATCATTACTCAGAACATCGATTCACTTCATTTAGAGGCCGGATCGGAACGGGTAATAGAACTGCATGGAACACTGAAGCGGTATTACTGTGACAAATGTGAAACGCCTTATGATCCGATACAAATGATGACCCCGGGGCAGTCGCCCCATTGTGAATGCGGAGGGCTTATTCGTCCCGATGTGGTTCTGTTTGATGAAAGTGTCCCCCGAATTGGTGATGCCTGGATGACCGCTGATCAATGTGATCTCCTCCTGGTGCTTGGAACTTCCCTGCGGGTCTACCCGGCAGCCTCCCTTCCGACCCTCTTCCTGGAGAAAAAGCTCCCGGTCGTCATCATCAATCGGGATCCTACCCCTTACGCACTGAGCCCTGGTGTTACCGAGATCAATGGTGAAATTGGGAAGACGCTTCGTGAGCTTTTTCCAGATTTCTTCTCCGAATAAATCGATGAAATTTCCTGGCTTTTTACAAAGCTCATTTTCTGACAGGTGTCCCGATCAATTTCCAGGATTGCGTCCCTGCCTAATTCCCAGATTAGTTTTTTGCGAAATGTCTCGTGAATTTCAGTTTGATTTTCAGTTTTGATTTCAATATTAGTTCATGAGTTCCAAAACCTTGTAAAACATAAATACTCGGAGGCACTCTCCCCCGTAAGACAACGAGAATCCCCTGCCGCGGCAGGGGATTCTCGTTGTCTTACTATTAATAATTGCTACGCGCTGATTAATTTGACCAGGGGATAATTGATGCCTTTTTCGTATCCTTCCTGAAAGCGCTGGGATAGGAATTTCGGATCAAAGTTATAAGTATCGGATACACCAAACGGTTCATCAGCTGAAATATAGATGATCCGTTCCCGCTCGGACACCGGAAGTGCCTTGAGGCATTCCAGATACTCATCGCGGCTGCCGTTATACCCAATGATGATGACGCGTTCTCCGGAATGATGGAACACATTGCGAATGAGGGCATTATTTGTCATTCCCCCATCGAGTTGAAAACCATCATAAATGTGGTTTCCCAAATCCTCTTTGAATTTGAGACTCAGGTCCGTTTCGCCGGCATGGCGTCGGAACTCATCCACAGACATCTCCGGGTAATTGTAGGGCAATAAGGAACTCCAGCGAATTCGTTCGAGAGCATAGGAAGAGTCAGCTCCCTTGATATCCTCCGTTATTTCCTTTAGCTTGCCGTCCTTCACCTGACTGTAGTTGACGTAAAAGGCCTCAATTTGATGATTTTGGGTACCAGGGACTTTCCTGAGATCCTCCATCAGGTAGGAGTTATCGATCACTTTTCCGGAAAAAGTCAAATCCTGATACTGGGGAGCCATATTCTTATACAGCCGTTCCAGCTCCGGATAGGCATTGTGCATGACATACCAGCCATTGATGGCACCGATGGAAGTTCCTGCAACGACGGAATACCGAACACCCCTTTGCCAGAAAGCACAAAGGATTCCAGCCTGAAATGCGCCTTTTGCGCCGCCGCCTTTGAGATATAAACCAAATCGCATTGTATCAGCTCACTTTCTCATGATGTTATTATGTTATCACTGATTCCGTCCATTTGGAATGGGAAGAATTAGCTGATTTATAAAACGAGGCATTAATATCCCTTATTAATTAACAGTTTAGATAGTAAGGCGATATTTTTTAAATTAATTAAAAATTCGATGATGAAATTTTTATGACCTTTGATTCGTCATTTCTTTATAAGTTGTCACCTTGTGCCATCGATCTTTCATTTATCTCATACATTCCAGCATAAACTGCATTTACCGATCAGGCTTCATGGAGAAACCATAAAATAATCCTTGAGTTTATCGTATGTTTTATCCCCAATTCGATTTACATTTTTTAATTCTTCCAGGGTTTTGAAGGGTCCGTTCTGAGTTCTGTAATCCACGATGTTTTTCGCCGTCACCGGGCCAATTCCCGGAACTGTCTGCAACTGATCTTCAGTCGCTGTATTAATGTCGATCTGACTCGTCTTCTCTTCTCCAGCGGCGGAAGTACTTTCCGGGGAAGCGCTCGCTCCTCCAATGGTCATCGCTTCATACTCTTCTTTCTTGATACCGGACGGCGGGATGAATACCACCTCTCCGTCACTGAGCTTTCTGGCCTGATTGACCCAATCCAGAGACCCGGAATGTGAAATTCCGCCACCCATTCGAATCAGGTCCGAAACCCGGCTTCCTTCGGGTAAATCATAAACCCCCGGCTGTTGAACCTGACCTTTTGCCTCACACACAATCAGGGCACTCCGAGAGCTTTCCCCTTGAGTTTCCCCTGATTCGGCTGTTTTTGAAGTCGAAGTGCTGATTTTGGATGAATCAGCGATCGATTCTAAATCCTCAACTTTGGTGGAAACCCGAATTCCTTGAGTCCCGCCGGCAATTCGGCACCCTGAGAGACATACCAGCATCAGTATCATCATCCATGCCACAATAGTCCTGCGCCTCTGTGCTCTGCGCGAACACTGGAGGGTGAATAACATTACTGCCCATCTTACAGCGTCTCTAAACTTGCCGTGGACCCGCTGAGGTCGATCTGTCATTTCTGCCCCGTTCCTGTGGAAGTCAGCGGACGTCACTACTGACATCTCCGACATGGCACTGCCCTCCCACCGACTCATTCCCGGGATCCTATTCCAACCTCTCATTGCATGCATATCATCTATTTCCTCCGCTCCTGTCGGAAAAATTATTAAGTAATCTCCCCTTCCTATTGATCGGTTCCGTAATGTTCTCAAGAATAGGCCCACCCCTGAGAATGGGAAACCGGATCTTTCGTTCCCGTTCAGCTCTTCCTGAACATTTATTCCGCCCTTCTCAACGGATTCGAAATCTCTCTGATGATATTTCCGGATTCATTCTTGATCTAAACATCGCTTCGCCGATCAGGCTGGTCAAATCTACTAAAAAACCATCTTTCTTACCCAAACCCGCCAGACAGGATCACAAGCTGTTCGTTCAGGAATTCCAGTTTGAAATGGAAGAATGAATCCTTCTGATGTTTCAATAGTTATTTGGGGTGGGATTTGCTATAATTTTAAGAGATGCCTCGCAGGCGACGCACTCAGCCGCAACCGGCGGTAGTAAAGCGCTGAGGATCTTGGAGGTGCTGCCTTATCATTACTATTAAGAATCACTATTATCATAAATTCATTCTGATGCTTCTGGCATTTCTGTTTTTGCTTCAGCCGTTTTCTGCAAGAACAGCCTATGGATTGGATCAAATCCCGGCTGTACCGTCTGTGACTTCCAATTCTGTATTTGTCATGGATGCGCGGACCGGAACTGAACTTTATGCCAAACAGCCTGAGGAACGGATCTCGACGGACGCGATGCTGCCGATGCTCATTGCCATGGTTGTCCTGGACGAGAAGAATCCCGATGATTTTGTGCTCGTCTCACAGGAGGCCCAACAAATGAGCACGAAAATTACAGGACCTTCCGGTGCAGCCGGCTTGAAGTCCGGTGAGCGCCTTTCCGTAAGACAACTGCTCAGCTCCATCCTCCTGGCGAATTCCCAGGATGCAGCAGTGGCTCTTTCATCCATCTTTGAAAATGACGGTCAGTTCATTGAAGCCATCCGTCAGAAAATCACTGATTTAAGCCTTAGTGATACAACTGTGACTACCTATTTGACAGCTTCCGTCACAACGGACTATACGACGACGCGAGACCTGGGAAAAGTTATGCGTGCTTCGCTGGCCTATCCGCTGCTGACACAGTTGAATCGGCAGACCACTTATTCCTTTGTGCCCAGCAATATGGTACCCGAACCGAGAACCATTCAGAATACGAATCAGCAGTTCAACCCCGACTCCGAATTTCATCTTCCTCAGCTTGTCGCAGGCTTTGCCAAGGAAGGCACGTTTGACCAGCCGCTGGACAACAGCTACGTCGGTACTGTACAGACCGAGCAAGGTCAATTTATTGTCGCTCTCGGGCATTCACAAACCAGCGAAGCAGGCTATGTCAATTCGAAGACCTTGTTTGACTGGTGTTTCCAGAACTTTCAGGCAGTCCAGCTGATCAAGAAAGATTCGATCATTTCCAATCTTCCGTTGTCAGACGGAAACATCCTGGATTTAAAAGCGGAAGCAGATGTCTACCATTTGATTCCGAATGGCACAATTACACCGGAATTCTCCCTGAACTTCATCCCAGCGGAGTACCAGGATGAAAACATCAAAGAAAATCAACTTATGGGCAGCGCCGAAGTTGTTGTTTATAACAAAGTCATCGGATCTGTCAATCTGCTCTCGAACCGGTCCGTGAACCCCGATGAGACGACGGATTCACTTCCCCAGGAGAGCCTTCTCGATCAAATTCTTCGCTGGATTCTTCAAATAGGAGTAGTCTTATTCTTCCTAATCATACTGGTTCTTACCATTCGAACATTCAACTTGATGAGACGCTCCAGAAAAAAGCAGGCTCAACTTCGTACTGCCCGCAAACTGCTGGAAGAAGAACAGCTGATCCGAGATGAAAAGCGAAAGAAACTGGCAGAGGAACGAAAACGGCAGGGAGTCATCAATCGCTCCAACTTTTAATCTCTCCTGATCGTTCTGATGCGATCGATCGGCTCTCCTCCCGGATTTCAATTCCTGCAGGAAACTCTTCTGGTTCAAGGATCCTTTTCTATGGTGTACTGTTTATTGGGATCTGATGGATCTTGTTTCGTGGACCTAACCCTTCATGGATCTAATGCTTTTTGGATCGTCCGCAATCCAGTAAGCGTCACACCAGGATCTGATCTTCTAAATCAGCTTTCATTGGAAAAACCCACAAAAAGGACCTTCAGCCGAAGTTCCTTTTTGTGGGTTTAATTACGATGTGATATACCCTTTGTGATTTGCCTTTGTGATTTGCCTTTGTGATATCCCTTTGTGATTTAGCCGTTGTCATGTTGTTCAAGGCTGCCGCGCTTTGTCATGCAGATCCCGGATCCTGGGTTGCCCTGTCGGTTTCGCTGAAGCAGAGAGATTAATCCTGATTCAGGAAATCCAGCGCAAACTGAACATGGAGGGCTGTACCGTACTTCATGTAATCTTCATCAATCTTGAAGCGTTCATGATGTGGGGCGTATATGGCATCGATGGCGGGGTTCTTGAACCCAAGGAACGCAAATGCGCCAGGTGCTTTCTGGAAGTAGTACGGTGCATCCTCAGAGCCCATATAACGGTTTAAATCCTTTTGTTTATCCGGTCCGGCGATTTTTTCGTAGGACTTGCGGGCAATGGCGGCAATTGAAGGGTCATTGTAAAGGCTCAGAGCGCTTTCTTCGATATTAACATCGACTTTCAATTCCCAGGCATCGGCAATCGCTTTGGCATGACGCTTGATGGCTGCATGAGCTATTTCCCTTGATTTCGGATTGAAATAACGCAGGGTGATGTCAAGTTCGGTAAATTTGGCAATAATATTGGCTTTTGTGCCGCCATGAAACTTGCCAACGGACATGACGAGGGGATTTTGCGCATCATTGTTCTTCGTAACAATTCCCTGCATCTCCAGGACAAACTGAGCGGCCGGATAGATCGTATCCTTTGCATTGTGGGGCGTTGATCCATGCCCTGAGATTCCTTCGAATTTAATATAGATGGTGTCGCAGCCAGCCATGCGGTATCCATCCTGTATATTGGCATATCCGGTATCCAGATCACTCATGCCATGAAGTGCGAACGCAGCATCGACCCCGTCCATACCGCCTTCTGCGACAATCTTCTTGGCACCGCTGAAGGTTTCTTCCCCTTCCTGGAAGAAGAAGCGGACTTCACCGGGAATCTCATCCTTCATTTCTGAAAGGATTTTCGCTGCGCCCAAAAGCATTGCTCCATGAGCGTCATGACCGCAGGCATGCATGATTCCATGATTCTTGGATTTAAACTCAACATCTGCTTCTTCAATGATGGGAAGGGCATCAATGTCACCACGCAGGGCAACTGTTTTGCCGGGTTTTCCGCCCTTGAGGGTTGCGATCAATGAAGCTGATCCAACTTTGCGGTAAGGAATTCCAAGCTGATCCAATTCTTCCATAATGCTCTTTTGAGTTTCAAATTCTTTTCCGCTCAGTTCAGGATTTTCATGAAGCTTTCTTCTGAATGAAATGATATAATCCTCAATTCCTTTTACCTTGTCAAGAATTTCCATCAAATAATCACCATTCCTTTTGTTTTTCTTAAGTTTTGTTTATAAACAGGCTGTGTTTATGATGTTTTAATTATATCCCAAATTCCTGGGAATTCTATAGTCTATACTTCAAAGTGGAGAATGGTTTGAAGAAATTCCTCCGGTTCGATGGCGAACGCGCTAAGAATGTCCTTTTGTTTCCTGGTCAGTGGCTGGAGCAAACTGCAGCCTGATCCATAATCGGTCCGCTTGATCGTTCCCATCTGTTTGACCAACCGGTTGATGGATTTCTCCCCGCTGTTTTTCCCATGATTGGTCAAATCCGACCACAGAATAAGACTCAAAAAGGCGACAAAGGCTTTCCCTTCTGTCGTCTTTTCTGTGTGCGTCAGAAAGCGGTCATAGTCGATGCTGTTTTTTAAATTCTGGAAGGCCTTCTCCACCATGTCCCGTCGCCCATAAAGTCGTAGTGCCTCCTCTGCGCTCTTATCCTGGGTATTGCTCAGCAGGCAGAACATGCCGGCCAGCTCAATCATCTCGGTGATCTTCTCGTGATTGCGTTCGTACTCCTCAATCGGTGATGCATTGCGTGTCACATCATAATACTTGTTATACCGAGTAATACTGATGGGCTTCATCTGATTTTGCAGCTCTTCCTCGAGACGATCAACATGCTGGTAGATCCGGGCTTCTTCATCCGCCGCACTGGATGTGTTCAGGTAGATGTGGAGGGTATAGGGCAACTCATTGATCTGGATCACTTTGGACAGTCCATAGCAGCTGGTCTGGGGGATGTGATAACGAGAGTGACGGATCACCGCGGTTGCCTCGATTAATGCCTGACGATAGATTTTCTGGGATTTGGGAGCAGCCATCAGGAAATTGAGTTGGTTCTGGGCCATGAAGCTCAGATTGTCCAGGGTGAGAAAGCCTCGATCCATGATGTAGAACAAATCATTGAGACCGACCAATTCGCCCAATTCCATCATATAGGGGAAAAAGGCCTTGTCCACGATACTTCCGCTGTAGATCTCATAGCAAAGCGGGAGGGCTGTCTTGGTGCCATAGAGCATGCCGATGTTGAGTTGCGGTAGGGTTTCCTGATCCCGATTATAGCCGTACTCTGCCATTTGGATCTCCGCATAGGTCGATATGCTCGTCACATCATAAGCCAGGGTCTGTTCCTCGTCTTTGTGGAGAGCACTCCAGAGCTTAAAAAACCGAAAGCGCTGCTCTTCGCTGATCTGTGCAAACAGTTCGCTGCTGCGCTGGGAATTCAGACTGAGCCTTGTAGAAAGTAGGCTCTCCCGGATGAACAGATCCAGATTCATCATGACATTGCCTTCGCAGACCATATAGATGGCCATCGCCAAAAGCTCTTGTGCCTGCAAGGGAAATACCTGTTGTAAAGCCTTGGTCAATCCAATAGCCTCAGCTCGCTGCCACAACAGAGCGATATGACCAGCCGCCAGAACCTCTTGAGGCGGGGTCAGGGAAATGGCATCGACTGGCAGCGGATAGAACTCAGTGAATCGTTCATTGGGGATCATCCAACCGGGACGAGTAGGATCCTCTTTGCCAATGGCAACTTCCTTGGCTGTAGGGGTACCCAATGCGTTTCTGTAGCGTTTTTCGACATGATAGACGCGTCTGGGCTTATCCGGGCCATCTTTTTTGTAGGTGATGCGCTCCGTGGGAATTGGGATTGAAATATTGAGCATTGCCATAATATCCCTCCTCTGTAGACTACTTATATTGTAGTCTACAGAGGGGTAATAAGCAAGATAAAAATAAATTAAGTCACAGAGCCATCTCATATGAAATCGGCTCTGTGACTTAATTCGAGGGAAATCCAACATCTATGTCACCCAATTGGGAGATCAAACCGAAGGTGTAGACTATACTATTTCCGGGAATTGGGGTTATATCACAACGTCTTTGCCTTGTAGTCTGTTCGCTTGTCAAAAATATAGTTATGAAAAACGAACAGCTCAAAATCTGTTATGATTTTGAGCTGTCGATTCGATTCGATCCCGCCTCGGAGATGAAATGGATAAATTCATACGGTGGAATGGTCTGATGGACGATTCCCAGAAGCGGAACTTCTTGATGAATCTCCTGCTGAACTGAAGTCGGATTGCAGGCAAAAAGGTGATGCGTTGTTCCATCGGTTCGTATATAACCGAAGATCGGTTCCTGGAAGAATGGATAAAATTCACCATGGGTGAATATTGGATCGCTCTGCCGGAGTCTGATGGCAGCCTGATACATCGCCAGGACTTCCTGATCTTCCCGGCCCCAAGGGAAGGTCGCTCGATTATGGGGATCCCGTTCTCCCTGGAGGCCGGCTTCATCGCCGTAGTAGATGCAGGGTACACCCGGCAGCGTCAGCAAAAGATGCACCGCCAGGCGCAGCAGCACATTGCTGTTGAACTCGGTCCGGATTCTGCGCGTGTCATGAGTACCCAGGGAGTTTAAATTGGAATAGAAGGCTTCCCTGGGGTAATTTTCTTTTAATGACATGAGGATGCGGTAAATATCCTCTGCCCGGATCTGCCCGTTCAGATACCGTATGATGGAGTCCTTCATCGGATAATTCATGACGCCGTGGAGTTCATGTCCCAGGAAATATTCCCGCCGAGTGGAATAGGCAATTTTATTGGAGGCATCTTCCCAGACTTCTCCGATCAGCACCAGCTCATGACTGTTGTCCAGCCGGTCCATCGCCTGTCTGATTCCCCGGATAAAGAAATCCGGCAGTTCATCCGCTACGTCCAGCCGCCATCCCCTGACCCCCATCCGTAGCCAGTAAGGCACCACCCCGTTTTCATCATTCATAATGAAATGCTGATAACTGGGACTGCTTTCATTGACATTGGGAAGGTCTGTAACACCCCACCAGCATTCGTAGCTCGAGGGGTACTGGCGGAAGTTATACCAGTCAATATATGGAGATTTCAGGCTCTGAGACGCCCCAGTGGTGTCATAGGTCCCTCTGGCGTTGAAGTAGCGGGAATCATCCCCCGTGTGGTTGAAGACTCCATCCAGGATCACGTTGATCCCTTCCCGATTCAGTTCTTCCATCAGTTCCGAAAACATCTCATTGGTGCCCAGCATCGGATCAATTTTATGATAGTCTCCGGTGTCATAGCGATGGTTCGACCGGGCTTCAAAGATAGGATTCAGATAGATTCCCGTGATTCCCAGGCCTTTGAGATATCCCACCTTTTTTCTGATGCCTTCCAGATTTCCGCCGGAAAACTCCCAGCGCTCGATTTCACCTTTGGTGTTTTTCACATAGCAGGGGGAGTCGTACCAGTTGGCATACAAAAAGCTTCCCGGCTTTGGATTGGAGATGCGGCCATCGTCATTGCCGTTGAAAAATCGATCCGGAAATATCTGATAAAAAATGGCGTTCTTATACCAGTCAGGAGCCGGTCTGGTATATTCATGAACCGTAATCTGAAAGGGCCGCAGGCGAAACTCCTGCTCGTAGGGGACTGCCAGCCCGCCCAAAGCATCATGACTGTTGCCGAAAAAGGTGGTATGACCCTGGATACTGACGGAAAACCAGTAGAACCATAATCCCGTAGCATCAGGAACAAGGGTGGCAGTATGGCTGCCACCCGCCCGGTTCATGAGGAGCGTTCGTACCTGTTTCTCCCCCGCTTTTTCATGGTAGTAATTCAGGTAGCAGGTCACCTGATTCAACGCTCCGGTCTGAATTTCAAATCCGATGCTGGTATCCGGCGTCACTGCCCCGAAGGGATTTTTACAGTTTAGATCATGTGAATTGAAATAAATCTCATGGAGACTGCTCATATATTATCCTATCGTTCATAGCTTCTGGTTCCCCAGATTCCCACCGCATACTGACGGACCGTATTGTCCGCGGAAAACGCGCCGGAGGAAGAGATGTTTTCAATGGACATCTTGTTCCAGACGAACCGGTCCTTATAAAGGTTGTTGATTTTAGCCTGGGCTTCGACATAGGAATCGAAATCCTTCAGCAGGAAATACTCATCGTTGTAATCCACCAGGGAGCGGAAAATATCCCAGCCTTCCGTCTGGATTCCGGGAATAAACCCGTTGGTTAAGGAATCCAGCACTCGTTTGACATTCGAATTGGAATTGTAGATATCTCGGGCGACATAGCCGCCATTGCGGTAATAATCCAGGACTTCGTGCTCATTGAGTCCGAAAATCACGATGTTGGGGTCCCCTACTTCCCGCAGAATTTCAACGTTGGCTCCGTCCAGCGTTGCCAGCGTGACAGCTCCGTTCATCATGAACTTCATGTTGGAGGTGCCCGAGGCTTCCTTCGTGGTTGTGGAGATCTGTTCGGAGACTTCCGTTGCCGGAATGATTTTTTCCGCCAGAGTCACGCCGTAGTTTTCCAGGAAGACGACTTTAATCAGGCCTTTCACCCTCGGATCGTGATTAATCTGCTTCGCCAGGCTGTTGATGAACTTAATGATCTGCTTGGCGTAGAAATATCCCGGGGCTGCCTTGGCCGCAAACAGAAACGTCCTGGGCTGCATGGTGAAATTTGGATTCTCCAGGATCTCATGATACAGGTGCAGGATATGCATCGCATTGAGCAGCTGCCGTTTGTAGGCATGAAGCCGCTTAATATGGACATCAAAAATGGAGGACGGATCCACCTGAATCTGGTTGGCTGACAAAATGAAGCGGGCCAGGCGTTCCTTGTTGTGGTGCTTGATTTTCTCCACTTCTTCCTGGACTTGAGAATTGCGCTTGTATTCCTTGAACAATTTCAGATCGGAGGGGTTGCGCCGCCAGGATGTGCCAATGGTATCATCGAGGAGTTCGGAAAGCTCTTCGTTGGCCAGCATCAGCCAGCGCCGGTGCGCGATGCCATTTGTCTTGTTATTGAACTTGTAGGGATACAGCTTATAAAAATCTTTCAATTCCTGCTTCGTCAGTATATCGGTATGAAGCTTGGCGACACCGTTAATGGAGTGGCTACCGAAAATGGCCATGTGAGCCATCCGGACCTGTCCATTTCCGATTACCGCCATGGAATCTACCAGAACCGGGTCCTTTGTCTTCTGCAAAATCTTGCGGCGCATTCTCTGATCAATGGCTTCAATAACCAGATAGATCCGCGGAAGCAGATTCTTCATCATGTCCAGCGGCCACTTTTCCAATGCTTCGGACATGATCGTGTGATTGGTGTAACTCATGGTTTTCTGGGTAATTGCCCAGGCGTCTTCCCACTCCAGCTTCTCCTCATCCAGCAGAATTCTCATGAATTCAGGAATGCACAGGGCCGGATGGGTGTCATTGATGTGGATCGCCACAAATTCATGGATGGTATGAATGGGTTCGCCCAATTCCTTAAATCGCCGGATGATATCCTGAACACCGGCTGACACAAAGAAATATTCCTGTTTCAACCGCAGCAGACGTCCTTCGTAATTGGAATCATCCGGATAAAGGGCTTCGGATATTGCTTCAATGCTCCGTTTGCGTTCCAGTCCGGAATGAAAACCGGTCAGATCGGTCGAAACCGAGCCGGTGGCCAGATAGGGTTCTTCCGCGGACCAGAGCCGCAGTGAATTTACGGTTTTATTCTCATATCCGATCATGGCCGTATCATAGGGTACTGCCAGAACTTCCTCATAACCATTGTGATGGCATTTGAGGGATCCGTCCGCCTGAGGTTCCATCCAGGCATCGCCGTAGAATTTCACGGTCAGCGCTTCATCCGATCGCCGATATTCCCAGACATTGCCGTCCCGCAGCCAATTTTCAGGCAGCTCGACCTGATAGCCATTCACGAACTTCTGCCGGAACAGTCCGTATTTATAACGGATTCCCATGCCGGATCCCGGAATTCCCGAGGATGCCATGGAATCCATAAAACAGGCTGCCAGTCGGCCCAATCCCCCATTGCCCAGGCCGGGGTCCACTTCATAGGCCTCGATCTTCTCCAGATCCAGTCCCAGTTCCCGCAGTCCCGCCTTAGCGGTTTCCCGGATACCTAAGTTAAGCAGGTTGCTGCCCAAAAGTCGTCCCAGGAGAAACTCGATGGAAAAATAGTAGGCCTGCTTTTCTTTATATTGCTTGTACTTTTTCTGTGTTTTCGACCAGTTCTCTGCCTGGTACTCCTTGACCAGGGATCCCAAGGTCTGGAACAGCTCATAATCTGAAGCCTCTTCCAGCTCCACTGGGAATTTTCTCAACAGTGTCCGCTTGAAGTCATCTTTGAACTGTTGTGTCGTTAATTGCATCATTCGTTACTCCATTCCTGTGATATCGCGATAAATCGCCTCATATTCACTGGCTGACCGAAGCCAGCTGTGATCCGCCGCCATATCCGCGCGCACGATGTCCTGCCAGGCATTTTGGTCCTGGTAAACATACAATGCCCGATAGACGGCATCTTTCAGATCAAAGGCATCATAATTCGCGAAGGTAAAGCCAAGACCTTTTTTTGTATATTGGTTGTACGGGATGACAGTATCTGCCAGACCGCCGGTCTCCCGGACAATCGGCACCGTCCCATAGCGCATGGCAATCATCTGAGTCAGACCGCAGGGTTCAAACTGGGACGGCACAAGAATCATATCACATCCGGCGTATACGCGCTGAGCCAGCCCCAGATCAAATTTAATCTGACTGGAGATCTTCTCGGGATACTGAAATGCGAAGTAGTTGAACATATCCTCATACTTTCGTTCTCCGGTTCCGACAACCACCATCTGGAGTTCCTGATTCAGGAGTTCTTCCAGACCTTTAGCAAGAATATCAAAACCTTTCTGGTCTGTCAAACGGGAGATGATTCCGATGAGCGGAACCTCTTTTTGCGGCAGTCCCAGTTCGTCCTGCAGAGCCCGTTTGCACAGTTTCTTGCCGGAGAGGTCCTTCAGGGAATAATTGAACGGAATAAACTGATCCGTTGAAGGATCATTGATTTTCGTATCGATGCCGTTAAGGATGCCGGTCAGTTTGGAATCGATCCGGCTCATCAGTCCATGAAGTCCCTCGCCATAGAAGGGGTATTTGATCTCCCGGGCGTAGGTGGGAGAAACGGTTGTCACCCAGTCCGCGTAATTGATTCCGCCCTTCATGTAATTGACATTGCCATAGTATTCCACTCCGGTATCGACCATGACAGAATCACCTACAGACAGGAGGTCACCCAGTGCTTCAAAAGGGAAAATCCCCTGAAATTTCAGGTTGTGGATCGTCAGGACGGTCTTGATGTCCTGATATGCTTGGATCCAGGAATACTTGACTTTGAGGAGGAGCGGAATGATAGCCGTATGCCAGTCATTGCAATGAAGGACATCCGGAATAAACGAGATCTTCTCCATTGCTTCGATGACAGCCTGGGAAAAGAAGGAAAACCGCTCGCCATCGTCAATGTAGCCGTAAGTGCCTTCCCGGTCGAAATAATACATGCTGTCGATGAAATAGTAAGTAATCCCGTCGATTTTTAAGCTTTCGACCCCGCAGTACTGCTGGCGGTAGGATACATTCACCGTAAAGTGGGCCACATGCTTCATTTTATCCCGATAGCGGGAAGGGATCTGAGTATATTTCGGCAGAATCACCGCCACTTCGATTCCTTCTTCTTTCAGCGCACGGGGCAAGGACCAGGCGACATCGCCCAGTCCTCCGGTTTTTATGAAAGGATGACATTCTGATGTGACGAAAAGTACTTTCATGGTGTTTCCCTTTCCTTAAATCACTGAATCTTTGACCAGAACCAGCGGATTTTTTTCGGTTCCGGACATGATCTGTCCTTCTGACACGATGACATTTTTATCCGCAATGCAATTCTTCAGGTTCGCACCGGCTTTGATGGTTCCGTTTTGCATAATGATGGAGTTTTCAATCCGTGCCCCTTTTTCAACAATGACCCGACGGAACAGAATGGAGTTCACTACTTCCCCTTCAATTTCGCAGCCATTCGCGATCAGAGAATTGGTGACGTTTGATTCCGGTCCGTAGTATGAAGGATTTTCGTTCCGAATCTTCGTATTGATCTTCGTGCTGCCATAAAACAGATCCATCAGGTGCTTCTCATTAAGCAAATCCATATTGGAGTTGTAATAATTGCCGATGGATGAGATGAAGGCGATAAAGCCCTTGAATTCGTGACCGCGGTAATTGTAGAGCCGGGCCGCGTCATGGAGAACCTCCCGCATATAGACAGAGCCGCCGCTGGAGACGGCATCCTCAATCAGTTCCTTGAGCAGGCTGACTTTGAGAACATAGATCTCCGTGGACACCTTGGTCATCTCCGTCGTATTCTGACCGGCTCGCTTGACAATCTTAATGCCGAACGAACGAACTTTGCCATCGTCATCGGTATTTACTACATAGGCATTGTTATAGTAGGGATCGCTGGAGTCGTAATTCTTATAGACCACCGTTACGTCAGCCTTGGACTCGACATGGGCGTCCACCACTTCCTTCAGGTCGATGTTCATGACCATGTTGGAGCCGGCAATGACTGCATACTCGCAGTTTGACTTGTCCATGATATCGATGTTGTTGTAGTAGTTCATGATGTCGCCCTTGAGATCATAGCTGTGATCGGGCGTGGAGTGCGGCGAGAAATAGAAGATACCTCCGGACATGCGGTCCATGTCCCAGGGCCTGCCGGAGCGGATATGGTCCATCAGGGACCGTTCCTTGTCCTGCAGATAGATGCCGATGGTGTCAATGCCGGCAGCACTCATGTTGGAGAGCACAAAGTCGATGATTCGATAACGCCCGCCAAACGGAATGGCTGCCACCGGTCGATGTGCCGTCAGGGATTTCATCTGAAAATCAGGTTCCACCAGATTGATCAGGCCTAAGACCCGGTTAATTTTAGCCATTATTCTGCACCTCCTACGACACTGGATTCCGCAACCACCTGAATGGTCTGACCATCGCCTATGGTCTGCCCGTCGGCGATCCGGCAGTTTTCACCGATCATCGCCTTGTTGATGACACAGTTGTCCCCGATGACCGTATTAGACATAATGATGGAATCCTTGACCAGGGATCCTTTGCCGATCCGGACGCCCATGGACAGTACAGAATGGCAGACTTCGCCGTGAACAATGCAGCCTTCAACGATCAGTGATTCCCTCACTTTGGCATCACTGGTGATATACTGCGGCGGCATCGTATGATTGACCGAGTAAATTCTCCAGGACTGATCCTGAATTTTCAGCTCGGAGTCTGGATCGATCAGATCCATATTAGCTTCCCAGAGCGATTCAATGGTTCCGACGTCCTTCCAGTAGCCCTTGAAGGGATACGCCACGACCGCCTCCTGATCCTTGATCATACGGGGAATCACGTCATGACCGAAATCAATCATGCCATCGCCGTTTTCGTCCTTGATGGTGAGATATTTCTTCAGCGCGTCAAAACTGAAGATGTAGATGCCCATGGATGCCAGATTGCTCTTGGGTTCCTTCGGCTTTTCCGCGAACTCGGTGATGAACATATTCTCGTCGGTTGCCATGATGCCGAATCGGGAAGCTTCGTCCCATGGCACTTCAATGACGGCAATGGTCAAAGCGGCTTTCTTTTGCTTATGGAAATTCAGCATCTTTTCATAGTTCATTTTATAGACATGGTCACCGGACAGAATCAGGACATATTCCGCGTCCACGGCTTCGATGTAGGGCAGGTTCTGATAAATGGCATGAGCCGTCCCCTTAAACCATTTTTCCTCAGTCGCTGAGGCAAAGGGCTGGAGAATGGATACGCCGCCGTCCCTTCCGTTCAGGTCCCAGGGGCTTCCGTTTCCAATATGCTCATTCAGAATCAGCGGCTGGTACTGAGTCAGGACCGCGGCCTTGCGGATTTTAGAATTGGCACAGTTGGACAGGACAAAATCAATAATTCGGTATTTTCCACCAAATGGAACGGCTGGTTTGGCCAGGTTCCTGGTGAGAGGACCCAGTCTGGATCCCTGGCCACCGGCCAGGATCATTGCGAGCATCATATCCTTCATGCTAACTCCCTGCTACCTTGCCTTCCTGTGATTCCTGCAATTACCGGCAGTGCCGGTCTTAAGTTCCGATCCTGGAGCTGACCGTACGGTAGCGTATCCTTTCTGTCTGTATTTTGTGCTCCTTTGCAGGGAAAGACGAGTAAGTTCTTTCTTATGTTGATCTGATTTCTTTTGATCCGAATTTTTTGATCTGATCAGTTTTTAATGTCTGTGCTGCGTCTGCGGTCACCTTTGAGAGCAACCGGCCGAATGATTAAACCCGACAAAGAGGGACTGATGACTTCGATATAGTAAGGCATGCCGTCGGTCTCCCCCTTTTTCGATTCAAACCGGCCCTGAGTTTCATTCCAGACGCCGCCGAACTCCCGCAGTTCCGTATTGATGACTTCTTCATAAACCCCCTCATAAGGGACTCCGATTCGGATCCCCTCGAGTTGGGCATAATCAAAGTTGAACAGGCATACCATGAAGTCCTTCTTGCGGCCGCCCCGGCGCAGGAACTTAACCAGGCACTGGGGATTTTCAACATCCAGAATGTCGATGCAGTCACTTTCCGTTTCATTCTCATACAGGCACCGTTCGCGGCTGTAGAGCTGATTCAGCTGCCGCATCAGGTTCTGAGCCCCGGCGTGCTTCTCATTCTGCAGCCCAACCCATTCCAGTTCTGTATAGTAGCGCCATTCCATCCACTGGGCAATGTCATTGGTCATGAAGTTTAATTTTTTGCCCGGATGCATGAACATATAGCTCATGAGCAGCCGGAAGCCGGCGAACTTGTTGTAGAGATCCATCGGCTGTTTTTCCACCAGGGATTTCTTGCCATGCACCACTTCATCATGGGAAAAAGGCAGGATGTACTTTTCCTTGAAAGCATACATGAAGGAGAAATTCAGAAGCCGCTGGTTGAAAACCCGATGTTCCGGCAGGATTTCGATATAGCGCAGAATATCGTTCATCCAGCCCATATTCCATTTGTAATGGAAGCCCAGGCCCCCTTCTTCCACCGGCTCCGTCATGCCGGCATAAGCCGTGGACTCTTCTGCCATCATGAGCACCCCGGGGAAATGAGCTCGGATAACCGTGTTGAGCTGCTTCAGGAACTCCAGGGCGGCCAGATCGGTATTTCCACCCTGTTCATTGGGGATAAAGCTCTTTCCGGCATAGTCAAGGTAAATCATGGAAGAAACCGCATCCAGCCGCAGGCCATCGACGTGGAATTCGTTGATATAGTACCAGGCATTGGAAATCAGAAAGCTTTGCACTTCGTGCTTGGAGAAGTCGAAATGCATCGTTCCCCAGCCTTCGTTGTAAGCCTTGTTGTAGTCCATCGGCTCATAGGTGGCCGTGCCGTCAAAGTAGCGCAGTCCGTGTTCATCGGTCACATAATGGCTCGGTACCCAGTCCAGAATGATTCCAATCCCGGCTTGATGCGCCGCATCAACAAATTCCCGGAACATCTCCGCTGTCCCGTAGCGGCTGGTCGGTGAATAGAATCCGGTGACCTGATAGCCCCAGGACTCATCATTGGGATGTTCCATGATGGGCATGATCTCGATATGGGTGTAGCCCATTTCGCTGACATAAGGAATCAGCCGTTCCTTCAGTTCTGAATAGTTGTAGAAGCGCCCGTCCGGATGACGCATCCACGACCCCAGGTGAACCTCATAGATGCTCAGGGGATTCTTGTAGGGATTGAACGCCCGCCGCTGACGCAGCCAGTTGGCATCATGCCAGGTCATGGGCTGCAGTTCAGAGACTCGGGACGCTGTCCCGGGACGCACTTCACTGGCAAAGGCAAACGGATCCGATTTCAGGACCACCTTGCCGTCATGATGGAAGATCCGGTATTTATACAGTGCCCCTTCCACATCACCGTCCACCCGACCTTCCCAGATGCCGGTATCCTCCTGGCGAGCCATGGGCTGGCCCCCCCAGTGATTGAATTCACCGGTCAGTTCAATGTGCGCGGCACGGGGAGCCCAGACGCGGAAAACCCAGCCCTCGCCCTCGCGGTGCGCTCCGAGGTAGCGGTATGCCTGGTAATTTTCGCCCTTGTTGAACAGATATCCCGGATCCACTACGGGACCCGCCTTTGCAGGTACTTTACTTCTTTTGTTGATCGTCATTTTCTCTCCTGTTGGAATCAATTCAATGAATTCCAGTCGAAATTGATTTCATTTTTTCAATAGCAAGTGTGGTTTACTGTTAATTCATATTATTAAAACCTCTTAACAATATAATAACAAAAAAGACTTGGATTAGGGTGAATCCAAGCCTCCAACTGAGATGATTTTATACAAATTTAACGTTTAAAGGCCGATTGACTGTTCATTATTGTTCGAATCCCCCACCCCGCCGCCGGAAACGGTCCCAACCGCTTCCCAGTCAATCGTGCGCTCTGCTTCAGACGCATTGAAGGTTCCGCCGTGTTCCCGGATGAAAACCTCCATATCTGGGGGCACCGGTGCTTCCAGTCGAATCCATTCTTTGGTCATGGGATGCAGAAGTTCCAGTCGCCAGGCATGGAGCAGCTGACGGGGACGCTCGCTCAGCAGGGGCCCGCCATACAGTTCATCCCCCACCAGGGGGTGTCCCATGTGGCTGGCGTGCACCCGGATTTGATGGGTTCGACCACTGCCCAGGACAAACTTGACCAGGCTGAAGCCGGAAAATTCGGTCAGCACTTCATAATGAGTCAAACTGGGCTGACCCAGCTCGTGGACGCAGCGGCGATGATCGTCCGGATCTGGCCAGTAGATCGGACCGTCCATCGTTCCTTGTCGGTGATCCCAGATTCCTTCCGTAATGCCAAGATAGGTCTTAACAGGCTTCTCGCCTCCCCGGTAGCGGGCAAAGGCGGAATGAGTAAACTGATTTTTTGCCACCAGAACCAGTCCGGAGGTGTTCATGTCCAGGCGTGAAACCAGTCGGACAATGGCCGGGTCGTGATGTTCCTTAAAGTGCCAGAGCAACCCGTTGGTCAGGGTATCGTCCTTATGATTTTTCGTCGGATGCACTACCAGGAAGGGCGGTTTGTTCACCACGATGAGACTGGAATCCTCATAGACAATAGCCAGGTCCATGGGAACTTCCAGCATATCCTGGCTCTCCTCCCGGTCCAGATTAATCCGAAGGAGTTCCTTGCCTTGAATCCGGTAATCCAGATGGACGCTTTTGCGCCCAATGTAGATCTGACGGTCCATAGCCAGCCGCTTGATGTTGCGGCCGGACAGCTTCAATTCGTCCCGCAGGAAATCCCTCAGTCGTTTTCCCTGGTATTTTTCGTCCACTTCAATCCGAAGGACATTTCTTGGTCTGGTTTCTTTCGGTGTTGCCATGCCTGCTCAGTTCCCTCCCTGCGTCCAGTGTGTACGGACAGATCTCTGCTCCCCGCTGCTGCAAATAACTGGCTGCGTGCCGCAGCGCCGCCAGGCAGCCTTCGTCCAGGCCCAGCTGAGATGCCTGACGAATCTCCTCCACGCCCGGAAAGTGGCGGCCCGGCTCGATATAATCGGCCAGATAGATTATTTTCTCCAGGTCCGACATGCCGGCCCGCCCCGTCGTATGATACCGCAGGGCATTCAACAGATCCGGATCGGTCACTCCGAAGCGGTCTCTGGCAGTTATGGCTGCTGAAAAAGCATGCCAGACTTCCCGGTAGGGCTTAATCAGCGCCAGGTCATTCGACCCTTCTGCCGCCAGCTGCTGCCAGAGCCGCTCCGGATTCTGCCCCTTGTCTGCATCATGCAGCAGGGCTGCCAGACGGACTTTTTTCAGAAACATTCGGCGCTGGGACCGCGACTCAAAGCACACATGAGCCTTTGCCAGCTGTTCGGCTGTGCGTCGGGTGTTCAATGTGTGCTCGTAGCGCCGTTTATCCAGATTATTCTTCAGGTATCTCTTGATGTCTTTCGTCCTGCCCATCGCATTGATCCTCATACGGTCCGTTCCAGCAAACCCGGGGACAAGCCGGATCATTACTCGTTGATTTCCGAGCCGGCTCCACCGGGTTCCCTTGGGATAGCTTCCCCAGCGGTCTCTGGAGTCTCTGCAGTCTCTGGAGTCTCTGGAGTCTCTTCAGTCAGTGCCGTCTCTTCGGCCACTTCGATCATTGGTTCTGCCGTCTGATACAGACCCTGCTCATGAATATACTGGTAGACAGCCGGATGCAGGAACGACCGGTGGGGGCGTCCCGACGCCACCCGCTGCCGAATGTCGGTCGAAGAAATCTCCAGCTCCAGGGAATCAATCAGCGTGACATGTCCGCCCTGGGACCGAATCCAGTCTGCTGAAGCCATGACTTCCTCACGGCGATGACCGGGTCGGTCAAAACAGACCAGGTGGGCTAGCCGCAGTATTGTTTCAGGCTGCTTCCAGCTTCTGAACTGAGCCATTGAATCCCCTCCCATGATGAAATAGAGCTCATCCTCGGGATACTGTTTCTTCAATCGGGTGAGGGTCAGCCAGGTGTAGCTGACCTGAGATTCTTTGATTTCCATATCACTGACTTCCAGCCGGTCATAGTCTCTGGTTGCCAGTTCTGCCATGGCCAGGCGGTGGCTGGCCTGGGTGACTCCGTCATCTTTATGGGGTGGATCCCCATTGGGAATCACCAGAAGCTGATCCAGATCCAGCAGCTCGGCACACTCTTCCATCAGATAGCAGTGAGCAACGTGGATAGGATCAAACGTTCCGCCGACGATGCCCCGCTTCATTAGGGCAGATCAATATGCCGGTTGGCCTTCTCTTTGGCCTGGCGATAGATCACCAGCTTGTTGCCAATGGCCTGAACTCCTTCGCAGCCCAATTTGGCGCAAATCTGTTCCGAAGCCTCCCGGGCTGTCATGTCAGCGCTTTCCAGCACGCTGATCTTAATCAGTTCCCTCTTTTCCAGGGC
Organism: Clostridiaceae bacterium HFYG-1003; assembly: GCA_024579835.1. Lineage (NCBI taxonomy): Bacteria > Bacillati > Bacillota > Clostridia > Eubacteriales > Clostridiaceae > Clostridiaceae bacterium HFYG-1003. The sequence goes on from CP102060.1 coordinate 1,400,198, forward strand.
CTGTTCGACCTGGGTCAGAAAGTTAACTTCAATTCCGTTCTTGCCGATCTGGAAAATGGCATCAAGGCTGTTGGCCAGGCCGCGCAAATAGGCTCTTTGCTTTGTTGTAATCATGCTGTTTACCTCATAAACTCAAATTCAAAGTCCCGCATGCGTACCATATCTCCGTCCTGAATGCCACGGGCAATCAGGTCATCGATGACGCCTTTGTTGCGCAGAACTTTATGGAAATAGCGCATGTGATCGGGATTGTTGATGTTGGTTGAATCAAGAATTCGCTCCACGAAGGATCCGGATACAACATAAACGCCGTCTTCGTTGACCTCGATTTCGTAAGTGAAGTGCTTGTCCTCCGGAATGTACATGTCTTCGGGACCATAAAGATCCGGCTGGGGCGGCGTGATCGACAGAAGCTGAGCCGCGTCTTTCATGAGCGCTTCCAGTCCGATGCTGGCGCCGGCACTGATCAGGTGAATCCGGTCATAGCCTTTCGCCTTGACATACTCTTTGAATTCCTCGAACTGACTGTCCGCTTCCATCATGTCCGCTTTATTGGCGACCACGATCTGCGGGCGCGCAGCCAGAATCTCGGAATAACTTTTCAGCTCTTCATTAATCTTGTCAAAATCCTCAATCGGATTGCGGCCCTCGGATCCGGAAATATCCACGACGTGGATCAGGATTCGGGTCCGTTCGATGTGGCGTAAAAACTGCAGTCCCAGGCCAACGCCTTCACTGGCTCCCTCAATAATACCGGGGATGTCTGCAATCACAAAGGGTTCAATTCCCTTGAGGCTGACGACGCCGAGATTGGGCGACAAAGTCGTAAAATGATAATCGGCAATTTTGGGCTGAGCCTTTGAAACCATGGACAAAATCGTGCTTTTCCCGACATTGGGGAAACCGACCAGTCCGACATCTGCCAGAACCTTAAGTTCCAGGATGACTTCCATTTCTTCGCCAGGCATGCCGGGTTCGGCAAAATCTGGTGCCTGCCGGGTGGGCGTGGCAAACTTGGCATTGCCTTTTCCGCCTTTACCGCCTTTGAGCACCGTGATCCGCGTGCCGTGTTCTTTCATGTCCGCAATGATCTTCCCGGAGGTCTTTTCCTTCAGGACGGTACCCACCGGTACCTGAATGACAACATCGGCTCCGACTTTGCCATAGCATTTGGCTCCAGAGCCGTTCATGCCATTTTCGGCCACATATCTGCGCTTGTACTTGAGGTCCAGCAGAGTGGTCATTCCCTCGTTCGCTTCAAAGATAATGGAGCCGCCGCGACCGCCGTCACCGCCATCGGGTCCGCCGAGCGGGATGTATTTTTCTCTTCGGAACGAAATCGCTCCGTTTCCGCCATTGCCTGATTTCAAATAGACGCTGGTGTAATCAATAAACATATTCATTGTGATCAACCTTCCTTTACTCTTCATTATACTAAAGGAACACCCCTGCCACCGAGCCTGTCCCTGACTTTCTTAAATTATTCACCATTGGACGGCTCCGCGCGGACCAGGTTATGATCCAACGTGCCTGAAACAAAGAAAGACCTGCACAAGGCAGGTCTTTCTTTTCCCTGAAAAGCGCCCTACTGGACTGCTTCCTGTGTTTCCTGTTCTACTCTGGGATAAACACTGGCTTTCTTCTTATCTTTGCCAAGTCTCTCGAATCTCACGATGCCGTCAACCGTCGCAAATAAAGTGTCATCCTTGCCTCTGCCCACGTTGGTACCGGGATGGATCTTGGTGCCTCTCTGGCGAACCAGGATATTGCCGGCCAGTACGAACTGTCCGTCAGCAGACTTCACGCCAAGACGCTTGGATTCAGAATCACGTCCGTTCTTGGATGAACCTACTCCCTTTTTATGAGCAAAAAATTGCAGGTTAAGTATAAGCATTGTGTTACACCTCCTCTTCTATGAGTGTAATATTTTCTTCGTATTGTGTTTGAATTGCTAACAGTCCAAGTTTCAATGTCTCCATTAAGACCTGGGCTTTCGCCACATTTGCTTCAGCAGGATCCTTCAAACTGAATGAAAAATAACCGCCATCGGATGCCATGTCAAGATCCAGCGGGATCCCGAGCACGGTTTCTAATCCATTGTAAGTCATCATCAATTGAGCCGTCACTGCGCTGCAGACGATGTCCTGTCCGTGATCAGCATATCCGGCATGCCCTTCATAGGTAAACCCTGTGATGCCGCCGTCTGATCGTTTCATTGTGACAGTGATCATGGCCTATGCCTGGATCTGTTCAACTTGAAGCTTGGTATATGGCTGTCTGTGACCCTGTTTTCTTCTGTAATCTTTCTTAGCCTTATACTTGAAAACAATGATCTTCTTTGCTTTGTCCTGAGCTAACACTTTGCAAACAACTTTAGCTCCTTCAACGGTTGGTGAACCAACGGTAATCCCATTGTCACCGGCAATTGCCAGTACATCAGTCAATTCAACGGTTGAATCAACATCAGCAACCAACTTCTCAACGTAAATCACGTCGCCTTCGGAAACTTTGTACTGTTTGCCGCCTGTTTTTAATACAGCATACATAATCGGAAAAACACCTCCTCTTATCAGATACTCGCCATTCCGGTACACCTGAGTGTTTATAAACCGTTACTGTGCGGCCTTACCGAATAATATTATCACAACGCAATGCAGATGTCCAATATAATTTTCAGAACCTTCGATAGTTCCGAATTGCAGCTTAAAGTGAATGACTTTTTAAGCTAAGCCAACATAAATGTAGTTTCATTCTGGATGGTGTCTTTTCCCTCGACGGGGCCCTTCGGTCAGGGTTTGACCAGTCCGGAGGAAGGATTTTGCAGTAATCCCATCACGCTCAACTTAAGATTGGCACGACTTTGACCGTATCAACATCACGCCGAAATTCCCAGCGAATCTGATAGTCGGGATAATCCTGCGTGATCAGCTGCTCCAGGGCCTGGCGCTCCAGCGTATAGATCGGATCCAGTGTAATTTCAAACTGCTTCATAGACCATGCGGGATCATCCAGTTTGATTCGGATGAGTTTATATAGATACGTGGGAGAAACCGGCACTTTCCTTGTCCCTTCCCGAGAAAACAGAAACTGATTGACACTCTCCCCTCGGCGGCGGCGTGCAATCTGCATCAGTCCAAGCTCTGTCAGCGGGTAGGCTTTGGTCAGAGGACGCATTGATTCCGTCAGTTCGCTTGCAGTCTGCCACAGTCGCTGGGCGTCTGCTTCCCGTTCCATTGCCACAAAGTCAATCACAATGATTCCTGAGAGACTGCGCAGTTCGATCTGTTCCAGGGATGCTCGCAGAGCGGTCTGATTCAGCTCATAGGCACTCAGTCGATGGCCCTGACTGCCGCGGGCCGCGCTGTTGACATCAATGGCTGTCAGGGCTTCAGTCTCTTCAATGACCAGCGTTCCGCCCCCCGGCAAGGCTACAGTTTTATGCCGCAGGCGATCCACGGCCTGCTCCAGGCCGTGACTGGCGAAGAGGTGGACAAAGTCTGGATACTCTGTCACAACATAGCCCTGCTGGCGAAGCGACGCTGAAATAACAGGGTCGTTGGAGTGGATCATATCGACCCCATCCTGCAGCAGGTCTTCCAGGTATCCCAGATCGCGATAGAGGCGTCCGGGCACCAGGGTTTGCTCCGCCTGATCCAGGATCTGACGAAGGCGTTGGGCCACCCCCTGAACTCGCAGGTTGAGTTGATGCGGCTCAATGTTCAGAGAACCGCTGCGATAGAGGATGTGGAACCCCGGAACTTCCGGAGGGGCACCATGAATTCGCTCAAATTCGGAACGATCCAGATTCCGGGAGTAACTGTGTCCCCGCCCGGCCATCACCACCAGATCCCCATCGGTCAGGGAGACAGCCTCAGTAACCTTCGCGCCCTTTTTCCCAACCTGGGATCGGAGAATTTCTACGGGAAGCCGGTCGCCCACATGATACTTGCCCAACGCCTTGGGAGAACGCACATAAAGGTAGGCATTGCGGCCGGTGCCCAGATCGACAAACACGGCAGACTGAGCGGATGATACATTCTTAATGGTGGCCTGATAGATGTCCCCTTCCAGCGGCTGTTGGGGATCCTTCAGCACCCGAAGAGCCTTCATGGCCCCCTCCTGAGTCAGGGCGATCCGTAAAAAGCCGTCGCGCTCGATGAAAAGCTGCCTCATCGGACATCTCCCAGGGATAGATACTGACCGTCCTTGTTCGTGTACATTTCCAGACGTTTCAGATGAATAAACCGATCCGGCGACAGACCCTCTGTATTTTCCCGCAGGTACTGAATCAGGTGATCCAGATTCAGGTGATTCCTGCTTCCGGCCATGGTCATGACCGTCAGCACCGTGAACCCCTGATCCCACGTGACCTCTGCTCCGGGCAGGATCATCGGCCGCAGATCCTTTTCCTTTTCGATCCCTTTTTTATTTCTGGTCAGAACCGTCAGAGGTCCCGTCTCTTCAATAATCTGTTTGAGACGTTCCGCAAACGCTTCGGTCGATGGCATCCGGATCTGGGTCTTCACCGCGTCGAGCAGTGCCATGGGGGCCGGTGTCCACGGTTCAACCTGGATGACCTTGGGGTAATGGATCCCTTCCGGCGCGCATGCGTTCAGCGCATCCTGAACCGCCCCGGCTTCCGGAGCATCCAGCAGCTCAACGGTGATGTACTCCGCGTCGGATGACATTCCTACAGACAACGGCTGAGCCGAAGACATCAGCATATGGGGGTTGAAGCCTTTGGAGAATGCCATTTTCAGTCCGGAGCGCGACAGATTGCGCTGCAAAGCCTTTTGCAGGTCCAGATGACCGACAAATTTAATGGAATCAGCTTTGGTGTGCTGAATGAAGTAAACTGCCATTGAAGCAAATCCCCCTTCCGTAAGTCTCATTAATGCCGCACAGCGTGCAGCCATCGCGGCAGTCCCGTGTCGTAATGGCCGCTTTGGCCTTTTCATTTTCCGCGATGAGATATTCTTTTTTCACTCCGATATCGACGAAATCCCATGGCAGCACCTCATCGTAGGAGCGTTCCCGGAATGCGTAGAAATCTACGTCCAAGCCCGTCTGGTCAATGGCCTGATTCCAAGCCTCGAGATTGAACAACTCTGTCCAGCCATCCATTTTCGCACCAAGTTCAAATGCTCTCAGGATCAGATCGGAAACCCTGCGATCTCCTCTGGATACGACAGCTTCCAGACGGGAGAGTTCGGATTCATGCCAGGAAAACTGAATTGCCCGGGTCTTGAGGTGATGTTTGATTTCGTAGACCTTCTCCAGTACCCGTTCTCTTGATTCCTGCGGAGCCCACTGGAACGGCGTAAAAGGTTTGGGGATGAAGATACTGGTCGACAGATTGACCTTCAGCCCTTTTTGCCGCTGTTCTTTGGGAACCGCGTAATACTGACCGACAATCTTCTCCGCCAGTTCGGCGATGGCAATGGCATCTTCCGTTGTTTCATAGGGCAGACCGATCATGGTATAGAGCTTGATGGTGGACCAGCCCATGGAAAAGGCGCTGTAGGTCGCCTTGAGGATATCTTCTTCGGTTACATTTTTGTTGATAATGTCCCTCATTCTCTGGGAACCGGCCTCCGGCGCGAACGTCAGGCCGGTCTTGCGGATTTTCTGTATTTCATTGATCAGCTCCACGCCAAAGGCATCCACGCGAATGGATGGCAGCGAGACAGCGATTTTCTCATCCTGATATTTATCCACCAGCTGAGTGATCAGCCGTTCGATGTCCGAATAATCACACGTCGACAAACTGGTCAGGGAAATTTCTTCATAGCCCGTCTGTCGGATCAGTTCATCAGCCAGGGCCAGAATCGTATCGGATCGTTTTTCCCGTACCGGTCGATAAATCATGCCCGCCATGCAGAAACGACAGCCTCTGGTACAGCCGCGGAATGTTTCCACCATGATCCGGTCATGGGTTGGCTCGCAGTAAGGAACGATGATCTGATCAGGAAATGAGACGGCGTCGAAATCCCGGATCAGCTGTTTTTGAACATGATCCGGTGCTTTGTCCCACAGCTTCACTCGCTGCTTAATCGTCCCGTCTTCCTGATAGGTCACATCATAGAAGCTCGGTACATACACTCCAGGTACCTGGGCCAGGGCTTGGAGAGTTTCCCGGCGGGTCGCGCCGTTCTCCTTGGCCTGACGACAGACCGACAGAACCTCATCCATCATGAATTCACCCTCACCGATTTCAAAGAAGTCAATGAACTGATGCAGCGGCTCCGGATTGGAAGCACACGGTCCTCCGGCCATGACCAGAGGGTCCTGTTCACCCCGCTCGGCTGATTTCAGCGGAATTCCCGAAAGTTCCAGCATATTCAGGATATTGGTATAGCTCATCTCGTACTGGAGCGTGAATCCGACCAGATCAAACTCCTGAAGACAGGTGCCGGTTTCCAGTGTTGACAGGGCGATGCCTTCCTCCCGCATGATCGCTTCCAGATCCGGATTGGGGCAGAACGCCCGCTCACAGTAAGTATCGGGGCGGGCATTCATCGTGTGATACAGAATCCTTGATCCGAGATGGCTCATCCCGACCTCGTACAGATCCGGGAAGCAGAACGCAAAGCGAAGGTTTACCGTCTGCGGGTCTTTCCGGATCATATTCAGTTCACCGCCCGTGTAGCGGGCGGGTTTCTCCACCCGGAACAGGACATCATCGTCCAGCTTCCGGCTGGGATTTATTGTGAATTTCTTTTTCTCCAATGTGTTCTTCCTTATCTCTTTCTATTTTTCGAATCACTAAAACAGCAGGTCCGTCCATCCCTCGGGGATTTCTGCGGCACCAAACTTTTCCGCATTGCTGTCCGCCAGGAACAGCAGTGAATCATTCTATTTTAGCATATCAGGCAGGAATTGAAAAAAGGGACTTCCCGCAAAAGAAATCCCTCGGTTGATGAAATTGACTGATCCCGCGTGAATGATCAGCGCAGAAGCGGGCGAGGCGCGCGGCGGCGGCGGTTTACATTAAGTACCACGCCCAGCGCCATCATATTGGTCAGAAGCGACGAACCGCCATAGGACACATAGGGCAGGGTGATTCCGGAGATCGGCATTATGCCAATCGTCATGCCGATATTCTGCAGAATGGAAAATAGCAGCAGTCCGAACATTCCCGCAGCAATGGACCGGGAGAAAATATCCGGGGACTTGCGGGCTATGACAATCAGCCGCCAGAGGACCAGGGCAAAGGCGGCCAGCAGAGCCATGGCTCCGGCAAATCCAAAGTTTTCACCGATGACCGCGAAAATAAAGTCGGTAAAGTTGACCGGGATCCAGTTGTAGTATCCCGGGTCCTCTGCTCCCATCATCTGTCCCGAACCAATGGAGATCCGGGCTGTATCGAGCTGGAAGGTATCATATCCGGAGGCATCTCCGGAGAGTGCGATAAACGCATAAATTCGGCTTCTCCAATGATCCGGAATAATGCTGGTGGACAGAGCACCGACAATTGCCGCCAGCAGCAGGGCGAATCCCCCGAAGATGACGCGGAGCTTCAGTCCCATGATAAAAACGATGGACAAAACGATAAAGAACGACACCATGGTCAGGCCCATTTCCGGCTGAAGCATCATCAGGAACATCGGAAGCAAGGCGTATCCGACGACCAGGAGGAAATTCTTCGGTTCATTGATCTTTCCCTTGATATCCTCCATATTCTTGGCGGTGATCAAAAGAATCGACAATTTCGCCAGTTCTGCTGGCTGGATCGAGATCGGCCCCAGCTGAAACCATCCGGAGGCGCCGCCTCTGGATTCGGTAAACAGCACGGAGATCAGCAGCAGATTGATGAACCAGTAAAAGTATGGAATCAGCGGGATTACCCGCTTGTAGTCCAAGGCATAAATGATGAAGAGCACGACCAGGCTTACGGCCAGAAAGATCAGCTGCAGCCGAACGTATCGAGTGCCGTAATTTGCCTGGGTGGAAATAAAGATATTCCGGATTCCGAAAGCCACAATGCCCATTACCGTAAAGAACAGGATAAAATCCAGGTAAAGCAGATCGCGCAATCGAAAGTGGAATAATCGTCGAATGAAACTCATGAATTGCTATCTTCCTTTCCCGAAATTCTTGAAAAATCGTCTGATGTTTGAGAGAACTCCGGATCCCGCCTGCTCAGTCTCAACTGGAGCAGCCGTCCCTTCCGGCAGTTCCGGATTTTCTTCTTCTATGGTGGTGTCAACGTCCTCATCCGAATCAGCTGCCTGCTCCTCAATTCGCTCATTGATTTGCTCCAGGTTGGTTTGCACTGACTGATCCAACTCTGCCAGATTCCCCCGATTCATCTGAATACGAAGCGCAGGATTCCATGGGATTGCCCCAAGATAGTCTTCCTCCACCAGATCAAATACTTCGTCCAGGTCTGCCAGGTCTGCCGCATCAGCCTCTTGCAGATGGCTGATGACAAAGCGGCAGCGAATACCGGCCTGCCGAAGGCGCCCCAGGAGACGATCTGCCGACCGCAGAACTTGATTGTCCTGGGTCAGAACAACAATCACTTCCATTGGATTACCGGCCAGAAAATGAATGGCGTCTTCTGTTGGAACCCCCCAGTCGATGATCAGGTCCTGATGCTCGATCCCCAGAAACGGGGGCAGCTGCGCTTGGATTTCCTCTGCTTCCAGACGGATCCGGCGGCAGTTTTCAGCCCATGCTACGGCCTGTTCGGTCAGGTTCTCCGCGGATTCCGGCATCAGATGGTCTGTTGCCGTATAGATGTCAAGGGAAGGGTCTGGCGCGGCATCCACCAGGATCATCGGACGATACAATGAGCGAACGTTTGCCAGGAGGACTGCCAGGGTACTGGAGCCGACGCCCCCTTTGGGTGCCAGGATCGAAATATTCATAATGAGCTCCTTTGTATCGTACACTGCGTCATCACACATGATGCCCAGGTATGGCTTCTATCATCGGTGGTTCGGGAAAAAGAAAAACTGCTTGCGCAGTCTTCAAGTCAGCCTGGTTTTCCGCACATTAACCAGGTACAGGCGTCGGATCACCAGGAGGAACGGAAGTCCCAGAACCAGCACCATCAGACTCAGGAGCGGGATTGGGCGAAAGGTCTGAGGCAATCCGGTCAGAGCATTGATTCCATAATGAAGCGTATACCGCAGAAATGCAGCTCCCGCCATCACCACTGCCATCAGTAAATTTTTCTCCTGACGCAAATAGGATTTCCCCATATGCATGCCCAGGAAGACATACAGGTTCAAAAGCATATTCAAGCCAAACAGGTGGGTGGAATAAAGGTCTCCCAGAAAACCTGTGACCAGTGCCATGAAGATGGCATCCCATTCATCTCCCACAACAGCCATGGCCAGTCCAAAGGTAAACGTCAGAGGCAGTGCTACTCCGTTCCAGCGGAATCGGGCCAGCTGAGTTTCCAGAAAAAACAACAGGATCGTAACTAATAAGAGTTTAAATTTTTTCCGCATCAGTATGTCAGATCCTCCATGTTCTGGGGCAGCACAATATAGAATTGCTCTGTACCGTTAAATTGGACCACCGGTCGGACCACGGCGGTTTTCATCAGTTTTCCCCGGTCCTCCGCAACGGATTCAATCTTGCCTACGTAGATGTCCGGCGGGTAATACCCGCCGATTCCGGAAGTGACAATGTCATCTCCCGGTTTGATCGCTGATTCGAGGGACATTTCAGTCAGAATCGCCATATTGGATCGCCCCAGAATGGATGTACCGGACAACATTCCTTCAAATTCGCGGGACCCGGCTGAGATGACCGATACTTTCACATTCTCCGAAGAGATAGTTTCCAACAGGGAATGGTGGTCAAACACTTCCGTGATCTGTCCTGCCAGTCCTTCATAGGTGATCACGACCATGCCTTTGCGAATTCCGTCCTTCGTACCCTTGTCCAGGGTGTACGAAGGTGAAAGCGGCGAGAGCGAACGGTTGATGACATTTGTACCGATGTACTGATACTGGCTGTGGCGGTCCTTGAACTGAAACATGGCTTTCAGTTCAATATTCTCTTTCTGAATCTGGTCAAACTGACGAATCTTGGACTCCGTTTCAGCCAGCTTTTGCTTCAGTGATTCATTTTCCTGACGGACCTCCTGAAAGTGAAAATAAAAGTCGATGAACTCTTCCACTTTGATATTGGCCATGTAGCCGATCCGCTGAACCGGGTTCAGAACCAGTCCGGCCGTTCCGGAAACCGGACCATGACTTTTGGTCAGTTCCGAATAGGCCATAAGGGCACATAAGAGGACCGTGATCACCGCTGTCGCGATGACTAATTTCGGTTTCTTGAATTTTCTCATTTGAGGTTTCGCACCAGATCGTCAAAGCGGTTCAGCGCGATTCCCGCCCCCACCACGACGCAATCCAACGGATGATCCGCGATGAAGACAGGCATCTTGGTTTCCTTGGAAATCAAGGTGTCGATGCCACGCAGCAGCGCGCCTCCGCCGGTGATGGTGATTCCGCGGTCCATGATGTCGGCAGACAGTTCCGGCGGTGTCTTTTCCAGGGTTGTAACAATGGCTTCAACGATGGTCGAGACCGGATATTCCAGGGCTTTCGCTACATCCCCTTCCGTAACTGTTATATCTTTGGGCAGGCCAGTATCCAGATCACGGCCTTTCACTTTCATGGATTTCTCGTAATCGAGCTCCGTATAGTTATGGTCGTCTTCCTCTTCTTCAAACTTATAGGCGGTACCCAGGTTGATTTTGATGTCTTCTGCCGTACGCTCTCCAATCAGAAGATTGTACTGCTTGCGAACATAGGAAATGATTGCCTCATCGAGCTCTTCCCCGCCGATCCGGAGCGACCTGGAAATAACAATGCCGCCTAAGGAAATTACGGCCACTTCCGTTGTACCTCCCCCCAGATCCACTACCATGGTTCCCAGCGGATCAAAGACCGGGAGTCCGGCTCCCATGGCCGCGCACAGCGCGGACTCCATGAGCAGGACATCTTCCCCTACCGATTCCTCCACCGCGCGCATCAGGGCGGAACGCTCCACCTGAGTCACGCCGGCGGGATGGGAGACAATGGCCCGGGGATTGGTAAACGCTGTTTTGGCTACAGACTTTTTAACCAGATACCGCAGCAGTTCACAGGTTCGGTCAAACTCCGCTACAACTCCGTCTTTAATCGGCCGCACTGCAATCATATTGCCGGGAGTCCGGCCGATCATCTTGCGGGCTTCTTCTCCGACAGATTCCACCTGGTCCAGTTCCGTATTGTAACACACTACGGTGGGCTCACGAAACACGATGCCCTTTTCCTTGACGTAAACCAGGGAATTGGTCGTCCCCAGGTCAATTGCTAATTCACTGTTTTTCTTGAAAAATTTCATCGAATGCTCCTCTAAAAGTAACCTTTCTCCTTCAGGCTGATGAATCGACCGTCTCCGATGATCAGGTGGTCCAGCAGCTCGATTCCAACGATTTTTCCGGCTTCTTTTACTCTTCTGGTTGAATTGATATCATCCCCCGAAGGAGTGGGATCTCCTGAGGGGTGATTATGGATCAATATAATGCTGGCTGCGCTGCGGCGGATCGCATCCCGGAATATGTCCCTGGGATGAACGATGGATGAGGACAAGGTCCCCACCGAAGCATCCACTGCAGCCGTCACTATATTCTTGGTATTGAGAATCAGGACCTTAAGAATTTCTTTTTTGAGGTCCCTCATTTCGTTCATGACAAGGTCAGCCGCATCCTTCGGACTGCTGACCCGATACTCATCGCCGGAGCGAAAATTGCGGTAACGCTTGGCCAGTTCTGCCACAGCCAGGATCTGTGTTGCTTTGACTGCTTTGATCCCACTGTGCTGAGTCAGCTCGTATAAGTCCGCTTCCAGCACGCCGTTCAGTCCGCCAAAATCCTTTAACAGACGAGCCGACAAATTGAGGATACCGTCCCGGGCGGTTCCGGTACGCAAAATCACTGCCAGCAGTTCGGCATTGGACAAAGACTGTGCCCCATATTTTTCCAGTCGTTCCTGCGGTCTCTCCTGCGCAGGCAGGTCTCTGACACGTTGTTCCATCGAAATCTCCTGATTGATTGAGATTTCCCCAGTATCTTAAATTACACCCAGCTTTCTGAATTCTTTATACAGCCGGGCCACGGGCAATCCTACGACGGTGTAGAAATCTCCCTCGATAAAATCAATGAACGGCGCAGCTGCGCCCTGTATGGCATAGGCTCCCGCTTTTCCCCGAAAGTCACCCTGTTCCAGATAGGATTCGATTTCTCCGTCCGTCATCGGCGCGAAACAAACCCTGGTTGCGACCTGATCGATAACCTTGATCTCCTGGGTTGGGTTGAGAATAGCAAAGGCTGTCATGACCTCATGGACCCGTCCCTGAAGCCGCTGAATCATTTCCCTGGCTTCTGCCCGATCTTGTGGTTTATTCAGGATCAGCCCATCAATCACTACAATGGTATCGGAGCCAAGAATCAGATCATCCGGGTATTTTTCAGAGACAGTTCTGGCTTTCTGATAGGCCAGTTCCTTGCAGTAATGAATTGGATCTCCGTTGAAAGAGACCTCCCTTTCCTGAAAATCTGATGGGATTACGAGATAATCATCCGTCAAATATTTCATCAGTTCCAAACGCCTTGGAGACTCAGATGCCAAAATGATATTCATGAAAGATTCCTTAACTACTTGATTATTTGAGTGCAATCACTCTTATACATCTTACCATTGGCATTATTTAGGTTCAACAGTTCCCGGGAACCGTCGGGAAATTAACCTGATCCATTTCATCAGCCACTCCCATGCCTAACCCCCTTCATTATGACCTTGAAGAACCGCTTCCATACATTACCCCCATCACTCAGGAGGAGAAAGACTGCATCAGCTCTGTTTCCGACCAGGGCACTTAATTCAATGGGAGGATCGTTCTGTCGCAGTACTGTATTCCATTAGAATGTGTATTTTGCACGACACCATATACTCTTCATCTCAGTCGATTCACCTGATCTGAGCATATGCTCTTCATCTCTCTCCTGATACGAGCATTTCCTCATGCTTTTCGGTTTTACTCCTGTTCCTCTTTTCTCACCAGGTTTTCTTTTTTCCACCCCAGCTTGGTTATGCTCCAGCTCTGAATATTTTCTCCTAACCAGCGTTTTTACTCCTCCGGTGAGGATGTGCTTTCAATGGACTGATCTATTGCATCTGCTGGTATCCTCACCAAAAGCAAAGCAATGCATAACGAGCCGTTACGCATTGCTTTGAAAATTCAGGTTTCTGCTGAGACAAACCCCTTCCTGTATCTGAACTGAGCGCAAATTTCTGCTCAGGCGTTGAAATGTATGAGTTCATGCCTGAAATCGACGGTCTGGCTTTATCGGTTTTTCGCCGGCAATTCGCTCAGTTGCTGCTCATAGGCTTTAATTTCCTTTAAATTGCTGATGAGCCGATCCAGCGTGTAATTGTAAATCACTTCGTTACGAGTAATGTCCTCTTCGTTCCACTCTGCTTCCAGGACTTCTTCATGTCCGAACAGATCCGTCAACTGCTTCTGATTGGCGTCTGTGACACGCATCTCTTTGCCCATCAACGCGAGATTCTCAGAGTAGATGTAGATCTTCTGGTAAGTCGACAACAGTTTTTTATAAACTGCCAGGCGCTTGTCCTCGATACTTTTGACAATGCCCAGTTCAGTGGCCGCTGTCTGTACATCGCTGGCCAGTTGCTGGACCTCGGATCGATAATCTTCCAGATTATCGGCAACACCGTACAAATAGATTTTCTCCACCATAGCCAGCGTATTATCGTATAGCAGCTGTTCCTGCCGGCGAATCCGCTTGGCGGCGCGAGGCGGAAAGATCAGCAGATTCACGATCAGAGCCAAGGCAACGGCGAGAATCGTGTCCCTGAGTCGAATGTAAGTGAAGAAATAAGGGTTTTGTCCCGCATAGCCGTTCAGGAGGATCAGGATTGTCACACTGCCGGATATCCCGATGGAACCGGTCTGCCCCAGGCGATTGGCTACGATGATCAGGAGCATCACTGACAGGGCAGCCGATACAGGCAAAGGCAAACCAGACGAATATAACAGGATGGCGCTGAAAGCTCCTATAATAGTGGCCGCCACTCGCTTCATTCCGATTTCGAAGGAGGAAGCAACCGAGCTTTCCAGGGCAATCACAGCGGTGAACAGAAGAACAAATTGATCTTGCGGATTAATCGCCTGAGCCACCAATCCGGCCAAAAATACGGTCAACCCCGTTTTCAGAGTTCGCATCCCGATATACTGCATCATGAATTTACTCCACTTCATTCCCTTTCTTCAGCCATTGGCTGTAGGAACCGACATATAATCTGGGCTTCAGGCCAATTTCTTCCAATGCGATATAGTTCGCACAGGCCGTTACGCCAGAACCGCAGGAAACGATGATGTCTGACTTGCCTTTCAGTCCGGCAAATCGTTCTTCCAGTTCCTGACCAGACCTCAGCCGCCCATGTTCATCATAATTATCCATATAAAAATAATTGACTGCCCCTGGAATATGTCCCGCTTTATCATAAAGCGGCTCGACTTCCCCGCGATATCTCTCGGGGGCTCTGGAGTCAATCAGGATCTGTCCATCTTTCGGTGACTCAGCATAGGTCTTGATTTCCTCATAGTCAGCAACCATTATTGAGGTTTCCGACAAATCAATCCAGCTCTTTTGAGCAGTCGGTATCTCTGTAGATGTCGCAACTCCCGCCTCTTTCGCGGCTGCAAAGCCCCCGTTCAGCACAAAGACATTTTCCAGTCCATAATACTTTAATACAAACCAGCCCCTGGCTGCTGTAAAATTGCTTCCCTCATCATACACCACAAGGATTGAGTCATTGGACGCGCCAATTTCCTGAAGTCTGGCTTTCAGGGAACTCTGCTCAGGAAGTGGATGATTCCCGGTATCCGGAGTCACAGGGCCGGATAAGTCCTCTTCCAAACTAAGATAAAAGGCATTTTCAAGATGCTCCGTTTCATACGCGTTTCTTCCATAGTTAGGATCCTGCAGATCCTGTCGAACATCGATCAGAATTACTTGCTCCAACTGTTCAAGATCTTCCGGATTAATAAAATTTTTCATGATGGCTCCTCACATAGTAATTTTCTCTGTAGTCCTACCTTACCAAATTACGGGGTAAATTTCGACAAAAAGCGAAGACAGCGGCGGGATGTTATCAAAAATGTTTCAACTGAGATTAAATTCATGATCAATCCGGTCAGGCTGACAGATCCAACATTTCTTGTTTATTACTCTAATAATCTGCTTCAGTAGTGCTGCGTCATGAATACATCACTGCTGCATAAAACCCAGTTAATCATTTTGGTTTCATCCGGATTTCATTTTGCACTGCTAAAATGATCCAAAATGAACGGCATCGATGCCATTTTCAGGAGGTGTCAAATGGAGCTTCTGGGCGAAATCATTCTGGGAATTTTGCTGGAAGTGTTTCTCGGAACGATTAAGAGCAAGCAGGCACCAAGACGGCTTCGCGTCCTGTTGCTGTCCCTTTTGATCCTACCGCTGTCCGCCCTGTTCTTTCATCTGGGTTTTGCCCTGATCGATACCAGACCGAACCTGTTTGGATATCTCCTGACGACACTGGCAGGAGTTTCCCTGGTTGGATGGGCCGTCGGGGTCCACTGGATTGCGCGAACAAAGACTGCAGGAATCCCCTCCGCATCCACGGTACCGCTTCTGTGGGCCAGCAATGATCCAATAACTGTCCCTGCTGAACTCCCGCAGCCAGGGCCTGATGATTCAAACGATCCTGAACGCATTCCTGAGGCTTCCCCTCCGACACAGTTCCATGAACAGCAAAAGAAGCGGTGAATCACCGCTTCTTCATTATTTTAATTTAGTTTTCGTCGTCTCCGAAGTTCATCTTCTCTTTCAGATCGCCGAACAGATCTCCCAGTGTCAGATTGTCTGCGGAATCATGATAGCCTCTGTCGACCTGACGTTTTTCAGCAAAGCTGCCACGGTTGGAGGAGGATCTCTGCGGACGTTCTCTTCTCTGTCTTGGTTCTCTTTCTTTGCGCTCGCCCATGTTTTCGAAACGTTCACGGCGGGCAGGACGCTCTCCTCTGGAGAATTCTCTTTCAAGGCTGCCTTCTCTCATCGTCAGGGACATCTTCTTGGTTGAAGTATTGAAATCCTTCACCCGTACGGAGATTTCCTGTCCCTTCTGGACGACATCTTCAACCTTCTCTACCTGGCCTTCAGCCAGCTCGGAGATGTGCAGATATCCTTCCAGTCCGGGTTCCAGTTCAACGAACGCTCCGGATTTGATGATGTTCATAACTTTTCCAGGGTAGGATTCGCCGACCTGGTACTTTTCAATGTTGTTCCATGGATCGGACTCGGAAGTCTTCATGGACAGGCTGATCTTTCCAGTGGTCGGATTGATTTCACGAACGATTACTTTGACCTGATCGCCTTCGTTGACAATGTCCGAAGGATGCTTGATCCGTCCCCATGACAGGTCAGAGATATGAGCGAGGCCTTCGATGCCGCCAATATCGATGAATGCACCGTAGTTCATGAGCTTGGTGACAGTACCGTCAACCATTGCTCCTTTTTCAAGAGTCTTCAGCGTTTCTTCACGCTTAACAGCTTTTTCAGCACGATCCAGTTCTTTTCTGGATACGACGGCTCTCTTCTTGGCGCGATCGAACTCGATGACTTTGACTTCCATTTCCTTGCCTGCCAGTACGGAGAGGTCAGGAATGTAGGAATCAGAAGATAAGGACGCGGGCATGAATCCCTGAAGTCCCATTACTTCAACACGAAGTCCACCCTTAACGGCTTCTTTGACTTTCGCCATAACAGAAGTTCCTTCGGCCATTGCGCGTTCAATATTCTGAACAGACGCATCAGCTTCAGCTCTTCTCTTGGACAAAAGGACATTGCCTTCTCCGTCATTGACTTTCATGACGGAAACCTTGATTTCATCGCCTTCCTTGATGAGCTCGGTAAGATCTGCATCCGGATTGTTGATGAATTCATTCTTAGGAACAATGCCGTCGGACATGTAATTTATGTTGACGAACACATTGTCAGGGGTAACTTTGATGACCTTTCCGTTCAGAACCTGACCGGGCTTGATGGTCATTGTTGACATCTCGGCCATACCCTGTTCCATTGACATTTCAGCTTCCTCAGCTTCTTCGACAGGCTCAGCGGCAACTTCTGCTGCAACCTCTTCCTGCACTTCGTTGGTGGTTTCTTCTACTGCGGTTTCAGCAGCGACGGTTTCTTCCACCGGACTCTGGGAAGTCAAAATCTCTTCCTGAGTGTTCTTGTTTTCGTTTTCCATTCTACTATTCCCTCCTGGGCCATCCGCACTTTACGGGTAGCCGAAAATCTTGTTATTTATCTTTCGATAAATAAAGCTGAAGAGATTCCTCAGCATTTTTATTAAAGAGCCCTTACGGACTTATTAATCTTGGACTTGTCAATCATGGACTTGTAACAGTACTCAATAATATCTGCTCGCTTAACGATGCCAATATATATCCCTTCATCATCAACCACCGGCACAAAATTCTGCGTCATGGCAAGGTTGACAATGTCTTCAATCGTCTCATCCACTTTCACGCTTTTATGAACCGTTCGACGGGGGATCTGTTCGACAGAATAGCGGGCAACCGTATTGAATGAGTGGTCGGGGCGAGACTTTATGACTCGAAGAATATCCCCTTCCGTCATCGTACCGATATACTTTCCCTGATCATCAATGACCGGAATTGCGGTCAGCCTGTGATGGTCCATGCGCTCCAGTACCTGCTGCAGTGTAGCGTCCATCGATTCAAAGACTGTCTCACGCTTCGGCGTGAGAAAAAACATGATGTTCATTTACATCTCCTGTACATTGGTACTAATAGTGTATCACGAAATCGGGTGGAGTAGGAATTTTTTTTATTTTTTATTGCCTGTAATTTCGATTGCGGTTCGCCTGTCGCTGACCAATAATGGCACGGAAGAAATCCTGGGGAACCTTTTTAATTTTTTTGAAAAACTTCCGATAGCCCAGCATGTTTTCCTTAACCGATATATCTTCAATGAAGGAACTCATGCATGCCTCACAATGATACATCGAACGAATTCGGCCATGTTCATTAGCCATTGAAATATCATACACAATATGACCTTCGCATAAGGGGCAGATTGTAGTGATTTCCTCATCCGGAACATCTCTTACCTGAATATCCGTAATGAAGATCGAATCAGAGGTAAACAATACCCGGGTGTTCTTCAGGCCATCCAGCCTGCCATAACGCTCAAGAACCGCTCGGAGAACCCGGGCAGTGGACAGGGCATCATAATAACCGTCGTGAAGTCTGGTATCATCGACTTCAATTGAAAATTCTTCCATAACGCTTTTCAGACTGGGGGTTGGATTCCCTCCCAATTTCTGTCCGATCCAGGCCTGCAAATCCAGATAACGCTGGCCAAGCACAGTGATCGGAGTCTGGTGCATGTGGCAGTTTCGAATAATTTCGTATATGTCCGAAACACCCCAGGTTACAATCACAGTATTTTTGCAGAATCGATCCAATTTGCTGATCGCCTCAGGATATCGGATACCTTCATCCATCATGGCCTGAGTAACTCCAGTCATTTGGCTGATCAGCGGGTTCAAGTTCTTATAAAATGTGTTTTTTATAACCAGATTGAGACCTTCCCCTTCCGTCAGGTTTTCCTTCAGCCGGACTGCCCCGATCTGAATGATCTCATTGGGATAAAGCCTTCGTTTTCCGGTATCTTCCCGATTCAGGTACTGCTTCATGTTCTGGTAAACACCCTGCATATTATTAAATTCCAGGTCGATGACGACATAATCCATAACGATCTTAGCAAACCATCCTTCGTTGGTATAGGCCGGTTATTCCGGCTGATGCAGCTGGTGCCTCATCTGAGTCCTTGATTCAGGCAGCCAATGACATAAGGAAACAATGTTCCGTGTGAATCCGTTCATAAGAAAGTATGAAAGATCATCTGTTCGGAGGGCTGCCCCTCCGGTCTGAAACCCGGCTGTAAAAAAACTTGAAATTCCAAAACGATAACCACAATCCCTAAAGTCACCGGAATCAATTATATCATAAGAGAACGAAGTTTCGGCAACATCCTAGGGATGGCGCAGTTATTCCTATACTGTTTCATGATTCATTCATTTTTTACGATCCAGAGCAAGTTGACATTAAAAAGGTCCGTCACCGACTGGGACGGACTGAATGTTCTGTGCGATATATCAGACTGATTACCCATCGCCTTGTTTGAAAGGTCTCAGGAATGGTAATCCGGTATTTTAACCTTTTTCAGCTGAATCTGACCATTCATCAGAGAGCCCAAAATGCAATGTGCAGCCAGGTCAGCATCATCGTCGGTATGGGAAACCTGCTCCGAAACCAGATTGATCCAAGGTCTGAGCGTGCAATAGTCAAACCGCCTGAGTTCTTTCTCATTCTCCGAATTCAACTCACTGGAAGCACTCAACGGAAGCAGCAGAAAATTAGGCCACTGTGGGTGGATATGCTTCAGATTGGGAAGAAATCGATCGGAATTCCCTTCCCGCCTCACAAATCCACCATGCAAAGCAAGGCCGAGTTCATCCAGATACAGACTTTCAAATTCAGTCATTAGAAATATGTTTTCCGGGATTTGTTCTTTATTTTTTGCTAACACGTCAGAAACCTTCGATCCCACCGGACTAATAATCCGGACTTGTGGTATTTGTGCCAGTTTATCCCGAAACAAAGCTCTAACCCGATCCGTTAATTGATCCGGATCGATTTTTTCAGCAACCAGAAACAACAGATCTGCATCCCACTCTTTCACAAGCTGAATTAAATAATCCAGCTCATACTCCAGTCTTAAAACCGTGTTTTCCTCACTGACACTCAGTGTTCCCGGGTCATCCGGCATCAAATTTCCGCTTTGTACAAAACGAATCATTCTTTCATCTCCACTTTTTTTTCATCGTAACAGGTTATCCGGACAACTGTTATCCGAAATTCGCCAGAGGACAATCGGAAAATAATAAAGAAATATCAACATTTATTAAAACCCTCTTCACATCCTTCTACTACACTAAGATTATCAATTCAAATCCATCCAAATAGGAGGGTCCCTCATGATCATCTACAAGAAGATTTTTGACACGCTCGAAGAAGCCAACAGCCATGCCCGTAACCTTCCCGCTGACTGTCAGGACACCAAAAATCTGGTATCAGTCCAAAAGTTCCGTGAAGGCCATGATGAAAAGTACCGGGTCCTGGTCAAGAGAATGGAACATAATGATGAGGCGAAAGAACAAGTGACCTGCGGATTGGAACCTATTTTTGAAGACCTGACAAAAGAACCGGAAACACCCTGATTTGTAAATCCTGAGTCAGTCGATTGCACCGCTTCTTAGCGCATGTAAATCCTGATCCTTCTCATCCACTTCTACTGCTCCCCGAAAGTTAACACAAACAAAAATAGCCAATGTCTGTTTTCCCAAATCAGACGTTGGCTATTCATTCCTGTTCATATCTCTTCAGGCAGATCTGAATCGGATCCTCGACAAATGATCCGGCTTAGAGCTGTACGGCTCATTGATTCGGACACTCCGATTGTTCAGGCTGTCAGTCCAAACAGCTCTGTTCCTGACTAAGCCGGATCTGAATCCATGCAAAAGGCAATCCTATTCAAGTTGAGACCTACACCCGGATCGATCCTAATCTGGTTCTTCTTCCGACGGAAGCAGATTGGGCACACTGAATGTCATGACCGAAGCCTTTTCCCGGACTTTGGCTTCTTCTTTCTCATTTAATTTATCTTCCTCTGTTTTTTTCGTCTTAACCACCTCGTAGGTGGAAGACTGTTGACCGAATGAGCCGAAATGAACTGAAATCTTCATATGGTCCATCGAAAACGTCTCGTTCGGAACTGTCAGAACAATCTCATTTCCTTCGATTTTCGCCTGAACCGGTTCATCCGATTGTTTCGAATTACGTCCAGTCGTCTGAGTCTCATGCTCTTCCCCATCCGCTTTGTTCTGTTGTTCCTTCGAGTCTTTGCCGGACTTCTTCTTTTCTTCCTTTTCAGCCTTGCGATCTTCCTTGGCTTCTTTGGCGTCTTTGGCCACTTTGGCCTCTTTGGCTTCCTTCATTTCTTTCTTGGTCTGCTTCATGGCTTCTTCATTCAGAAATTCCAGTTTATCTTTTTTCTTCAGGTACTTTCTGATCTCTTTCAACAAACCATAGGCATCCTTTGCCTGAACATCCTTGCCGTCAATTTTCGCAACCAGCTTTTTATCGCAATCATCGCATTGACCGATGCAACCCTTGATTTCTATTTTCACATTACGTAGATTGCGCTCCAGAAACTTGGCGGATTTTTCTACATCCTTGGTATGTTTACATAGACTGATCTTCATCCTGAACACCTTCTTTATTTAATTTCTTTTTGAATTTTTCAAATCGCTTGCGCGAAAGTTCAATAAATGCTTCCTGAGAGTTGAATGGTTGGCCTTTGGGTTCGACCCTGCGATAAGTACCGTCTGATAACAGGATTCTAGATTTGGCTGTGTCCGACATGGTTATGGAAAGTAGTTCCCTGAGCTTTTCCTTGCATTTTTTGTCCTCTACCGGGATGAGCAGTTCAATTCGCTTGTTGAGATTGCGCTCCATCCAGTCAGCACTGGAGATATAATAATTATCTTTTCCATTATCGTAAAAATAGAAAATACGTGAGTGTTCAAGAAATCGACCCACGAGGCTCCTCACTCTGATATTCTCAGACAGTCCCTTGACATTGGGACGAAGGCAGCAGATTCCACGGACAATGAGGTCAATCTCTACGCCATCTCGTGATGCCTTGTATAGCTCCTGGATAATCTCCTTGTCCACCAGAGAATTCATTTTGGCAATAATTCGAGCTTTTTTCCCCTGACGGGCATGGCGTGCTTCGTTTCGTATGAGCTCGCTAAAGCGTTCTCTCATATAATCCGGAGCCATGGACACTTTATTCAAGGTCTTTATCAGCGTCTGCCCTGACAGACGATTGAACATGTTCGAGATATCCTCTCCGAGTTCCTGTCGAATCGTCAGAAGTCCAATGTCGGTGTACAGACGTGCTGTCACATCATTGTAATTCCCCGTTCCCAGATGGACATAACGCTGAATTTTGTTGTTCTCCCGCCGAATGATCAGAAGAGCCTTGCAGTGAGTCTTTAATCCAACAATGCCGTAGATCACGTGGCAGCCTGCTTTCTCCAGCCGCAGTGCCCAGTTGATATTGTTTTCTTCATCAAAACGGGCTTTCAATTCCACCAGTACGGTAACCTGTTTTCCGTTCTCCGCAGCTTCAGCCAGGGCCTCTACGATCGGAGAATTTCCTGACACCCGGTACAGCGTCATCTTGATTGCCAGAACATTCGGGTCCTTTGCCGATGTTCGAACCAGCTGAATGACTGAATCAAAGCTTTCATAGGGATGATGAATCAAAATATCCTGCTTGGCAATGGCTTTAAAGATATCCTGAGCCAAGGTGATTTCAGGAACTGGCATGGACTGGATTGATTCAAACTTCAAACCCTCATGGCCTGGCAGATTCGCGATTTTTGAAAGAAAAGTCAGATCCAGGGGGCCATCCAGCCGAAAGACATTGGACATCTCAATTTCAAACCGGTCAATCAGCATATTCAGCAGATCATCCGAAATCGTGTGTTCCACTTCAAGCTTCAGCACCCTGCCCCATTTTCTTTGCTTTAACGTTTCCTTAATCACCATCAAGAGATCCTGAGCATCATCTTCGTCATATTCCAGATCCGCATTCCTTGTGACCTTGTAGCAGACAAGATCCTGAATCTGATATGCGTCGAAAAGATTCGACAAATGAAGCTTGATAATATCCTCCAGTAATATGAACTGTCTGGCTTTGCCTCCGGGGATCCGATAGAACCGGTCAAGCACCGATGGAACCTGAACCGTTCCCAAAAAGGCGCGGCCCTCAGAATCCAGCAGATGCAAGGCGATATTGAGGGTATTGTTCATAATCAGTGGGAAGGGCCGGGATGAATCAATGACCATTGGAGTCAACACTGGAAAAATGCTGTCCTCATAAAGCTGGTTCAAATAGCTGAGTTGCTCCGGCTTGAGTTCCTCACGGTGCAGAATCCGAAACTGAACGCTGCGGGCAGCTGGAATCAGCTCCTCATTGAATGTCTTATAAAGATCGGCCAGCAGCTTTCGGGTTCGGTCATCGATGGCACGGGTCTGTTCCTTCGGCGTGAGACCGGATGGATCCGTTTTTTTCAGTCCGGCGGCGATTTGATCCGACAAAGAGCCATATCGAATCATATAGAATTCTTCCAGATTCGAAGTGACAATGGACGCGAATTTCAAGCGTTCAAACAACGGATTGCTCAGATCTCTCGCTTCTTCCAAAACCCTCTGGTTAAATTCCATAAAGGAAAGTTCACGGTTGATGTAGTTTTCATGAGTCAGAATAATTTCTTCCATTAGCTCCCCTTCCTTTGCTGGTTAGCAGGAACCATCCTGACTCCTGCATTAGTATCATTTTATCATTATGGTTTGAATGGATTGTTAATTTTGGGTTAATACCTCAGAATCTCACGAATATTATCAAAACTTCTGTGAGCATCAGGATTTCCAAAGAGAAAGTTACTTGGATCCATTCCAAATCTGTTTTTTCTCGGTCTTCAAATTTTATCTCTATCTCAATTACAGTCTCGGTCTCAGTCTCAGTCTCAGTCTCTGCTCATTTATCCCAGGATCTGACCGCTGACGCAGAGGGGCTTTCCGATTGATTGGAACATGATGGTGCTTTTCCTCTGCGCCATCCATCCAGGCCAATTTGCCAGTCAATGTTTTACCCGTTTCTCGTATGCCATCCCTTCTGTAAAATGGTACTATAGTAATCAGAGAGGATGTGGAGAACCATGAAATTAGGGATCATCGATATTGGATCCAACTCCATCCGACTGGTCATTCTGGATATTCAGGGGACGTCATATCGGATCACGGATCAAATCAAGCACTCTGCCCGTCTGGGGCAGGACATGTCAGCAGATGGCTACCTGGATCAGAAGCGAATGGATTATGCAATTCAGGTGTTGGCACATTTTGCGATAACGATGCATACCAAGGGAGTACGGGAAGTTCTTTGCGTGGCAACGGAAGCGGTGCGGCGTGCCAAGAATCAGAATCAGTTCCTCACCCGGGCTCGCAAAGCCCTGGGTACAGAAGTCCGAATCCTGTCAGGTCTGGAGGAGGCGTATTATGATTACCTTGGCTGTGTCAACACACTTGATATTAAGCACGCTCTGGCTTTCGATATCGGAGGTTCCTCAACCGAGCTGATCCTGATCAGGAATCGGCTGCTGGTCGAGTCAGTCAGCCTTCGGCTGGGGTCCATCCCCCTGATGGAGATGTTCGATCTGTCCGCCAAGGCTACTGATCAGCAGATCGAACGGTTGAAAGTCTTTTTGATTGATCAGTTCAAGATGCTGCCCTGGCTGTCTCAGGCAAAAGGCCTGCCTCTGATCGGCATCGGCGGCTCCGTACGAACTACCGGAAAAATAGATCGGCTGCGCAAGAGTCAGGGTGAGTTCATCGCTCATAATTACTCCCTGGATCGCAATGATCTGCATGAGATTGCAAGCCTGGTCGTCAACTGGAAGAATCACTCCGGTCAAAGACCTCGCGGCCTGCCCCGGGACCGTGATGACATTTATACCGGATCGCTGATCCTGATCGAAACTCTGGCCGATTATCTGGGAAGCGAAAAACTGTTTGTTTCTGGAGCCGGTGTCCGGGATGGAATCCTGTTTGAATACCTTCTGGGCAACCGAAAGTTTGTCCCTGATGTTTTGGAGTTCTCCCTGCGCAATATCATTCAGAATCATATGTCTGAGGATTATGATGGTGAAGACCTCTGGCAGATCACAGAGCCGCTCTTCGATCAACTGTCTTCCCTTGAGCCGGAGATTCGCCACATGAAGAAAGTCATGAAGACCACGACGTTCCTGCATGATATCGGGAAGAACATCAATTTTTTCCAGCGAGACCGCAACACGTTCTACAGCATCCTGAATGCGCCGATACACGGTCTGTCTCAAAAACAGATCCTGTTAGCGGCCTGCAGCGCCACTTCCGGTTCCTCGGATGACATCCTGAAGGAATACCTGGGAAAAAGATTGCTGACCCAGCGAGATATTCGGGTGATCCGCAAACTGGGCTTGATCCTGAAGCTGGCGAAGGCCATCTCATACGCCTCGGCCTCAAACCCGGCCCCACTGGAGATGAATCTGACCAAGTCGAAGCTGGAGATTTATCTCCCCGATCAGATTACCATCCAGTTTGCCAGAGAAGATTTTTCCTTTCACAGCCATGAATTCCGAAGTTCTTTCGGCGTCGCCCTGGATTTCTTCCAGAAAAAGAATCCACTGCAAAAAAACGCAGGCCATTGAACGGCCTGCGTTTTTGATTTCATGTCGATTCGAGTCTATTTCTTTTTCCGTCCGATGGAATCTTTCATGTCAATGTTATCCAGCCGCTGATCACAGGCCTTAATGATTTCCTTCAGGATTTTGATTCTGGCATATTTCTTGGAGTTCGCTTCGACAATATACCAGGGGGCTTCCGGCTGACTGGTTTTTTCGATCAGGTCATTGACCGCTTCGGTATATTTGTCCCATTTATCCCGATTACGCCAGTCTTCATCGGTAATCTTCCAGGACTTTGCCGGATTATTCTGCCTTGCTTCAAAGCGGGCCAGCTGGGTATTCTTATCAATGTGAAGGAAGAATTTGAGTACGATGGCACCATAGTTGGTCAGGATTTTTTCAAAATGATTGATTTCGTTGTAAGCCCTGGACCATTCCAAGTCAGTGGCATACCCTTCGATCCGTTCCACCATAACTCGCCCATACCAGCTTCTGTCCCAGATCCAGATATGACCGGCCCGGGGGAATTTCGCCGCGAAGCGCCAGAGGTAATGATGGTTCTTCTCCAGATCATTGGGGGCTGCTGTAGTATGAACCGTATAGTTGGTTGGATCCAGCTCGGCGAGAATCCGGTGAATCGCCCCACCCTTGCCTGCTGCATCCCAGCCTTCAAAGACCAGCACCAGCGGAATTCGTTTCAGATACAGGGCATGCTGAACCTCCCGCATCTGTTTCTGCAGCACCTTCAGCTGGTCAGAATATTCCGTTGCCGTCAAATCCAGGGACAGATCCACTTGCTGGAGCGGACCTTCGGTCTGACCGGTGAAATCCCCGTCGCGATCCATGGGCTGAACCGGCTGCCTGGCTTCTACTTCCTTCAACCGTTTATCCAGCAGTTCTATCACCTTTTTCATGACGATTATCGTACTTTCTGACTTTTTGGTGTATTCGACTATATACCACGGCGCGTAAGGTTCATCCGTGAGTTTCATGATTTTTTCCATTTCACGCACATAGACTTCGTTATTATCTTTGTCAAACTCCTGCGCCTTCCACGTGGTCAGGGGCGACTCCATCATTTTTCGAATGTTGTCTTTCTGCTTTTCCGGATCTATTTTTATCTTGAACTTGATAATGACGTATCCATCGTCTGCCAGTCCTTTTTCGAACGCTTTGATTTCATTGATCAGGATTTCCGGATTTTTATAATGAGATGAATCCCCCAAGCGATTTTTATAGTAATTGTACATGGAGTACCAGCTCCGGTAGTAGATGTTAAACGTCTGATAATCGGGAAGCGTTTCAAGATACCGGGTCAGGAATGGTTTCTTCAGATCCTCCTCCGAGGGCGGTCTGGTTTCGATAAAATGCGTGTGCCGGGCATCCAGCCCCAAGAGAAGCTCGTTCGTAATCCGCCCCTTGCCCGAGGCATAGGCCCCCTCCAGGATGATCATGACCGGTACCTTCAATTCCATCAGCCGGCGCTGCAAATAAGCCAGATGTTCGGCCAGGGTATCCTCATCATTGACTTCAAGAATTTCATGGATTTCCGCAGGAAATTCAGATTCGATTTTTTCCTCGGGCGATATGATAAACATATCGGATTTCACTTCCCGGGCTGATTCCGTTTCCTTGCCCGTTGGACGGTCCAGGGCCAGTTCGGTTTGGAATCGCTCATCGGTGTTCAGTTCATCCCCATTGAGTTCATTGGGATCAATGGCCTGGGGAACAGTCTGGCTGATCAATTTCCTGGTTTCTTTTCTATTTTCATCGCTCTTTAGCTTATTCTTCTTCTTCTTGTCCTCGGATTCTTTTTTTCCCATGGTTTCACCTTCCTGATATTTCATTGGTTTGACAAGAGATTCTCACCCGAATTATTTTGAGACAGCCCTTTATTAGCTACATTCTAGCAAAAAGCGGAAGAACATACGGTCATTTTTCGTTATTTTTAAAGTCTGGTTACAACTTCCGGCTGGCTGAAGTCCCTTGTCTTCATGATATAATGAGAAAAATATCAGAGGATGTGATTCCATGCAACCGAGTTATGAATATGTGAAAAGCACCAAAGAACTGAAGGAACGCCAGGACTGGCCTCATTATTTCATGAATCTGGCCCGTCTCGCGGCAGAACGCTCTACCTGCGACCGGGCAAATGTGGGCGCAATCATCGTGAATAAGGAAAACCGCATCGTCGCCACAGGCTACAACGGTTCAGTCGGTCGCAAGACACCGCACTGTTCGGAAGTCGGTCACGCCATGCGGGACGGTCACTGCATCGCCACCCAGCACGCGGAACTAAACTGCATTTCCTATTGTGCCAAGGAAGGAATTCCGGTTCGAGACTGCACCATCTATGTCACCCACTTCCCCTGTCTGAACTGTACCAAAGCCATTATCCAGTCTGGCATTACAAAAATCTATTATAAAGTAGGTTACCGCATGGATGATTTTGCCTTGCACCTTCTTGACATCAACGGCATTCTTTATGAACAGGTCCTGGCCGGAGAGGAAGGTCTGGAATCTGAATAAATATTAAATTCGCATTTTTTTGATGTATACATATACATGATCTTGACATATATATTCAACTTTTCTATAATTCAACCAACAGCAAAGAAGGGAAGCTTCTTTCCATAAGGTATGAGTCGAAAGCGAGCCGGTGATGGTGAAAGTCCGGCGACCAGGATACCGGAAAGTTGTAACAGCCCGGAGCTTCAAGGGTGAACTCAGTAACCCCTGACGGATGGATCACCGTTATCAAAGATCAGGATATGTCAGTATCCGACAAGAGAGTCAATTTGACTAATCAGGGTGGTACCGCGGAAGCAGCCTTTCGTCCCTGTTCATGATGCATGAGCAGAGACGAAAGGCTGTTTTGATTGTCTCTGGAGTTAGAATGAACCGACCTCACCAGACGAAAAAAATGGAGGAATCAACCATGGAACGTTATGAACCAAAGATGACCGTCAAAGAGACACAGCAAGCCATCAAAAAAATCAAAGTGTATTTCGAGCACGAACTGGCCGCCCGCATGAACCTGACTCGGGTATCCGCTCCCATGTTTGTCATGGAGCAGACCGGGCTCAATGACAATCTGAACGGAGTGGAGCGTCCGGTCGCATTTTCAGCCCGCCACATGGAAGAGGCCGGCAAGATTGAAATCGTCCATTCCCTGGCCAAGTGGAAACGCATGGCTCTCAAAAAGTATGATTTTTCCTTTGGAGAAGGTCTTTATACTAACATGAACGCCATTCGCCGGGATGAAGTGCTGGATGAAATCCATTCAATCTATGTCGACCAGTGGGATTTCGAAAAAATCATCTCTCCCTATGAGCGCTCCGTGGACTACCTCAAGCATCAGGTAGATATTATTTACTCCATCTTCCTGGATCTGGAAAAGAAGCTTCATGCCGATTATCCCCATCTGATTCCTCAGCTCCCGCCTGAAATTACCTATATCACCAGTCAGGAACTGCTGGATCTTTATCCCGGGCTGACGACCAAAGAACGGGAAAGAGCCTTCGTTCGGGAGAATAAGGCGATCTTCATTATCGGCATCGGGGCACCTTTGTCCAATGGTCTGCCCCACGACGGCCGCGCGCCGGATTATGATGACTGGAGCCTGAACGGCGATCTGATTTTCTACAACAGTATCCTGGATGATGCTCTGGAGTTGTCCTCCATGGGAATCCGGGTAGATCCGGACACTTTGACGCATCAGCTGATTGCCCGCGGAATGGAAGATCGGTCCCACCTGCCCTTCCATCAGGCGCTTCTGGCCGGAGAACTTCCCTTGACCTACGGCGGCGGCATTGGCCAGTCCCGGATCTGTCAGTTCCTGCTCCACAAGTATCATATCGGAGAAGTCCAGTGCAGCATCTGGCCCCAGGCCATGATCGATGAACTGGCCCAAAAGGGCATCGATTTGCTCTAGCGTTCACTCGATCGCTGAAATCGGCCTGTTTATCTCAAAGGGAGCCACCTGCCTGGGCAGAATGGCTCCCTTTAAGTTTTATCGAATGAACCAGTCAATCATTTCCTTGTTCGTTCCATGTACTTTCTCATCTCTGTCTCCACCAGATAGCGAATTTCTTCCGGCAGGACCCTCTCACCGGCGTACTCTCTCAGACTGACCTCGCGCAGCGCACTGATGTAGACCTTGGACATCGTCAGCGTAATGGCTGCAGCGGTAGATCCTGAAATCACTCCGGTAACCAGCGTTCCGGCCCCCGGTACCAGCTTCAGGAGGTTGGTGGTCAAAGTCCTGCCGGTCACCACTGCTCCCCCGATCCCGGCCATGGCACCCACCAGTGAGGTGAGCATAGCACGGTCGTAGGAGATTCCAAATATAGCCGTGATTTTGGCGATCATGGTCACCTGCGAGGTGGCGATAATCGGCGCATCGGCAAAAGGAATCGGAATAAATCCAACGGCAAAGGTCTCATAGACAAAGCGTCTCGCCCAGCGCGAGGCCAGTTCGGCCTTCTTATCGATGTCCACGCGCTGGGCGTTGATAAAAGCCCGCTGGGATTCATCAGGAATATTTCGAAAGGTGGTCAGCATCAACTCTTTCAGACCAAAGCTCGGAAGAGTATGCGGTCCGATGGAATAGTCTCTGGCAATGACCGGAATACAGGCTCGTATCTGCGGGCATTCCTGTTCAATGTATTCCTTCAGTTCCCTGGTTCCGGATTCCTCCAGCGCCTGAGTCAGAACCACGATGACCGGCAGCTGCAACGCCAGCGCGTTGATCCAAATTCTTTCGGTTTTTTCCAGCCGGCGCGACAGGCTGCTGATGCAAAACCAGACGCAGTGAATCTTCTCCTTCGGATCCGCTGCCAAATCTTTTTCTTTCAGCAGACCGACCACTTCATGCTGAACCATGCGCTGCGCTTCCTCAGACAGTTCCAGACCTTTGGTATCGTACAGCGTCAATGGTACGCCGGTTTTTGTTATTTTTAATAGATGCGGCGTCACCGGAGCTCCGATCCCGGTATCCGCCAGATTCTCACGAAAAATCTCGTTGATCAGAGTAGATTTCCCGACACCGGTTTTGCCAATGAGCATGATATTGACCGGCGGTATATCTGCCATTTCCTGATCGGTCCGGTTAAGAATTTCTCCTATCAAATCCACTCCCATGGTAAGATCCCTTACCGGAGATTTTCTTTTGCTGCGGCTGAAGATCGCCATATGCACTCACCTCACGTGTCCGTCTTGCTGTGGTACTTGTTTACTAACAGTATAGCAGGTCTCCCACGAAATCGTCTGGACCCATCCTCTCGGAATGGGCGTATAATGGAATCACCGATGAAACTTAGGGAAACGCTGATTAATTCTGTTTTCTGTAACTCTGAGGAACGCTCTCACGATATAATTTAAGTATTACGTTACCAGCGAGGTTTTTCTTATGAAGCAGCAGACTCTCAGTGATTTTGAATACGCACATCGCCGCAAGACTACAAAGAGAGAAGAGTTTCTTGATTCTATGGAAACTATCATTCCCTGGAAAGATTGGATCGAGATGATTCGCCCCTACTATCCTCAGGGAAAACGCGGCAGAAAGCCCATCGAAATTGAAACAATGCTTCGGATGTACCTGATGCAAAATTGGTTTAACCTCTCCGATGTTGCAATGGAAGACGCCATCTATGACAGTTATGCCATGCGCAAATTCATGCGGCTGGACTTCATCTCGCAGCAAGTGCCTGACGCAACCACGCTTCTTCACTTTCGCCATTTAATGGAAAGCCATCTCTTGGGGGAGAAGATCTTTCATGATGTCACCAGACGCTTGGAATCTGCCGGACTAATGATGCATGGCGGCACCATCGTGGATGCCACCATTATTGCAGCCCCCAGTTCTACCAAGAACCAGACGGGAGAACGAGACCCTGAGATGCACCAGACAAAGAAAGGCAATCAGTGGTACTTTGGGATGAAGGTTCATACCGGAGTTTGCGCCGGCAGTGGGTATGTCCATACAGTCACAGGGACTGCGGCCAATGTCCATGACATAAACGAGACACACAAACTGATTCGTCCCGATGATGAAGTAGCTTACGGAGATTCCGGCTATAATGGTGTCGAGTCAAGAAAAGAATTCACCGAGGATCCGCACTTATCTACTATTGAATTTCGCAGCAATGTTCGCCCTTCCAAGATCAAGACCAATAAGAACTATCCCGGGATCCAGTGGGACCGGGCAATTGAACAACGCAAATCATCCGTTCGAAGCAAAGTGGAGCACCCATTTTTGATCGTCAAACGGTTCTTTGGTTATGCCAAAGTAGTCTATCGGGGGATCAGCAAAAATTTGAATAGATTCAACATCTTGTTTGCCAGCGCCAATTTGTTGAATTGTATTCGTGCAAAACGAACGAAAGAATTCTGCATGGGATAAGTGCGCCCAAAATTAGGGGTTAGCCCACAAAATGGGCTCAAATCGCACTAAAATCCAGCATTTTTGTGCCCCCATGAGTAAAAAAACAACATAATGACCGAACTGGGAAACGTTAACCTCAAATAATCAGTGTTTCCTTAGATCATCTATGCCTATGAGATCAACGATCTCATAGGCCTCAGCAAAGGGAGGAGGAAAGAACCATGGGATCATCTAAATTGCGCTCAATCCGAACCTGGCTCATTCGAAACGGAAGGGCCCTTGATGTCGCTCGCTGGTATTACCACTTTGAGGACGGATCCGCTCAGGATGTACTGAAAGCTCTGGCGGCCTACCAAAATCCAGACGGTGGATTTGGACATGGTCTGGAACCTGATATTCGTTCTTCCGCTTCATCCCCCATTCAAACCTGGGCTGCAACCCAGATTTTGCAGGAAATCGGCTTGCCCGAAATGTCTGCACAAATGGTGGAACATCTGCTGGATTATCTGGAATCTACCCTGGCCGGTGATCGCTGGGCCGCAACGATGCCGGCAATGAATGACTTCCCACACGCCCCCTGGTGGCACTACAGTCCGGAGAACGAATTCTGGGGCTGGAATCCTACCGTCGAACTGGCAGCTTTCATTCTGGTGGCCGGATCGCATCGAACCAGCTTAGCTGAAAAGGCTGAAACTATTGTCAGGGTTGCCCTGAAACAGCTGATGGAAGCGGACTTTGTGCCCTCCCCCCATGAGCTTGCCAACTTTGCCAAAGCAACCGAAATGCTTTACGATACTCGAGGCGACCTTCTGTCCGCGGAAGTAGTGCAACGACTGCAACAGCTGATCCAGAGCACAGTAACCTCGGATCAGGCCATGTATCTGTCAGATGAATACATCACTACCCCCACCTTCTTTCTGAATTCACCCAGGAGTCTCTACTATCCCTCGATTCAATCAACGGCAGACTTCTTCACCACACACCTGGAAAACAACGTAACCGAGGAAGGTTACTGGAATATCAGCTGGACCTGGGGGGAAGAACCCGTTCACCCGGATTCCCTGAGAGACTGGAGAGGTTCGCTGATTCTGGAAAACATGATCTATCTTCAGAATTTCAAAAAATAAATTTGATACAACCTATTGACAAACCTTCTATTTCTCAGATTGATAAAATATTAATCATCAGTTTTTACTGGTTTTTGTTTTATTTTTGTCAATTTAATTCCTGTTCATAATTAAATTTCCATCGGAGAGTGGTTTTTATTACGAAACCACTCTTTTGCATCTTTTAGCCGCCCTCCATTCTGTTAGATTGGTAAACTTTTACAATGCGTTAATATCAAGCGTTATCAAGGGTAATTTTTGATTATAATTTAATTGTAAACATTTTATTTAATAGGAGGTAATTAGTTTGGACGCATTCATGAAACTGAACAGCGAGGTCAACGGTATAGTCTGGGGACCCCCCATGCTGATCTTACTGATTGGAGCAGGACTTATTCTCGTATTCGTTACTGGACTGGTCGTCTACCGCAGATTCGGCTTTGTCATGAAGAACACCTTTGGCAAGATGTTCGACAAAACCGCAGCTGCTGAAGGCGGAATCACCCCCTTCCAGGCCGTCTCAACCGCTCTGGCCGCTACTGTTGGAACCGGAAACATCGCCGGTGTCGCAACTGCCATTGCTTCCGGCGGACCCGGAGCAGTCTTCTGGATGTGGTTTGCCGCCATCATCGGTATGACCACAAAATTTGCTGAAGTAACCCTCTCGATTGCCTATCGTGAAAGAAACGAAGCAGGCGAATATTCCGGTGGACCGATGTACTACATCACCAACGGTCTCGGCATGAAGTGGCTCGCAACCATTTTCGCCATTTTCGGAGCCTTGGCTGCTTTCGGTATCGGATCCATGACGCAGGCAAACTCCATCGCAGCCGCGATGGAAAGCTCCTTCGGAATTCCCAAGCTGGCAATGGGTATCATCATCGCAGTTGCTGCGGGCGTTATTCTGATCGGTGGAATCAAGCGAATCGGTCAGTTTGCTGAAAAGATTGTTCCTTTCATGGCAGCTGCCTATATCCTCGGCGCTCTTGTCATCCTCGTCATCGAAGCAAAGCAGATCCCCGCAGCATTTGGCCTGATTTTCGGAAGAGCTTTCAGTCTTGAAGCTGCCGGCGGCGGACTCCTTGGATACACAGTGATGCAGGCCATGAGATTTGGTGTTGCCCGCGGTGTATTCACCAATGAAGCCGGTCTTGGCTCCGCTCCAATCGCCCACGCCGCTGCCACCACGGACCACCCGGTTCGCCAGGGCCTCTGGGGCGCATTCGAAGTTTTCGTTGACACCATCATGATCTGCTCCATGACCGCTCTGGTTATTCTGACCTCCGGCATGGCAGACAAAATTGACCCCAACACCGGCAAAGCTTTCACCGGCGCCGCTCTGACCACCCAGGCCTTCAACAGCGGCTTTACTGGCGGCGGCCTCATCGTTACCTTCGGAATCCTCCTGTTCGCCTTCACCACCATCGTTGGCTGGTGCTACTATGGTGAAAAGTGTATGGAATATCTGGTAGGCTCCAAGGCTATTATCCCCTACCGCATCGTCTTCGTTCTCAGCACCATCGTAGGAGCCATCGGCGCCCTGACAATCGTCTGGGATATTTCCGATACCCTCAATGGTCTAATGGCCATCCCGAACCTCATCGCCCTGATTGCTCTGTCTGGTGTCGTTGCTAAACTGGTTAAGGATTTCTTCAAGGATCCCAACCGCATCCGCACTTCACCCGCTGAATATGAAAGCGCGCTGAAACGCCCGAAAAAATAACGCATACTCTTCGGAAACCGGCCAATGGCCGGTTTCTTTTTATGCTTTGAATCCGATCCAAATCAATTGTATACTCTGATCTGATCTATCTACTAGGAAGCAAACCCCATTGTCCAGAAACCAATGTTACCTGAAATTAGGGATCAACATTGACTGATTTCATGACCGCCGACTGATCCGATCAAAATCAGGGGAAGAGATCCTGTTTCGTTATGGTGTTGATTCATTATTCGGGGCTTAATCAGATCAGGATAGATCGAGTTGCCACCAAGTAAAACATATGTGAAGCGATATTGATTGTTGATCTGAAGTACCGAGATATCTGAAATGACTGGATATCTGAAATGACTGGATATCTGAAATGACTGGATATCTGAACTGACTGGATATGCTCCTCCCCCTATAAAACAGGATCCCGGCTTGGAAACACCGGGATCCTGTTCTATCTATTTTGTTCGTATCACGCTGCCTTCGATTTCAGCATCTGTGTACCCTGAGTTGGGGTGTATGCGGGGTCCATGCGGGACAGTCGGGAGGCATTAAGCACTGCCAGGAGTGCAACGCCTACATCGGCAAA
Source organism: Clostridiaceae bacterium HFYG-1003 (assembly GCA_024579835.1). Classification (NCBI taxonomy): domain Bacteria; kingdom Bacillati; phylum Bacillota; class Clostridia; order Eubacteriales; family Clostridiaceae; species Clostridiaceae bacterium HFYG-1003. The sequence continues at coordinate 1,435,455 of CP102060.1, forward strand.
GATGGCCAGCCAGATGTTTTCATTAAAGAAGACGGAGTGAATCATTACCGCCAGTTTAATGCCGAGAGCCAGGATGACATTCTGAAGGACAATCCGGTTAGTCAGTCGGGAGATGTTAATGGCCAGTGGTATTTTCAGCAGCGAGTCATCCATCAGTACGACATCAGAGGCTTCGATGGCAGCACTGGATCCGATGGATCCCATGGAGATTCCGATGTCTGCCATTTTAAGCACAGGCGTATCATTCAGACCATCGCCGGCAAAGGCGGTAAACTTCCCCTGTCCCTGCTTCTGGGTGATTTCCTCCACAGCGGTCACCTTATCCTGCGGCAGGAGTTCCGCACGATAATCATCGATTCCGCTCTGAGCTGCTACTTTTTTCACGATAGTCCGGTTATCACCTGACAACATCACCAGGTGACTGACACCCATGGATTTAAGATCAGCAATCGCCTGCTTCGAATCCGGCTTCAGTTCGTCTTCGATCTGAAGAGATCCCAGGTATTGCGTCTCCCCCGCAGATTGACGTGCGACATAGACGATGGTTCCTTCCGGTGGCTCAAGGGAAATGCCCAGATCTTGCATTAACTTCTGGTTGCCGGCCCATATAATGGTGCCGTCCGGCAGGGTGGCCTTTCGTCCCTTCCCTCTGATTTCTTCGGCAGAAATCAGACTCGAACGTTGCGGCGCTTCATCCAACTGATCCAGAATGGACTTAGCAATGGGATGCGGTGAGTCCAATTCCGCCAGGGCGGCCAGTTTCAGAACTTCATCCACTTCGACGCCTTCTGCCGGCTCAATCTGTGTTACTTCGAACGTTCCTTTGGTTACGGTTCCGGTCTTGTCCAGAACGATGGTATCCAGGTTTTTCAGTTCTTCCAGAAAGTTGGATCCTTTTATCAGGATGCCATGGCGGGATGCCAGCCCCAGTCCTCCGAAAAAGCCAAGAGGAATGGAGATAACCAACGCGCAGGGACAGCTGACAACCAGGAAGATCAGACCTTTGCGAATCCATGGGCTAAATGGTTCAGATAAAATCAGCGGCACCAGGAAAGCGACCACTGAGGCCAGGAGAACGACTGCCGGTGTATAGACCCGGGCGAACTTCGTGATGAACTTCTCGGTCTTGCCTTTCTGATGAGCTGAATTCTCCACCAGATCCATGATGCGCGAAACAGTGGACTCTCCGTATGGCCTGGTCACGCGGATGGTCAGGGCCGAGGTAATGTTGACGGATCCAGAGAGAATTTCGTCACCCGTCTGAATTTCCCTGGGGATGGACTCGCCGGTGAGGGCTTTTGTGTCCAGCTGCGAATACCCCTCGGTTACCATTCCATCCAAGGGTACTCTTTCCCCTGGGCGCACTACAATCAGATCCTCTACTGCAACTTCCAGGGGGTTGCGCCGGATCAATTCTCCGTCTACCAGAACCATGGCATAATCAGGACGGATATCCAGGAGATCCTTGATGCTTTTTCTGGAACGATGCACGGCCAGATCCTGAAAATATTCCCCGATCATGTAAAACAGCATGACACCGACCGCTTCCTGATATTCACCTATGGCAAAGGCTCCGACGGTAGCCAGGGTCATCAGGAAATTCTCGTCAAAAACCAGTCCTCTGGTCAGGTTGCGCAGCGCAGCCAGAACGATCTCATATCCTGCCAACCCGTATGCCACAAAGAGCATGAAGTCAGACCAGGGTCTGGGGGCGAGAAATGAGCCAAGGAATAATCCAAGTGATACAACAATTCGAAGCAGATTCCAATGAAGCAGCGGGATTTCAAATGGTCCGGTTTTGTCCGCATCGTCCCCATGGTCATGACTGTGCCCATGACTGTGGCCATGTTCATGGGCCTCATGATCGTGGGGCTCCCCCTCACCAGGGTGTGATCTGCCCGGCTTGATCCCGGATTCCGGACTTCTCACCGGACGAAACCGCACTTGCGGTTCATGGTGTGCGACTATTTTTTCAGCTTGTTGGATTACGGCATCCCCGATACCTTGTGGCGCCAGAATTCGAAGGGATTCATTCGGCAGGCTGATGGAAGCGGATTCCACCCCTGGAATTTCCTGAATTTCCCGTTCAATCTTAGCGGCACAGGATGCTCACGTCATGCCGTAAAGTCTAATGTTGATTGTATTCATGGTGTCCTCCTAATTCAGACAGTCTTACTCTGATTTAATTATATCCTGAAATCCTCTCAGTTAGTCATTCCCCTGTCATTTGCGACTGATTCGCACAGATGCCGGAATGGGCGGCCTTTGCCTTGCATCCTGGCGTGATATAATAGGAGCATATGGTCCAAAGGAGAGCGATATGAGTAAAATACTAGTCATCGAAGATGAAGTTTCCGTTTTGGAAGCCATTGAAGCCTATTTGAAAAAAGAGGGGTATGAAGTGAAAACTGCCACCCGCGGCTATCGCGGTCTGGAGCTGTTTGAACAGGAATCCTTTGATCTCGTCATTTTAGATCTGATGCTGCCCGACCTGTCCGGTGAAGAAATTTGCCGCAAAATCCGCGAAAAAAGTTCCACCTATGTCTTCATGCTCACTGCGAAATCAGCACTGGAAGACCGCATCCAGGGGTTGGAGATGGGCGCAGATGAATACCTGGTCAAGCCATTCTCTCCCCGGGAGCTGACAGCCCGCATCAATGCCCTGTTCCGCCGCTTGAATGAACCGGTGGTCAATCCAAATACTTTTTCTTACAACAACGGGGAACTCATCATCGACAAGGAGCGGCGCGAAATCCGGCTTCGCGGTGAAAACGTGGCCCTGACCCCCATTGAGTTTGATATTTTGGAAATCCTGGCTTCCAATCAGGGAGTCGTCATGTCTCGGGAACTGCTTATAGAAAAAGTACTGGGCGTGGATTTTGATGGTGTGGACCGAACCATCGATGTCCATATTAAGAACATCCGAAAGAAAATTGAAGAGGACACCAAGAATCCGAAATACATCCTCACCGTTTTTAAGCTGGGTTATAAATTCGGCGGTGATCTGTAATTGAATACCATCCGTTACAAACTGGCGGTAGCCATCACGGTATCCGCTCTTCTGGCATTGATCCTCACTTACATCATCATCAACTTCAACATCAACCGTCAGTATTCCATCTATATACGGGCCAACCAGGAGTCCAGAGATGAACGAATCGTCGGGGAATTCCGGGATGCCTATGTATCAAACGGAAAAACCGGCTGGACGGTAGATTCCGGTACCAGCGTCATTCGGGAAGCATCCATCTCCGGCTTTTCAGTCAAGCTCGAAGACCGGATGGGCAAAGTAATCTGGCAGTTGGAACCGGAACTGGTCCTGGCTCAACTGACCACACGTCAGCCGGAAGGATCGCCCCCTTTGAATCTGGAACAGTTTAAATTCACCCGCCATCCGGTTCTGGTTGACGGCGACACCGTCGGATACGTCACCATCGGACAGTTTACACCCTTGTTGATCTCAAAGAATGAAGAACAGTTTCTGTTCAGCCTGACGCTGTCCGTACTGGCCAGCGCTATCATTGGCTCCCTGTTAATTTTCCTGTTCTCTTTCTTCCTGTCCAATCAGCTGTCAGAGCCGATCTCTTCCATTGCGTCGACGAGCTTCATGCTCTCTCAGGGTAACTTTAAAACCAGAGAAAACCTGAAAACCGATATTGTGGAAATTGAACAGCTGCGCCAGAGCATCAATGTTTTGGGAGAAAAAATGGATCAGCAGGATACCCTGCGCCGCCGACTAATATCCGATATATCGCATGAACTGCGAAATCCGCTGAATGTTCTTCAAATGAATCTGGAAGCCATGATTGACGGAGTCGTCCCAATTTCGCCGGATCGTCTGTCCTCCCTCAACAATGAAGTCATCCGTTTTGGCAAACTTCTGGGCAATTTGAATGTCCTGAAGGAATTTGAAGCAGAATCCAATACCCACCAGTACAAGGAAGTAAACCTGCGCTCCCTGTGCCAGGATATCTACAATAATTTCCTGGGGGTCGCCAAGGAAAAGAATATCCACCTGTCCTTCGAGTTTTATCGCAGAGATCGCTACTACATCATTGGCGATTACCATTCCCTCTACCAGGTAGTCATCAACCTGCTTCACAACGCCATGAAGTTTACTCCGGAAAACGGACGGATTTTTCTGACCCTGAAAAAAGACGCCACCTTTACCTACCTGGACATACGGGACAATGGCGTTGGCATCCCATCCGAAGATCTCCCCTATATTTTCGAACGATTTTACCGGGTTGACCGCTCCCGGGAAGAAGTCGAGGGATCAGGCATCGGTCTTACCATTGTCAAGCGGATCATGGACAATCACAAGGCGATGATCCATGTCACTTCCAAGGTTGGCAAGGGAACAACCTTTACCTTGAAATTCAGGAATGCTCCTCCCCCAATATCAGAGGAGGCCAATAGAAAAACAAATGGACAGCCATCTTGATGGCTGTCCGAACCTTTTCATTCGCTTTACTTTTTCTCTTCTGACATTACCTGGCTGACATAATCCTCTTCGACCTCAGGCAGGCTCATCATGGCGTTGAGCATTTCCTGAAGCTTCGATCGTACGTGGCTGATCTCCTTATCTTCCAAAGGAATCCGGCAACGGACCTTCTGAGGGACTGCTTCTGCCTTTTTCAACAGCTCCTGGCCACTTTCTGTCAGGTAAATCAACAAATTTCGTTCGTCTTTGAAGTCACGCTTCCGGTCAATCAGCCCTTCAACTTCCAGCTTTTTCAGCAAGGGAGTGAGTGTGCCGGAATCCAGATTCAAGCTTTTGCCCAGATCTTTTAATGCGATGCCGTCTTTTTCCCAAAGTACGATCATCACCAGATACTGGGTATAGGTCAAGCCTAGATGGTGCAAAAACGGACGGTAAATTTTCGTGATTTCCCTGGACAGGGCGTAAACCGCAAAGCAAAGTTGGTTTTCGAGTTTTAATGACTCATTCATCGAACTTGTTCCCCCTGCTTTTGGATTGATTTCGTCCTGCTATTATTTTACACTTTATTCAAATATTGTCAAATTAATAACTACGTTGTGAAATGACGGTAAATATTTGCTTAATTATAAGTTCCCGCCCACCGCCACCTTGGAGTGTTTCTCCAAATCAGCCTGAGCTCACAAAATATCACAAATTTCGTTGACAAGGAGTTAATAAATTGCTTATAATAATAAAGTAGTTTTCAAGAGCAAAGGGGTATAGTTCAATGGTAGAGCAACGGTCTCCAAAACCGTTAATGTGGGTTCGAGCCCTGCTACCCCTGCCAGAAAGAACCGAAGCAAACGCTTCGGTTCTTTTTTTCTGCTTAACCTCACGGCGGCTCTGTTGCATGTCAACCATAGCCTTGCCCTGCTGTTTTTCTTCCCTCATAATTGTTTTGACCTGCTGATCTGGTGTATGGTATTTTTCCGAGGGCGGAACATCGGCCCATGCTCAAAAACAGAAAGAAATTTCTCGGACTAAAGGTGTTCCACCATCCGCCACTGATTCGTCCGGTGACTGTAGTTCAGGATTGCGGATTCAGTGTCCGAAAATTCAATGCCGAATTGTGTTTCTTTCTGGTTACGCATCTCATAACTAATTTTTCGGATATCCCGCTCCCGGTATTCTGCCGAAGCAAGATCGTAATAGCGGATTCTGCGAGGAATGATTCTTCCCTGGATAAATTCAGCAATGACTTCCATATTGATCTGACCTGCTTCCATGGCGTTCTCCTTTCAACTGATCTGATACCACTATTATAGTACATGCGTTCGATTATTGAAACTGGATTTTTCACAGGGAGAGCCTGCCGAAAGATCTTCTCCCTTGCCACAGGAGCCCCCTAAGGAAATGACTGTAAATTAACAACTTTTTTCTCCAATTTTAATAATGACACTGTTATAATAAGCTATCAAACGATCATGCGGAGGTGTTCCATGAACCTGTCCAGGCTCATTCTAGACCAAACTCATCACGCTGCAGCTCTGATCGGATCTGGTGGGAAAACCATGCTGATCCGGATTCTGGCCAGAGAAAACCGCTCCCAACGGCGCGTACTGGTTTCCAATACGATCAGTATGGAGCGCATCCCAGAGAAAGAGATCGACTTTGTCGATTATGAATTCCGGCAGGATTATTCTTTATGCGAGTACCCCAAGCCGGGGGTCTACGTTCTGGCTTATGACCTGGACCAGGACAACACCATGCGGGGATTGCCCCTGGATGTTCTCGAGCGTCAGATGGAGTGCTTTGACTTGTGTCTGATTGAATGTGACGAATCCAGACAGCGCCCCGTCAAAGCCTGGCGCCCCAATGAACCGGATCTTCCGAAGACCACGGATGTCACAATCGCAATATTGGATATCGGTTGTCTGGGTCTCAAGATATCCGTCGAAACCGTCCATAATCTCGATGTCTTCTGTGATTTAACGGGCAAAAAGGTTGGGGATATCATTACTCGGGAAGATATTAAGAAACTGGTGCTGCATCCGGATATGATGTTCCGCAATGCGAAAGGTACCACGGTTCTGTTCATCAACAAGGTGGAGAATCCGATAACCGAAGAATATGCCCGGGACCTGGCACGTGAAATCGCAAAGTCCCCCGCCTCACCGGACCGAATCATTATCGGTTCGTTATTAAACGAAACCTACGAATTAATCTAGGAGGTACCTGCCCGTTGAAACATATCATGCTCAGCGACATCCATGGCAATCTGGAAGCTCTGACCGCTGTATTGGAAGACTGCGGGCCGGGTCAGCTCTACGTACTGGGCGATATCATTGGCTACGGAGCGGATCCCGGCAAGTGCGTGAAGCGAATCCGCCAGTCCGAGGCCATCGTCATCCGAGGAAATCATGAGCAAGTCCAGCTGGACTGGAACGAATTGAAACATTTCAATCCCTTAGCCAGGGAATCTGCTGAATATACCCGAACCAGACTTAGTCCGGCCGATCACGACTGGCTCAGTCAGCTGCCTTATGAATGGAGCGATGACGCCATCTACCTCTCTCACGGCTCGCCCTACGGAGCCCAGCGGTTTTACTATTTAATGCCGGGAGACGTACGTTCACCGTACCTGACGCTTTCCCTGTCCAAACTCGAACGACTGGGACTGGGGCTGGCGTTTCATGGCCACACCCATATTCCGGGTTATTTTTTTATTAAGGATGGTCGCCCAGTCTTTCTTTCACTGGCGGAAGACACCGTTGTGAAGCTTGATTCCGAGGCCCGTTACCTTATCAACTGCGGAAGCGTCGGCCAGCCCAGAAACCACAACCCGAAGGCTCAGTACTTGATTTACGATGATGAAACCTTTACCCTTGAAAAGCGCTCTGTCGCCTATGATGCCGCCCTGGCCGCTGAGAAGATCCGGTCCGCCGGACTACCTTCTCCCTTGTGGGAGCGAATCCTTCAGGGAATCTAAAAACCTGTATGCGTTATGGCGCATACAGGTTTCATTGTTACCTGGGCAAGCTTCCGATCAAAGGAAAGATATTTCGGTTCAGGCCGACTTATCGCAGTCTCGAATTAATTCCCCAGGGGCGAAATCGCATCCTGAATCCGCTCAAAGTTAAAGAAGAATGATTCCACCAGAGTCTCTGATGGGTCATACAGCGTAATCCGAACCGGAATCAGGCGATACTTTGTAATGTCATCCGCATATTTCTGCAGGGATACATCATCTGAATAAAGAAAGATCCGTTTTTCAGCGCCATTTAGAGCAGTTGGCTGAGAGGCATTGGACAGATTCAGCGATTCTTCACTTAACTTGCGCTCGATAAAATTGGTAATCAGCAGCGGATCCTTGCGATATTCTTTCACCACATACGCAGTCAAATCCGAGTCCACAACGAACACCAGCTGATCCTCGTCAGACATAAAGTCCTTGACGCGCCCCTGAAAATCATCGATTTTTCGGGAAACGGCAACGAAGCGTTCATCATATTTCTGTTTTCTGGCCGGATCCATTTCCTGCAGCGAATTTTTAATGCTGTTCAAAGCAATCTTATAATTCGTCGAATTCATCAGGTAATAGTAGTTTTCATGATCCAGTTTATTGATTTTATGCCGGAGAATATCAATGCCCCGAGAAATATTCACGACATTCACTTTGTTCTTGTCGATTTTTTCCGTAAACTCCCGAATAAATGGTTCATAGCTGGCACCAACATAGAAAAATGCCTGGTAGTCCCCTTCAGTCATCATTTCTGGATTCGGAACAATGCTCCGGAGATCTGATTCAGATTCTGTCATATATCGGATGGTGTGCTGACCTTCAGATAATGAATCAATCATATCTGCTACAATCTTCGCTGAAGTCAGGATATTCAGATTTCGTTCCCGGGGCCCGGATTCAGACGATGTCATACCCTGCTGGGTCTGGCTTTCTCCGGTCTGGGCGCAGGCTGTCAAAAAAATCCCTGCCATCAGGATCAGTAAGCCGGATTTTAATATTTTCATTGATCTTTCCCTTTTCCACGTGTTTCCTGTATTATATACTAGCAAGAAATTTTTTAGTTTACAAAAGTATGAAAATAGAGCAAAGAGAGCAAACCAATGTATTATATTACGCAATCCACACAAGAAACCATGCGGTTGGGAGAACAGCTGGCCTCCTGTCTTCGAGCCGGCGATGTCCTGCTTCTGGACGGAGACCTGGGTGCCGGCAAGACCCACTTTGTCAAAGGACTTGCCCGGGGATTGGGTTACGGGGGCGATGTCAGCTCCCCAACCTTCACAATCTTAAACAGCTACCCCCTCCCGGGGCCGATCCCCGGCCAACTGAACCATTTCGATGTCTATCGGGTTCACGAAGAAGATGAAATCCTTGATCTTGGCTTTGAAGAAATCATCTACAGCACCGACATCAGCGTCATCGAGTGGAGCGACCTGATTGGAAGCATCCTGCCCGATGACTTTTTGAAAATTAACCTGTCCCTCGGAGAGTCGCCCGATGAGCGTAAAATTGCCATGAACTGGAGTACATCCCAGTCTGAAAGGAGCCTGCCCCATGTTGATACTTGCCGCTGATACCTCTGGGTCCAACTGCTCCGTCGCCCTGATGCGCGATGAAGAGCTGCTGGCAGAGTACAATATGAATTTTGGAAAACAGCATTCCGTGCTGCTGATGCCAATGATCGAGGACCTGATGCAAAAAACCGATGTAACCCCGCGGGATTTGACTCATCTGTGCGTCAATCTCGGACCCGGTTCCTTCACCGGTCTCCGCATTGGACTGTCGGTACTTGAGGCAATGTCTTATGCCTTGAATATCCCGTTGTACGGCTATCACTCCTTTGCGGCATCCGCCCAGTCCCTGAAGCATTCAGACCGGAATATTCTGATTCTGCATGACGCGCTGAAACAGACGTTTTACAGCGCCGCCATCCAGAATACCCCGCAGGGTCAAACGGAACTGCTCAGCCCCGAGGTCAGGGATCTGGCTGAACTGAAATCCCATTTCAGGGAAGGTGAACCTCTCCTCATTGCAGGCGACGGGCTGATCAAATATCGAGAAGCGATTCAGTCCGCATTCCCTCAGGCCAGACTGGCAGAGGATTCCGTCATTCAACGGGCATCCAACCTGGCCAGATTATGCAAGTCCGATGTCGACCGCCAGATTCCACCCGGAGATACCACTTTGCCCCGCTACATGAGAAAGCCGCAGGCACAGCGGGAGTATGAGGCCAAACATGGACACGTTCTCGATTCATAGGATGGAGGAGCAGGATCTGGAGGCCATTCATCAGATCAATGCTCTGAGTTTTTCATCACCCTGGTCTCGGGAAGCAATTCAGGCAGAGCTGCACAATGAGCAGGCCTATTACCTGACAGCCCGGGCGGATGGCCAAACGGTAGGCTATGCCGGTGCCTGGCTAGTGTTTGATGAAGTACAGATCACCAATATCGCGGTTCACCCTCAAATGCGGGGTCGGGGAATTGCAGGCCGTCTGCTCCAGGCATTGATTGAGGATATGAGGGAGCGCAGCATGGCCGTCATGTTTCTGGAAGTCAGGGTATCAAACCAGGCTGCCATCCGGCTGTATGAGTCGGCCGGTTTTCAGTATGCCGGCTACCGCAAGGGCTTTTATCCTGATAAAGAGGATGCCCACGTCATGTCTCTGAAACTGCCCCACTCAGAAAGGTAACTCAGCTATAACATATGGAAAAAGAGCCCGCAGGCTCTTTTTTTTCACGTTCAGGGAATATTTCAGTATGTATTTTCTGACTGTTCGGATGGCCTATTTCTTCCCCATATGATTTTTAATGGTCACTGATGTGACCGAAAGATTTGGTCTGGATTCAATGTTATTAATGAGCAGGTCGGCGATATCTCTGGGATCCATCAGTCGGGCTGTTTTCTCCGCCGGAAAGATTCCGTCCCAGAATTCTGTATTCATACCGCCCATATAGGCTGCCATCACCCGGATATCCGTATCTTTCAGCTCCACCTGAAGACTTTCGGTAAATCCTCTTACTCCAAATTTGCTGGCACAATAGACGGATTCTCCGGCTTTCCCTTCCTGACCGGCGGTGGAAATGATGTTCACCAGAATGCCCTGATTTCGCTCCTTAAAATGAGGCAGGACCGCCTGGGAAGTGAAGATTGTGGCCTTGAGATTGGTGTCAATCATTTCATGGACGGAGGACTCCATGAGCTCCTGTGCCGCTCCCAGCGCGATGACGCCCGCACTGTTGATCAAAACATCAATCCTGCCCCGCCGGTCCAGGATTGATTGAATCACGTTTCGAATCTGGGCCGCCTGCGAGATATCCGCCTCAAAGCAGTCCCAGCTTCCCACAAGGCTTGCCGCCACGGTCTGAAGCTTATCCTCGGTTCGACCAATCAGACACACATGAGCCCCCTTTTCAGAGTATTTCCTCACCAGGGCTGCCCCCAGTCCGCTGCCAGCCCCTGTGACGACAACTGTTTGCTGTTCCATTGCATGAACCTCCTTGGGTAAATACTATATCCCTATCATACCATTCGTTCAGAGTGGAGGGTTGATTGCCATCTTCCAACCTCTCTGGATGAAATCCTGTCTGAACTTTTCTCGATTCTCTCACTTCTCTCGCTTTTCTTGCTTCTGTAGCTTCACTGGCTACTCTCACTTCTCTGGCTACTGGCTGGTCTGTCTTCTCTGGCTACTGGCTGGTCTGTCATCTCTGGCCACTGGTAACTCTGAGCTAACTGCTGTCACCTGTATGCGAAAATTCGGAAAAGTTGTGTCTCCTACATGTTCACTTCTCGCCTGATTGCGCAGATCGGTCTAATTCCGCTCAAAGAACCACCCCGTCCCCTTCCGGCTCAAGGCCTTGGTGGGACGGGGTGGTGATGAATCGGCGATCACATGGATCGACTTCTTTTTACGATATTCTGATCAGCAGGGGCTTAGTTGGCTTTGCGCAGACGAGTATTTTCCAGCTGGCTGACTGATTTGGAAGATTCCACTTTCAGAAACCGCTCAAGTCTGGAATACAAGAGCGCGGACAGCAATGCGACTGAAACACCCTTGATCGCATTGAACAGAGGAACCATCCTGTAAAGGTACGTCTCATAGGCTGCCTGACCTCCGGGGAATTCACCGGGGAAGAACAGCGGAACCAGAATGAATTTGTTGGCCAGTACCGCCGCAAGGGTAAAGCCAAGGGTTCCGAGCAGCAGACCAGTTACCAGACCGGTGAGGTTGCGGTGCTTCTTATAGACCAGGCTGACAACAACAATCATGGTGGAGATCACGATAAAGTTTGCAATTTCTCCGACTCCGCCGGTGCTTGATTTGGTTGCGAACAGGATCACCTGCAGCAGTGCGGTGAGAAGCACACCGGTTCCAGGTCCCAGCGCCAGTGCGCCAAGCAGGAGCGGCACCATTGAAAAATCAAGTTTGAGCCATGGCACGGACGGAAGAATCGGGAATTCAAAGTAAGTGAAGATGAAGGCAATGGCGACAAGCAGAGCGCCTTTCACGGTAACTTGGGTGGATGTCCTGGTGTTTAACATAATAAAACCTCCTGAGATTTGATATCTTCAGAAGTAGAGTGACAAAAAAACCCCGGCAAAATGCCAGGGCTTCGATTATCATACTAATCTCTTCTTTCATCCAGACTATACTGTCGGCTCCGTAGTTGCAACGGATCAGCCTGTTAAGGCTCGCGGGCTATACCGCCGGTGGGGACTTACACCCCGCCCTGAAGATATTTATTTATTTTACATCTGTATTATATTACATGCGATCGAATCTGGCAACGGGTTCGTGAAGATTTCATCAAAGCTCTGTCGAATTGAAAACCATGATCTGAATCCGGTGTTGAGGCGCAGGCTCCGACTTTTTTGACCAGAATCCAGCCTCAATCAGCGCTTAGCGGTTTTTCCCATTCCCTTCATGGAAAGCGAAATTCGGCGCCGGCCCAGATCAACTCCGATGACGCGGACTTCAACAATGTCTCCGACCTTGACGACTTCCATGGGATTTTTGACAAATCGGTCGGCCAGCTGACTGATATGGACCAGGCCGTCCTGATGCACTCCGATATCCACGAATGCGCCGAAATCAGACACGTTGCGGACAGTCCCCTGCAGGATCATGCCTTCTTCCAGATCCTTCAGTTCCAGGATTCCGGTCTTGAAGATTGGCTGCGGCAGCTCCTCCCGAGGATCCCGGCCGGGCTTCATCAGCTCCTTGATAATATCCTGGAGCGTTGGAATTCCTGCCTTTGTTTCTTCACTGAGTTTGCTCATCGGATAGCGGTCTGCCCTGGCTTTGAGGTCATCCAACCCGCCGGAACGCACGTCAGACTTCTGATAGCCCAGCAGCTCCAGCAGCTCACGGGCTACATGATAGGACTCCGGATGAACCCCGGTACGGTCCAGAATCTCGTCGGATTCAGGCACCCGCAGGAACCCGGCACACTGTTCAAATGCCTTGGGGCCCAGGCGCTTGACCTTGGACAGCTCTTTCCGGGACTTGAAACCGGAGACCTCATCCCGATAAAGAATAATATTGTCAGCCAGGGTCTTGTTAATTCCGGATACATAGGTTAACAGGCTCGGTGTGGCGGTATTCAGATCCACGCCCACACTGTTGACGCAGTCTTCAACGACGCCGGTGAGAGACTCATCCAGCTTTTTCTGATCAATATCATGCTGATACTGACCAACGCCAATGCTCTTGGGATCGATCTTGACCAGCTCCGCCAGCGGATCCTGGAGCCGACGGCCGATGGAGATCGCTCCGCGGACGGTAACATCCAGGTCAGGATATTCCTGAGTCGCCAGCTGGGAAGCAGAGTAGACAGATGCTCCTGCCTCGTTGGTAACTACATAGCCGACCTCGATCTGATCTTTCTTCAGTTCGGCAATCAGCTGTGCCAGAACCTCTTCGGATTCCCGGGAGGCGGTCCCGTTGCCAAGGGAGATAACTTCCACCTTATGTTTCCGAATCAGCGCTTTCAGCGTGCGAATGGTTCCCGCCACGTCGTTGCGCGGCACTGTGGGGAAAACCGCGGTGGATTCAAGGTATTTACCGTTTTCGTCCAGCACTGCAATCTTGCAGCCCGTGCGGAATCCCGGATCATAACCCATCACGCGTTTGCCTTTGACCGGTGCCTGAAGCAGCAAGGCTGACAAGTTCTTGGAAAAGACATCAATGGCCCCTGCTTCTGCTTTTTCGGTCAGCTGATTGCGGACTTCGCGTTCAATGGAGGGCCAGATCAGGCGCTTCAGGGAATCTTTGACTGCCCGGACCAGATAGGTCCGATTCTTGCTGTTGATTGTTTCCAGATGATCCAGCATATGGTCTTCAATGATCTGCTGATCCAGTTCGATGCTGACTTTTAGAACCCCTTCCTTTTCCCCGCGGTTCAGCGCGAGGATGCGGTGACCGGGGATGGCGCGGATCGGTTCATTGAAATCAAAATACATCTCGTAGGGTGAATTTTCGCCAGATCCGGTGGAGGTGATGGCAGCCAGCTTCTGAGCATAATCCCGAATCCATTTCCGGTTCTCGGCATCGTCTGAAAATTGCTCCGCCAGGATATCCAGGGCATAGGCGATCGCTTCGTCCTCCGACTTGATTCCCTTCTCCTCGTCCACATACTCCTGAGCTGCCGGCAGAACTTCGCCTTGCCCGGCCAAAATATAATCTGCCAGTGGCTTCAAACCCTTCTCCATCGCGATGATCGCCCGGGTCCGCTTCTTGGGCCGGAAAGGACGGTAGATGTCATCCAGTTCCGTCACCGTCGAGGCCTGACGCAGGGCTTCCAGAATGTCTTCGGTCATATTGCCCTGTTCTGTAATCAGACGCTCGATATCCTCCCGCTTGGCATTGAAATTTCTCAGGTAGGTCAGCCGCTCAGAGAGTTTACGCAGAACTTCATCATCCAGTGAACCGGTTTTTTCTTTCCGGTAACGGGCAATAAACGGAACCGTGTTGCCTTCGTCAAGGAGCGCAACCACTGCCTCTACCTGCTCCGTCCTGATCCCCAGTTCCTGTGCGATCTGTTCTTCCAGTCTCATCATTCCTGTAAATCCCCCTGTACTCTGGCCTGTAAATAGGCATTAATAAATAAATCGATGTTTCCGTCCAGCACCCCGTATACATCGGTGGTCTCAGCCAGGGTGCGGTGGTCCTTCACCATCTGATACGGATTAAACACATAGGATCGAATCTGGGAGCCCCAGCTCATGTCTTTCTGCTCCCCGGTCAGCTCTTCGATCTTTTCCATATGTGCCCGTTCCTTGAGTTCAACCAGCTTGGACTTTAACAGGTCCATGGCGACTTCCCGGTTGTTGTGCTGGCTGCGTTCATTCTGACACTGTACAATGATGCCGGTGGGCAGATGGGTGATCCGAACCGCCGATTCGGTTTTGTTGACGTGCTGGCCGCCTGCGCCGCCGGACCGATAGGTGTCGATCTTCAGGTCATCCGGATTGATCTGTACATCCTGATTCTGTTTCAGTTCGGGAAGAACCTCCACCGAAGCAAACGACGTCTGGCGCTTGCCGTTGGTGTTGAACGGGGAAATTCGCACCAGGCGATGGATTCCCTTTTCACTTCGCAGATAGCCGTAGGCATACTCTCCGGTGATCTTGATCACCGCTTCCCGGATCCCAGCTTCCTCGCCATCGAGCTGGTTCAGCAGCTCTGTTTTAAAGCCCTTCTTCTCAGCCCAGCGCAGATACATGCGCATCAGCATCTGGGTGAAGTCCTGAGCGTCCGTACCGCCCACCCCGACATGGAGATTCAGGATGGCGTTATTGGCATCATAGGGTCCGTCCAGATGAAGCTGCAGCAGGTATTGGTCCAATGCTTCGTCCAGTGCCAGATAATCCTTATAGATTTGTTTCTCGGTATCTTCGTCATCTTCGGACAGTTCGGCCAGCACCTGAATATCGCTGAGCTGTTCCTCAAAGGTCCTTAGATTCTTTAACCGGTCTTCCAGTCCGGCCGCCTCCTGACTTAATTCACGGGCAGACTCCGGATCATCCCAAAAGGTCGGCTCCGACATTTTCATGTTCAGCTCCGACAACCGCAGGGTCAGTCTTGGGACGTCAAAGACTCTCCTTTATCGAATTGATTTTTTCTTCCTGCTCATTGATCTTCTGCAGGGCTTCGGCTAACTTTAAATACATTTCTTTCACCTCTTGAGCTGTTTGGATATCTGTAGATTCTGTGTGGAACATACAAGGTCATGAATAAAGGAAACAATCGGAATCGGTCTGGACCAGGCTGCGGCTCAGATCCAGTCCTGGATGGCACCAGTCGCTCTCTGCCGGTCGAGCCGGAGATCAGCCGTTTCTGACTCCATCATCTTCTGGGGGGCACGGAAGGGAACCCTGTGTCAGAGTTCCCTTCCATCCCGTGTTAAGAATCCGGGTTAACCCCGTTCTGTGCGACCGTGGCAATTTTTGTATTTTTTACCCGATCCGCATGGACACGGATCATTGCGGCCGACCTTTTTATCCTTCCGGACTTGGGGTGTATTGGGCAGAGAGTCATCCTGGTTGGTTGCCGTTTCTTTGGCAACCTGTTCCCGCTCAATGTCTTCCTGTGTCCGGATCTCAACATTCAGGAGGAACCGAGTGGTTTCCTCGTCGATGGTGTCGATCATCTCGTTGAACATGTCAGTCCCCTCAAACTGATAGGCCTGTACCGGATCCTGCTGCTTGTAGGCCCGCAGTCCGATGCCTCGTTTGAGTTTGTCCATGTTGTCGATGTGATCCATCCACTTGTTGTCGACAACCCGAAGCAGGACGACCCGCTCCAGTTCCCGGATCTGTTCCGGATACTTCTGTTCCTTTTCATGGTACTTGACCATGGCGGCTTCAATGTAATGAGCTGTGATGGCTGCCTGATCCATCGCCTGCAGGTCCTCCGCCGGCGTTGGTTTGGCCTGAGCTACCAGAATCTGCATAAACCGTGCCAGGTTGGCATAATCTTCGCGGGTGTCCTGGCCATCCTGCAGAAAACGCTGAACGCTGTTCTCCACCGCGCGAGCGATCATGGACTGGATGCTTTCGGAAATGTCATTGCCCTGCATGACTTCACGGCGCTGACGATAGATAATCTCACGCTGCTGATTCATGACATCATCATATCCCAGCAGAGTCTTACGGGCATCAAAGTTGTTGCCTTCCACTTTCTTCTGGGCATTTTCAATGGCACCGGAAACGAGCTTGGATTCAATCGCCTCGTCATCTCCCAGCCCGAGCTTGGAAACACGGGATTTGAGGGTTTCACCACCGAAGATCCGCATCAGATCGTCATCCAGCGAAATGTAGAACCGGGATTCTCCGGGGTCTCCCTGACGGCCGGAACGGCCGCGCAGCTGATTGTCAATCCGGCGGGCTTCATGGCGTTCCGTACCCAGGATCTTTAATCCCCCCAGTTCCTTGACTCCTTCGCCCAGCTTGATGTCTGTTCCACGTCCGGCCATATTGGTTGCGATGGTAACCATGCCTCTTTCACCGGCATGTGATACAATCTCAGCTTCCTTGTCATGATAGCGGGCATTGAGAACCTGGTGCGGAACGCGTTCCCGTTTCAGGAGTTCCGATACCAGTTCGGACTTTTCCACAGAGGTCGTACCAACCAGAACTGGCTGGCCTTTCTGATAAGTCTCCACAATTTCCTGAATCAGTCCTTTGTATTTTCCTGCTACCGTCTTGTAGACGACATCCGGATGATCCAGTCGAACGACCGGCATATTGGTCGGTATGACAATAACGTCCAGGTTATAGGTGGATCGGAATTCATTTTCTTCCGTCAGAGCTGTACCGGTCATACCCGAGAGCTTCTGGTACATCCGGAAATAGTTCTGGAACGTGATCGTTGCCAGAGTCTTGGATTCCTTCAGAACATCCACGTTCTCCTTGGCTTCGATGGCCTGATGCAGTCCGTCGGAGTAGCGCCGGCCTTCCATCAGACGACCCGTGAATTCATCAACAATGATGATTTCGCCGTCCTTGACCATATAGTCTTTATCTGCCTTGAACAGATAATTGGCTTTCAGAGCCTGGTTGATATGGTGCTGCAGCTCCATATGCGCGGTATCTCCGAAATTGTCCAGGTTGAAGTAACGCTCCACCCTGGTAATGCCGTCCTCTGTCAGAATGACGGAATGAGCCTTCTCATCCACTGTGAAGTCAGCCTCATCCTTGAGCCGTTTCACGAAGAGATCAGCGACCTTGTACATCTCCGTACTCTTGTCCCCTTCGCCGGAAATAATCAGCGGGGTTCTGGCTTCATCAATGAGAATGGAGTCGACTTCATCCACGATGGCGAAATTCAGCTTGCGCTGAACCATTTCTTCCTCGTAAACGACCATGTTGTCTCTCAGATAGTCAAATCCGAACTCATTGTTGGTTCCGTACGTAATATCGCTGTGATAGGCATCGCGCCGTTCCTGGTTGGTCAGGCCATGCAGGATAATCCCGGTGGAAAGGCCGAGGAAGTTATAAAGCTGCCCCATCCATTCACCCTGTAATTTCGCCAGGTAATCATTGACCGTAACGACATGGACGCCATTGCCGGTCAGCCCGTTGAGGTAACACGGCAGCGTGGCCACCAGCGTTTTTCCTTCACCGGTTTTCATTTCCGCGATACGTCCCTGATGCAGGACGATTCCGCCGATGAGCTGGACATCAAAATGACGCATTCCCAAAACGCGCACTGATGCTTCGCGCACGGTGGCAAAAGCTTCCACCAGAATATCATCCAGTGTTTCGCCCTGAGCCAGGCGCTCCTTGAACTCAATTGTTTTATTTTTCAATTCATCATCGGAGAGCTTTTGATACCCGCTTTCCAGGGCGTTGATCTTCTCCACCATCGGGTAGATCCGTTTGACTTCCCTGTCCGAGTAAGTTCCGAAGATTTTATTCAGTATTCCCATTTTTTCCTCCGTATACGGTTTATACGCACTTTTTCACAAGCTATATTATACCACCTTACACCCTTGAGGGGAAATTATGACCTATATCCATTCAATCATAACAATTATTCAATCTGAAACATTTCATTCAATCCAGTCTGCTGTCACATCCTGGTGAAAGCATAAAACCCCCTGAACCATCGCGACCGGCAGAAAACCGCTCTTCAAGGGATGATTCAGGGGGATCTCATACTGCAGGGCAGACACTGAGGGCGACGGATGTCCAAGGTGGGCTCTTCTGCATCAATCAGCCTCGATGAATGATCACTCGTTCCTCCAGGGGCTTGATGTCCTTTTCCTTTGGTACATCCACTGCCCGGCCAAAGGGCATCTGAGCGTACAGCTTCCACTGGTCCGGTATATTCCATTCCATCCGAACCCGTTCGTCGATCAGTTCATTATAATGCTGGAGCGAAGCACCAATCCCCTCATCCGCCAGTGCCGACCAGACTGCAATCTGGTGCATCCCGCTGGTCTGGGCTGACCAGACTGGGAAGTTGTGGGCGTACTTGGGGTACTTCTCCTCCAGCTCTCTGACGATTGCCCCATCCTCATAGAAGAGTATGGTACCATAACCGCTTTGGAACGACGTTTCAACTTTCTTCAAACCTTTGGCATATCCGGCTTCCGAAGCAGTTTTCTTCATTTCTTCCAAAGTGATTCGCCACAGCTTCAGATGGTCCTCCCCAAAGAGAAGGACTGCCCGGGAGGATTGGCTGTTCATCGGTGAAGGCATGGTCTTGAATATATTGCCAATCAGCTCTGCGAGCTGGTCATTACTGATCGGAATGTCAGGCTTCAACTCATAGCGGGATCTTCTTTTTTTAAGTCCTGTAAGGATCGCATTCATAACGTTCTCCTCCTGCGCAAATTTGCCAAATTTTAGTTCTGATTTCCGCCGCTGTGATCAACAGCAGATGCTGGCTGTTTCTTCTCATTTTAACCCCCTCCATTCAATTGAGCAATCGGCCGATCATTTCGGCGAATGACGGGAGCGCCAGATCTTGCGGAATATCTCCCTCAAGGACTAAAACGGAGCCGGCGTTCACCGGCTCCGTTATCCATATCTGATTATTTACTGGTAGATCTTGACGAAGGCATCCGCATCCGGGTAAGCTTTCTCACCGGGCTCCGCAACAGGTGCTCCGAAGGGCATCTGGGCAACCATTCTCCAGCTCGCCGGGATGTTCCATTCACTCTTGACTGAGTCCGAAATAACTTCGTTGTAGTGCTGGAGAGAAGCACCCAGTCCCTCTTCTGCCAGTGCATTCCAGATTGCAGACTGCAGCATTCCGTTGGACTGCTCGGACCAGATGGGGAAATTGTGGGCATAGGTCGGAAACTGCTCCGCCAGACCGGTGACCACGGAGTTCTCTTCGAAGAACACCACAGTTCCGAAAGAGTTCTGGAAACTATTGATCTTCTGTTCCGTCGGGCCAAACTGATCCGCCGGTACAATCAATTTGAGTTCCTCTTTGGTGATCTCCCAGAGCTTATGGTTCTGCTCCCCGAACAGGACAATCACGCGGTGCTGCTGTGAGTTGAAGGCGGAAGGGACATATTTGACCGCGGTCTTCACAATTTCGGAAACTCGGGCTTCTGAAATCGGCGACTTCGGGGAAATGGCGTACTGGGATCTTCTCTTGCTGATGGCGTTTAATACTGTGTTCATATTGTTGGACTCCTTAAGATTTCGTATTGATTTACTGTATTTTGATGTATTTTGATGTATTTTGATGTATTTTGATGTATTTTGATGTATTTTGATGTAACTAAGTTACTAATCGTCTTTCTGTTACCATTCGTAACCTCTAATCTGATTTAAACATAACTGATAATGATTGTCAACTGGAGCTTAGCATGTTTTTATAACTTTTTTATTTTATAACATATGCCAAAGGGTGCGATCCCACACCGGATTCCGCCAAGAATATGGGGTTCGTCCACTCCCGTCTGACGATCAGCTCATTGCCAGCTCGATCACCAGGATATGAGAAGTTGTACGCGCTTTGATGGTAAAATCCTCTTCCTGGCTTTCCACGGCATTCTTCCCGCCAACCAGCTCACCGTTAATGACCGACTCGCCTTCCATCTGAATCAGATAAGCTTGCCGGCCGGCACCTACCGCAAAATAAGCTTCCTTGCCAGCCTCCAGGCTGATGACATGGAATGCGGCATCCTGATGAATCCGGATCGGCGCCTGCCCGGTTTGCGATGAAACCAGCGGGAACCAGCGATTGACTCTGTCTTCCCAGGGGAAGCGATATTCGCCGTAATTTGGCTGATGATTGCGCTGATCCGGAAATACCCAGATCTGAAGGATTCGGAGCATTTCGTCTCCCCGGTTATGTTCGCTGTGATAAACGCCGGTTCCGGCACTCATATACTGGACCTCGCCTCGTTTCAGTACGCTTTCATTGCCCATGCTGTCCTTATGAGAAAGTTCTCCCTCAACGACATAGGAGATGATCTCCATATCACGGTGCGGATGCTTCTCAAAGCCGGTGTGGGGATGAATGAGATCGTCATTGATGACGCGCAGTGCGCCAAACTGAACTTTCTCCGGATTCCGGTATTCAGCAAACGAAAAATGAAAAATACTCTGCAGCCAGCCCAAATCACTGCTGCCCATGGTTTTATGATCTATAACCCTCATTGGTTTCTCCTTTGTTTCGCATTAACTATTGTTATTTATCATTCGTTGATTACTTTATGTAACTAATGTTAATATATCAGGTTCTCCCGATTGATGTCAACCTCTTTTCTTGCCCTGTCAAAATCTCTCATTTGTTCAAACCCTGATTATCTGCCTCAACGTCATCTCACAATCCTTATCGCCTGATTTCCATCGTTGGATTTTTATCGCCTGATCATCATCATTTGATTTCCCTTGCTTCACTACATACGACGATGCAGAGATTAGGGAATGGCTTCAACTGACAAGACCCGATCCCGGCAGCTCCGGGATCGGGTCTTGTGAAGGTCTGTGTCAATGGAATCAGTACCGCCCCACTGGAGGCTGAAGTTCCTCCGGCAAGGGGCAGCGATAGGCTCCGCCGTTCTGTTTGCGCACAAATTCCTTTGCCCTGGCGATCACTTCTGGCTGCTCCATCGTCTTCACTGCGGCCAGAGCCATCACGCGGGCCGCCGTCAGCATCCCTTTCCGGGCCAGGGTACTCCCAGACTGTCCCGTCATCTGCCAGGTGTGACCGACATTACCAATGAATGCTGCGGCTACATTGAAATTCACCGTGGGGGCGACATAACAGACATCACCTACGTCCGTTGAGCCGGACACGTAGCGGGTCGGACCTGCCGAATAAGGATGAACTTCGGTGTCCAGCGGATTGCTCTGGATTTCTGCCAGCCGGTCCTCGCCGAACATCTCCCGAATTGATTCGTTCATGCTCTGACGGGTCGTCTCGCTGAAACTGTCCCGATAGGCTCGGGCAAGCGCAAAGTCTGCTTCATCCCAGGGCGGAGCACCGACCTCCAGGAAGGCTTCGCTGGCAATGGCTGCCAGCGGCTCATTGGGAATATAATCCGAAAAGCCCATGGTAATCTCGTATTCTGTCTGGGTGCCCGTCATGAGAGCAGCTCCCCGCGAAACGTCAGCAACCCGCTCAAACAGCTCCTTGACCTGACTGACTTTGGGCGAGCGGACTTCATACTTGACGGTGGCCCGATCCTGGACCACATTGGGAGCTGTGCCGCCGGCATAGGCATAGGCGTAGTGAATCCTGGCTCCGTCGATCATATGCTCCCGCAGGTAATTGACCCCGACACTCATAAGCTCGGCCGCGTCCAGTGCGCTCCGCCCCAGATGAGGCGTACTTCCGGCATGCGCTGTTATCCCTTTGAAACTGAAATTCGCGCCCATGATGGCCACCGTCCGGGTGGACTGGACTTGATTGAGATCTGACGGATGCCAGGTGTAAATAAAATCCACCGGATCAAATACACCGGCTCGGGCCAGAAACTGCTTGCTGCCGGCCCCTTCTTCCGCGGGACAGCCATAATATACGACGGTTCCCGACAGTTGATTGGATTCCAGGTATTCCTTGAGTGCCAGGGCAGCTCCCAGCGATCCAACACCCAAGGCATTGTGCCCGCAGCCATGACCGGCAGAGCAATTCCCCAGGGGTCCGGGCTGGGTGAGTCCTGCCTGCTGACTCAGGCCATCCAGGGCGTCATACTCTCCCAGAAATCCCATGACCGGGCTGCCCTGCCCCCAGCGGGCAATGAAAGCTGTCGGCATGAGGGCTGTCCCGGTCTCGACGGCAAATCCTTCGGCTCCCAGCGCCTGCTGAAGCAGCGCCGCGGATTCGAATTCCTCATAGGGCAGCTCTGCCAGGTGCCAGATCCGGTCGCTCAGATCCAGCAGGAGTTCGGTTTTGCTGGTGATTGTTCGATCAATTTGTGTCAATGGTCTCATCGCTTCTTCTCCTGATCAGAGCATCTTGCTCAAAAATTCTTTCGTACGGGGATTTTGCGGGTGGTTAAATATCATGTCCGGTGTCCCCTGTTCCTGAATGACTCCTTCATCCATAAACAGAATCCGGTCGCTCACCTCACGGGCAAAGCCCATTTCATGAGTGACAATAACGATGGTCATGCCAGTCCGGGTCAGTTCCTTGATCACGTCCAGGACTTCCTTGACCATCTCCGGATCCAGTGCGCTGGTTGGTTCATCAAAGAGCATGACCTTCGGATCCATGGCCAGGGCACGGACAATCGCCAGACGCTGCTTCTGGCCCCCGGAGATCCGGGTGGGGTATTCATCCCGCTTGTCGAGGAGACCTACCCGGTCCAGCAGCTCGCTGGCTCTGGCTTGTGCGTCCTGCCGGGACATTTTTTTCTCCAGCATTGGTGCCAGCGTAATGTTGTCGATGACCTTGAGGTGCGGAAATACATTGAACTGCTGGAACACCATGCCAATGTCCTGCCGGTGACGATCCAGATCTATGTTCTTGTCCGCCAGATCAACGCCTTCAAACAGGACTTTGCCTGAAGTGGGGCGTTCCAGCAAATTCAGACACCGCAAAAATGTACTCTTACCGCTGCCGGACGGGCCGATGATGGAGACAATTTCCCCTTCTCGGATCGTCTCACTGATATCCTTCAGAACTTGCAGCTTGCCAAAGAATTTATTCAGGTGCTCAACCTGGATCAGTGCTTCAGGCTTCATTGCGGGCCAGCCTCCTTTCCACCAGATCAAGCCCTTGTTCCAGCAGCTTGATCAAAACAAAGTAAATCATTCCAACAATGATGAGCGACGGCACGGCCAGAAACGTGGCGGATTGGACTGTCTTGTAAGATGTCATCAGTTCGGGCACGAAAAAGACGGAAGCCAGTGAAGTCTGCTTGACCATATTAATGTATTCATTGCCCAGAGCCGGCAGGATGTTCTTGACTGCCTGAGGCAGGACAATAGTCCGCATCGTATTAACCGCGGTAATTCCCAGGGAGCGGGCTGCTTCCACCTGGCCCCTGTCCACCGCCTGAATGCCGGCCCGGACAATTTCCGCCACATAGGAACTGGCGTTGATGATCAGGGCAATAATGATGCAGGCCATGTCGGAGATGTCAAAAGGAAGGACTTTCGGCAGGAGCAGCCAGAAGAAATACAACTGCAGGAGAATCGGGGTTCCACGCAGAACACTGATATAGGTTCCAGTGATGAGATGACAGATCCTAAACCGGGAAAGCTTCATGATTGCGATGACAGTTCCCAGCAGCGTTGCGGCCAGTACAGTCACCGCGGCCAAAGACAAGGTTCCCACCAGACCGTCGATGTAAACATAATTGTATTTGTTCCAGAGCTGGATCAATGTATCTAGCATTTTACCTCACCTTATCTTTTCATCGCTGCAGCCTTCAGCGTCATTACAGACCGAGTTTTTTGGCGTATTCGGAATAATCGTTGTACCACTTTTCGTACTGCCCGGATGCCAGCAGCTCGGCAATGATACGATTGACTTCAGCCGCCAGTTCTTCCTCTCCGAGCGGGATCCCCACCCGGGTTCCGTCCAGAGCTTTGTCCACTGTAAATTCAAATCCCTGAACAATTTCCAGGCCGCAGCCCTTATTCGCATCAATGTAGAGCTGCGCCATGGATTTGGCAACGACGATGGCGTCCGCTTTGTTTTCCTGAACCATCAGCAGGCCGTCTGTGGTTGAGGAAACCCGCTTCAGCTCTTTTTTCACCGGAATCTGGTCGTTGGCAAAGAGTTCCTGCAGCGAGCCGGACTGAGCCACCACCACTTGATTCGCCAGATCGGCAGCCGATTTGATGACTCCCTTGTCCTCTGAGCGGATCACCAGTCCGTAGCCCGGTGAATCCTCGGAAAAGTAATAGCCATCGGACAGGATCATCGCCTGAGCCCGGGCCGGCGTGTAGGCCAGTGCGCTGATGGCCAGATCATACTTACCTTCCGTAATGCTGGAGAGAACGGCAGAAAATTCAAGCGGAACGATCTCCAGCTCGACGCCGAGCTTCTGAGCAATATACTTCGCCATTTCAACGTCGCTGCCGACGTACCTGTCATCCCCGGTCTTGGATGGGTCGATAAACTCATTCGGCGCAAAGTATGGCTCCATCGCCACCGACAATACCCCTTTGGCTTTGATGGCTTCCAGCCGGCTGGCGTTTTTCCCAATTGACTGAGCCGGATTGAGAGACGAACAGCTGCTCAAAATCCCCATCATGACCAGTCCGGTGATCACGCTCACCAGGTTCTGTTTCCATTGCTTTTTCATTTGGTTTTTCATTTGTTTCTCCCCTTTGCTTGGTTTTAGTTCATATTTCCTGGTATGGTTCTGATCGAATCGACTTCTATCGAGCTGTTCTGTAATTCGTATGATGCATGTTCCTATGCCCTCCTGTTTCTTGAGTCCATCTGTCTCGAAAATCCGCCTCACTCTGAGTCCAACGGTCTTTATTGTTCGGTCTGAGACAATCAAAAAGCTCCCGTTCTCTGGCCATCTATGCCAGAGGACGGGAGCGCTGCTCACGTGGTTCCACCTCTCATTTATCGACACCTCACGATGTCAACCTCATCAAGTACAATCATACTTTTGCACGGTAACGGGTGCGAGGATCCGGATCAGACTACTGCCCCATTCGAGGGTTCGCCCGTCAGCTCAAAGACGTGTTCACCGGCAGACCTCCATGTGCTCGCACCAACCGCACATTCTCTTCATCTGGTCATTACAGGTTACTGGTTCTTATCAAAGCTTTTCTGCTATGCCATACACTCTATCACAGGGATCGGGGTTCGTAAAGTATATTTATAAAATAAATTGTAATTTTATTCGCGTTCCGGCAGCTGAACCTGCGATCACTTTGGTTGGATCTGCCCCCCGGAAACAGGAAAGCTCCCCGGACTGAGCCGGGGAGCTGCTTTACATGCTGGTCTTGGGACTAGATGGTGGCTCGTTCAATTAAACCGTAATTTCCATCTTTCCGCTTGTAGATCACGCTGGTGATGCCGCTGAGATCTTCAAAGACATAGAAATCATGGCCAAGCAACTCCATCTGAAGGATTGCTTCCTCTTCCGTCATGGGCTTCAGTTCGAAACTCTTGGTCCGGACAATTCTTGGTTCTTCCTCACCTTGCACAGGTTCTGCATTTTCAGCAAAGGCCGCCTGGTTGAAATCAGGGAAACGAACCGATTCTTTGGTGTGGCGTTTTTCAATCTTTGTTTTGTATCTTCTGAGCTGACGTTCAATTTTTTCAACCACCCGATCGATGGATTTATGCATATCATCGGTGGTTTCCTCAGCTCTTAAAAACAAACCATTGAAGGGTATCAATACTTCTACCTTGAAGTTCGTCTTTTTGATCGTGGACATGGTGACTTTGGCATCTGCCTCTGACTTGAAGTATTTATCAAGCTTGGACAGTTTCTTGACCATCAGATCTTCCAGTGCGTCAGAATTCCGCATGTCCTTGAAGTAAATTGATCCTTTCATATCTGTCACCTCGTTTAGTATTTTGTTGTTAGTTCTATTTTACCCTTTATTGGCCGATAACTCAAGGCACAAGGCCAATCAAACACCTCATAATTGCTGAGTCTGCCGCACTTGGCGGACATCTTTGAGGTAAGCTGAGATGGTCTCATTGTTCCGGATCTGATCAAAAATCCGTACCATCAAGTCTTTTCCAGCCAGCCTCTCCCGGGTGAGGATATCGATGGAAGTCGGACTGGTCAGTGTTTTTTCGAAAAACAGAACCATAAAGTCTTCCGTAATCAGGGTGACTTCAAAATGGTTGCGGAATGTTCGATTGACCCCCTTGCCCTTCCAGCGAAAGGTATTGAAAATGCCTTCGACGGGATAGTCAAAACCCAGTCGAAATCTCATTTTGCCGTTCTTTATGTATTCCACCCGGTCCTCCAGAACCAGTTCTTCCCCCAGATGGCGGGGATGAAAATTGAAGCTCACCGTATTGATTTCAGGCTTCTGCCACAGCGGACAGCCTGAATAGGCCAGATACCAGCGGCCCTCCATCCTGAGGAGCAGGTCATCTGCCACATTGTCAATATTCGGCTCTACTCCAACTCGGGCGTTCATCTTTCGTCTTTGTAAAAACATCTTATCCTCTTCTTCCTGTCCTGCGTTTTCCTTTATGTCTTTTCTCCCGCTGCTCGCGGGTGAGACTGACCGGCTCATTGTTAATATAAAACCGCCACGGTCGGTTCCGGTCTTTCCCGGCATAATCGATGCCGATCCGAACATCCTCTTCAATGGCTTCCGCCACATAATCATCCGATGCGATCCAGAGGAGTTCATTGGCTTGATCCTTTAAATCTATGCCGTAATGCGTCCGATTCAATCCCAAAGCCTGGCAGAGCTTGCCCGGACCATTGGCAATCTGCCGGGAACCGGACAATCCTGATCCGCTTGTCATGCGATGGGCCGCCATCACCTCTTCTCCCATTACCGGCACTCCGGCCCGAATCAGCACGGCTTCGTGCAAGCCCGGCCGGTTTGCCGTGATGTTGAAGCACCAGTGAAGACCGTAGATCAGGAACAGGTAGGCCCTTCCGGCGTCTCCGAACATAACCCGGTTTCGTGGGGTGATTCGGCCGCCGCGGCTGTGGCTGGCAAGATCTTCCGCTCCCATGTAGGCTTCCGTCTCGGTAATGCGCAGAATGAGGGACTGTCCGTTGACTTGATGGACGATCAGCTTGCCCAGCAGATCCCGGGCCAGGGCAATCGCATCCTGCTCAAAAAAACTTTGGTCAGTGATTCTATGCATAGCGCCAGAGGATCTTGATTCTGACCCGTCGATCCTGCTGATCGATCCGGACACCATATCCCTGGCTTTCAAAGTACGATTTAATCTCATTCAAATCCTGCCACTCCACTTCATCCAGCAGGAACACTTCCTCCGTGAAGTTGAGCTGGGCCGAAGCGGCCCGAATCCTGGATTCGAACAGGTTTTTCATCTCTTCAAAGGTTTTCTTGTGATCATCCTGATCCTTATGGACTCCTGCCGGATGAACTTCCCGAACGGTAATTTCCACCAGGGTGTCCTCCTGGATATCGTCCGGCAGCTTAATGATATCTTTTAATAATCCCGCTTTAATAGTTTTCCTTAGTGTCATCGCTTACACCTTCCAGTATTTTTACGCTGGCCGACACGCCCAGGCGAGTCGCGCCTGCATCGATCATGGTGATTGCATCGGCAAGAGTTCTGATGCCGCCGGAGGCTTTGACGCCCATTTCCGGTCCCACTGTCTCCCGCATCAGCCGGACATCCTCCGCTTTGGCGCCGGCTGTGGAAAAGCCGGTACTGGTTTTGACAAAGTCAGCTCCTGCCGCTTTGGCAATCTGGCAGACCTTCACAATCTCATCCTGTTCCAGCAGACAGGTTTCCAGAATGACCTTGGTCAGTTTATCCTGAGCCGCATTGACCACCGCCTGGATGTCCTCCCGGACATAGTCATAGTCACCGTCTTTCACGCGGCCGACATTAATCACCATATCGATTTCGTCAGCTCCCCGAAAAACTGCTTCGGCTGTCTCATAAGCCTTCGCTTCGCTGGTCATCTGTCCCAGCGGGAATCCAACCACCGTACACAGTTTGACCTCACTGCCCTCAAGGTATTCTTTCGCCTGTTCCAGGTTGGAGGGATTGATGCAGACGGACCAGGTATGGTAGGTCCTGGCTTCGTCACAGAGCTGTCTGAGCTGTTCTTTGGTGGCATCCGCCTTCAGCAGGGTATGATCCATCAATTGTGCCAGCTGATGTTTCGAATATTCCATAATAAACCTCTTTTCAACGCGTCGTTTTCTCTATTATACCAGTTAAGTGTATCGAAAAAGTAAATGGTACAACACGCACTATAGCAACTCATTCCGTGAAAAGTCACAAATCTGTCAACATTTTTCAACCATGGAACTAAATTAAGGAATCCCGCTGCGGTTTTATGTTATAATTTCTAGGATATCTACCTCTCGATGAAAGGAAATCACTATGGGAATAAAAAACAAGTTCGAAGAATATCAGATGGAAACTTTCATGGAGCAGCATGGCGACCGGATTACCCCGGTTTATGGAAATGTTTTATCTGTAAAAATAGACCGGACGAAAAAATTTCTGTTTTGGAATGTGCTCAATGTCAGCATGGTAGTAAAACCGGTCGGATCCAGAAACGTTACCCGTTGCCAGTACAAGAAGTCCGGCTTTAAAGAACCGGCTTTTATAAGTATCCGTCAGGGGAATGAAGTGCTGGTCCAGGGATTGAAAGGTGAAAAAGGCAAGGATGCCTCTGAAGTTGTCACGATCATGAACGTGGTGAATATCACAGATCGGACCCAGCTGGTGGAAGGCGATCTATCGGTGGATGAAATCATCCGCAACATCAAAGGAAACATCAAGCGTCAGCGCACCTAGGACAAAGTACCTGCACAGGTACTTTTTTCTTACTGAAAAATAAAAATTCAGACGGATCAGTCAATGAGAGGAGTTTGCATCGTGAAAGAAACAGTCTATATCACAGGCCATAAGAATCCGGACACGGATTCCATTATTGCGGCGATTGCCTATGCGGAATATAAAAACAAGCAGGGACATGTCCAGGCCGTCCCGATCCGCCTGGGGGCGATCAATCGCGAAACCCGGTTCATCCTGGATTACTTTGGCGTCGGTGAACCTCAGTACATGGAAACCATGAAGCTGCGGGTCGGGGATCTGTCCTATGATACAACCCAGCCGGTCGAAGCAGATATTTCGCTGAAAATGGCATGGAATCTGATGAACAAAAACGCGGTCAACAGCCTGGTCGTCGTGGACGAAGAGGAACTGCTCAAGGGCGTGGTATCCATCTCCAACGTCACCCGCTCCTATATGGACGTGTGGGATACCAACGTGCTGTCCAAGTCAGATACTCCCCTGGAGAACATTCTTGACACCTTATCCGCTGTCCCTCTCTACATCCCGGAATCCCCCCGTCCCATTACCGGCAAGATGGTAGTCGTCAACCTCCATCCGGACGACGCTCAGATCATGATCGAAGACGGTGATGCCGCCATCACCGGCAATCTGGGGGATCTGCAGCAGACCGCCATAGAAGGCGGTGCCGCCTTCCTGATCATTACCGGCAATCATCACATGAGCGAGGGCATTCGCGAACTGGCAGAACAGCGCCAAGTCACTGTTCTCCAGACCCCCTACGATACCTTTACCGCCGCCCGTCTTCTGCCTCAGGCGGTGCCAGTGGAATACGTCATGACAAAGGATCATATCATCTATTTCACTCAGGACGACTTTATCGAAGATGTGTCCCCCGTCATGGCAGAAACTCGCTTTCGCAGCTATCCCATCGTCACAGCAGAAAAACGGGTCAAGGGGACATTGTCCCGCTACCATCTGATTTCTTCCCAGAAGAAGAAAGTAATCCTGGTCGATCACAATGAGCGCAGCCAAAGCGTGGACGGACTGGAGAACGCAGAGATTCTCGAAATCATCGATCACCACCGGGTGGCGGATGTAGCAACGGGTTCCCCGATCTATTTCAGGAACGAGCCGGTAGGCTCCACCTCCACCATCATTGCCAACATTTTCTTCGAGAACGGCATCCGCCCGTCCCGCAAGATCGCCGGCCTGCTCTGCGCAGCGATCATATCGGATACCTTGTTCTTCAAGTCCCCCACCTCCACGCAGGCAGACCGACTGACGCTGGAACGCCTGGCGAAAATCGCGGATCTGAATCCCGAGCCCTTCGCCATGGACATGTTCCGGGCCGGAACTTCTTTGGAAGGGAGAACCCCGAAGGATCTGCTGGCCCAGGATTTCAAGACCTTCACCGTGGACGACCAGAAAATCGGCATATCCCAGGTATATTCCCTGGATTCCTCTGCCCTTTCCAGTATGAAGGACGAACTCCTCCAGCTGATGGACACCAGAGCCAGAGAGGCCGGTTATACGATATACGGCCTGCTGATCACGGACATTTTCAAGGAATCCTCCGAACTGGTCGTGACCGGTCCTGAGAAAGGATTGATTGAAAAGGCCTTCAACCAGACAATCCAGAACAATTCCATCGATCTGCCCGGCGTCCTGTCCCGGAAAAAACAGGTCATTCCGGTACTGACTTCAGTGGTCATGAACAAAAAAAGAGGTTGATCTCCCTGCTTGTTCTCACATTATTTACTTTATGCAGGGGGAAGAATAAGCTATACTAATACTAATCATTTGAAAGCGGAGGATCATTATATGTCTGAAGATATGAAAGATAAGAACGTACACGGAGAAGAGCATGTTCATGATGAACATTGCAATCACGACCATGACCATGTTCACGATGAACACTGCAATCACGACCATGACCATGAGCACGAGCATGGCGTCACTGTGATGATGGAAAATGAGGACGGCACCTCGGAAGAATATCCGGTGGTTGATGAGTTCGAATACAATGATTCCGTGTACGTACTGGTTGAAAACCCGGATGGAACCGTAACGCCCCTTCGCTCCGTAGGCGAAGAAGGCGATCTCGAATTCCTGACGGAAGACGAATTCAACGAAGTCGCTGCGGCCTACAACGAATTCATGGATGAATTTGGTGATGAAGACGACGACGAAGATGAAGATGAAGACGACGACGACCTGGATGCTGACTTCCATGACGATGACAACGTTCATGAGAACGGTGAATTCGAACAGGAATATGACGAAATGGACGAAGCAGAGGACGAGGATAAGTAATCCCTGACCAGTCTCGAAGTAATCACAAGGGCTGAGGCACTGAATGCCCAGCCTTTTTTCAATGAATCAGACAGGAGGCAAGCTATGGGTCGCTTAGCAATCTTTGATGTGGATTACACCCTTACAAAACGCGAGACCCAGGTGGAGCTCATAAAATACCTGATCCGCCATGAACCTCGAAAAGCCCTCTATTTGCCAAACAGCGCGTTGGCTGCTCTGGGTTTTCTCCTGGGGTTTCATGATGAGAAGGCGTCGAAAGAACAAAACCTGAAAGTGCTGCGGGGTCTGACCGAATTCGCCCTGAACCAGCTTTCCCGCCGCTTCATGGAAGAAAGCGTCAAGCCCATGCTCTATCAGGACGGAATCCGGCGCCTGAAGAAGCATCACGAAGAAGGCATGCGGGTGATCCTGATCTCCGCTTCCCCGGAATTCTATATTAGAGAGTTTGAGCGCTCGCCTTATATTGAAAAAGCCATGGGCACCCGATTTGAGATCAAGGATGGAATATTCACCGGAAAAATGATCGGTCGAAACAATAAAGGCGATGAAAAGATTCACCGCCTGATGGAATACCTGGGACAGGACCCAGTCGACTGGACCGAGTCTGTCATGTATTCAGACTCCCTCAGCGACAAGCCACTCATGGATCGGATGGGACAGGCCTATCTGATTAATCATAAAAAAAACCCATATTTTCCAGTGCTTCACTGGAGTTAGCCGGAAAGGAGATCCCTATGACGGAAAAAATCATGAAGAATAACCGCCTTTACGAGAAAGCTCACCTGACCATCCCGCAGGGCTCCGGCCTGGTCTACGAAGTGATCCGGGTGATCGACCGGGCTGCCCTGTTTTTTCGGGAGCATTATAATCGATTCTGCAGCACGGCACGAAAAAAAGGAGTCACTGACTTTATGTCCTTCTCCTCATTCCTGGCGATGACCGATCACTTTATTCAGGGTCAGGCCAAATCCAGTTTCAATGTGAAGGTGATCCTGGATGTGAAAACCCAGGACGTCTATCTGTTTGAAAGTCCATCGTCCTATCCCGAAAAAAGCCTGTATGAATCCGGAGTTCATACCGAACTGATGCCTTATGACCGATCCGACCCGAATGCCAAGATTACGAACCCGGAACTGACAAATCTTGCGGAAGCCAGACGGCGGGAAACGGGCGCTTACGAGCTGATCCTGGTGGATCGCCATGGCTTCATCACGGAAGGCTCCCGTTCCAATGTATTTTTCACCGATGGCACTTCCCTGATCACCCCGCCCCTGCATAGCGTCCTTCCCGGCGTGACCCGCCAACGGATCATCTCAACCGCTCAGGCGCAGGGCATTCCCGTCCGGGAAGAACTCATACCTGCAGAATCAGTCTCTTCCTTCCAGGGAGCATTTATCAGCGGGACATCTCCGAAGATTCTCCCCATTCGAAGCATTGGCGAGCATCCGATTCAGTCCGCCCGTCTTCCCATCCTGCTGGACCTCATGTCCGCTTTTGATCGGGAGATCATGAAGGACTTGAATTCTTATCGAGAGATATCAGAAAGTCAGGCCGTGCATACCAGAATTATTCATAGCGAAGCCAATATGTGAAAAGTATAAAGAAAAGAACGGTGAAATACTTAAGGTTTATTAGTTGTTCTAAATCGATAAATATTAATTGTTTTAAATTACTTTTATTTATAAAGATTTCTTCACAACTATAACGAACGGCTTTTTCACTCTGATGCCAATAAAAAAAATAGACAGAGCTGATGAAGCCACCCTGTCTGTGAAGTGTCTGATATGCTAGGATCTGGCGGAAGGCTCGATTAAATCATCTTCCTGATAGGTTTCTTCGATCATGGCGCCATAGTCATTCACGAATTGGTCCAGCTCAGCCTTGTGGTCCTGGACATACTTTTGAACCATGGCACCGGCTGCCATAGCTCCCAGTACGATGAGCATTTTGCTTTTTAACTTCATGCTTCCCTCCCGGCAGGCCTTTCGAGCCCGCTCCTCTTTATAATTTGTTTATACTATACGATTATTATAACATAGACTAATCTTTGGCATACCAAAGCTTTTTGATAACTATGAGATATAATGGAATAAGAATTTTTATTCATCTTACTTTGACCTATTAACGAAAGACATCATGACAGGCGGTGAAAATTTTGCTGAGTATTTTAGTAGCGGAACGAGACGGAGACATCCGGCGCAAAATAAGAAATGTACTTCAGGATTCCTATAAGGTTTATGAAGCGGACAATGGCATTGAGGCCATCGAGATCAGCAACCGGGAACTGATTTCCATTTATCTGATCAATTGCGAAATGCCCTTCATCTCAGAAAAGGATTTTTTCAAACGGTTCGAACACCTCTCAATCCATCCAATTCTGGTTTATGGAGCCCCCGAAGACTTCAACCTGGCGGAAGAATTTCCCTTTATCGATTTTTTCGAGAAAACGGACGATATGAACACCATCCGGCAGCTTGTAGACCGACAGAGCTTCCATCATTTCGGAACCAGTGATGACCCCCGCTATTTCCGACTTATGGGGATGGAAATAGACTATTACCAGAAGCGATTCAACCTTGAAGGCAAGGAAGTAAAGCTGACGCCGAAAGAATTTGATCTTTTGGTCTTTCTTATCACGCGCACAGGCAATTACTTTAGCCGGGAGACTCTGCTAATCCAGGTCTGGGGATATGATTTCCTTGGTGATTCCAGAACCATCGACACACACGTCAAGAGTCTTCGCAACAAACTGGGGCCTTATCGCAACATGATCCAGACCATCTGGGGAAAAGGCTACAAGATCGAATTGCCGGAACCGGGACAGATCTAGAAACTGTTTGTATCGATCGGCTCAAAGACCCGAATGACTGGCTCAGTCGGCATTCCCTGGAGCTGGTCCATTTACCATCCATTCAGCAAATCATTCACCTATCCCTGATAGAACCAGACGCATACCAGCCACAGGACAGCATCCCTGCTCGCCTGTGGCTGTTCTTGTCTGCCATCAAAAGAGAATGCTCGAACTTGATTCCTCCTGCAGGATTCCCTTCCACTGATTTTGGTCAACCGGATTTACAATCTGTCAGTCACTCGATTGCGACAGGCCCTAAGCAGCCGCAACACCGACAAGAGCCCCCTGGGAGGCTCAGATGATACGAGGCAGTCACAAGGAAGATTCCAGAATGATTCCAGTAGGTCAACAGTAAGCCGAGTTAACGACTATCAAATAAGCCGGATCCGACACCATGGAAAGCGTTGGATCCGGCCTTTTCCTTTTCTGAAGCGGATAAATCAAGGCGCTGCCTTGAATTATCCGGTCATATCATCTCTTAGGCTTCAAAGCCCTTGACTTCGTAGCCGATGTCCTCAATCGCTTCACGAACGGCAGCCTCCGAAACCTCACCGGCATATGTCGCGCTGTGGTCCGCCAAGTCAACCCGGACTTCCTGAATTCCCGCCAGAGCCTTCATGGCTTTTTCCACACGGGCGCTGCAGCCGGAACAGGACATTCCTTCAATTCTTACTTTCATTCTGAGTTCCTCCTGATTCATTTTTTGATTTTTTATACTGATTCGTTGATTCAATCGCTTCAAATCGCTTTTTATATGAAGGGTAAACCTTGTGGTTGGATCTGGTCTGTGTTATTTGGTCAGATGCTTATTCCGCTGCCTTTGTCCGGGCTGTGGCCCGGGGCGGCTTGTACCCTCTGAGTCTGAGGGCATTGGTCAGAACGCTGACCGACGACATGCTCATGGCGAAAGCGGCAATCATGGGATTGAGCAGCAAGGAATGATTTTGCGTGAACAGATACAGCAGACCCATGGCGACAGGGATGCCGATGACATTATAGAAAAATGCCCAGAACAGATTCTGCTTGATGTTTCGAATGGTTTTTCGGGACAGATCGATGGCTGAGGCAACGTCCATGATGTCGTCATGCATCAGAACAATGTCCGCAGATTCCATGGCCACATCGGTCCCGCTGCCGATGGCGATGCCTACATGTGCGGCTGCCAGTGCCGGAGCGTCATTGATGCCGTCTCCGACCATGCCGGTGATGAAACCTTCCTGTTTCAGGTTCTCGATGGTCTGAATCTTATCCTGGGGCATGACTTCAGCCACCACCTCGTCGATTCCCAGCTGAGCCGCAATGGCCTGGGCAGTGCGCTGATTGTCGCCTGTAAGCATGATAGTTCGAATTCCCATCTGCTTCAGCTGATCCACGGCTTCCCGGGATGTCGGCTTTATCGTATCCGCGACGGCGATGATTCCGATGACCTGATGCTGACGGGCCACGAACATCGGGGTCTTGCCGTTCTGAGCCAGTTCCTCCGCCTGTCGGACAATCGGGTCTGCCATCTGCTGGGACCTGGTGGTCATCAGACGTTCGTTCCCAATGGACCAGAGGACGCCATCAATTTCAGCCTGGATGCCCATTCCGGTTAATGTTTTGAACTGTTCTGTCCGTTTCAGCGGGATTTGACCTTCCCGGGCAAAATCAATCATAGCCCGTCCCAGAGGATGCTCTGAATCCGCTTCCAGTGAAGCCGCCGCCTGGATTAATTCCTGAGTGGTGAAGTCCCCTTGCGGCAGCACATCGGTGACAACGGGTTTCCCCTGAGTCAGGGTACCGGTTTTGTCCAACACCAGTGCATTGATCCGATGAGCCTGTTCCAGTGCCTCTCCGGATTTAATCAGAATTCCGTTTTCAGCGCCTTTGCCCGTTCCCACCATAATGGCCGTCGGGGTAGCCAGACCCAGGGCACAGGGGCAGGCAATGACCAGAACGGAAACCAGAATCGTCATGGCAAAGGCTGTGCCCTCGCCGCGCATCAGCCAGAACAGGGCGGACACGATGGCGATGACGATGACGACCGGTACGAAATATCCGGAAATGATATCTGCCAGTCTGGCAATCGGCGCTTTTGTCGCCTGCGCGTCCTCGACCAGTCGGATGATGGCAGATAGCGCTGTTTCACTCCCTACTTTTGTTGCCCGGTAGCGAATGGTTCCGCCGCTGGAGGTTGAAGCGGTGTAAATTTCGGCACCGGGACCTTTAGCCACAGGAATGGATTCTCCGGTCAGCATGGATTCGTCCATATAGTTGCTGCCTTCCAGAACCTCTCCGTCTGCGGGCGCTGAGGATCCCGGTTTCAGCAGGATGATATCGCCTCGCACCAGATCGTCAACCGGGATAACAACTTCCTGATCGTTGCGGATGATCGTTGCCTTGTCCGGTCGAAGTCCCATCAGTTTCTTAATAGCCTGACTGGTCCGCCCCTTGGAGATGTTCTCAAGAAACTTCCCCAGCGTAATCAAAGCCAGGATGGTGGCTGCCGACTCGAAATAGATGTTGTGCACGGCGTGATGCTCGCCGCCGGCCACCAGCAGAAGCTGATAGACCGAAAAGCCAAACGCCGCGGTCGTTCCCAGCGCAATGAGCGTATCCATGTTAGGATTACCCCGGAACAGGTTCGCATATCCTGATGTATAGAACCGCCGGCTGACAAAAAGAACCGGCAGCGTCAGCGCCAGCTGCAGCAGCGCGAAATTCAGAGGCTGGTGATCCGGTGCGATGACGGCAGGCAGCTGCAGGCCAAGCATCGGTCCCATCGCAATGACAAGCAGAGGAATCGTAAACGCCATGCTGACAATCAGCCGGATGCGGTATGGATTGACCGCCTGCACCTCAGTTGCTGCCGTGCTTTCTTCCCGCAGATGGAATCCAAGCTTATCCACGGCAGCTTCCACTTCGTCGGTTTTAATCAGAGCCGGGTCATACGACAGATAGAGCTTGCCGCTGGCATAGTTGACGACGGCAGAGTCGACACCGTCTTTTTTCCCCAGCACCCGTTCAATGGATTGGGCGCAGGCTACACAGTCCATGCCCTCCACAGTAAACTGCTTTTTCCGCAGTTCAGCCGCCGCTTCCGTCTGACGGCTGATTTCATCCTGTGTCAGATGGAACCCCAGTTTTTCCACCTTCTGATGGATCAGTTCATCCGAAATCAGATTCTCATCGTAATCCAGATATAATTTATTGTTTCCATAGTTGACCGTGGCAGCCGTTACGCCTTCCTGACGTCCCAGCACCCGTTCGATGGACTGGGCGCAGGCCACGCAGTCCATGCCGCCTACTTCATACGTCTTTTTCATCGGTTATTTAGCCTCCAGTAATTTTTCCATCAGGGCGGCAATCTCCGCCGTTTTCTCCTGCTTAAGAACCGGATCCTCGCTGTTCATCGCATCCAGTACACAATGTTCCATATGCTGGACCAGAATATGCTTTTGAGCTTTTCGAAGCAGGGCCTGAGCTGCCAGGATCTGATTGGAAATATCAATGCAGTAGCGACCGGTTTCAATCATTCGTATTATCCCGTCGAGCTGGCCCCGAGCGGTCTTTAACTGAGTTAGTGCCAATTTGCGTTCCTGATTCATGGGTATTTCTTTTGTTGTCATTCGGATCCTCCTCCCCCCCCCTTGGGTGGGGTGCATCTTCAGTATACCCTCTTCGTCTGATTGATGTCAAGATGGCAAAAGACTCTTCTGAAAACCTGCCAGGGCAGCAGGACAGAAGAGTCTTTCATGGTCTTTGATCACTTGATTCACAGCCGGCTGCGTGATCAGATCGGATGACGGTATCGTCCGCCGCCGGGACTGAAAGATCCTTACTTCAGCTTTTTTGTAAGAACCCGGCGAAGAAGTTTTTCCTTCCAGCTCTCATAGGGAGGATACACCATGGAATTCATCAGATTGGCCGGAGAGGTTACCACCGTCCGCTGATGAGAAAAAGCTTCAAAGCCATATCGACCATGGTAGGAACCCATGCCAGAATGCCCTACGCCGCCGAATGGCGCGCCCTGAGCACTAACCTGGAGCAATGTGTCATTGACACACCCTCCCCCGCTGGGAAGGCGCAGAAGGACTTTACGGGCAAAGGCCTCTTTCTGGCCAAAGACGTAAGCCGCCAGGGG
This sequence comes from Clostridiaceae bacterium HFYG-1003, assembly GCA_024579835.1. Classification (NCBI taxonomy): domain Bacteria; kingdom Bacillati; phylum Bacillota; class Clostridia; order Eubacteriales; family Clostridiaceae; species Clostridiaceae bacterium HFYG-1003. Next base: position 1,474,064 of record CP102060.1, read on the forward strand.
CTTTTCTTTTGCTCGGATCTGCTCGATGACTGAATTGATGTCGCGATATTCGAGAACCGGCAAAATGGGGCCGAATATTTCATCCCGAAGCAGCGGATGATCCAAAGGGACATCAGTTGCCACCGTGGGGGCGATATAGCGTTCTTCTGCCAGAATCCGACCGCCTTTCACCAGGTTCAGATCTGCGGTCAAAAGCTGACAGAGCCGATCGAAATGACGCTGATTCCCGATCCGGCTGTAATGAGGGCCAAGAGCCGGGTCATCGCCGTAAAACTCATCGATGGCTCGCTTTAATTCTTCGAGAAAGGCTGCGGCAACCTCGCGGTGGACATACACATGATCCGGCGCAACGCAGGTCTGGCCGGCATTGACAAATTTTCCCCAGGCGATTTTCCGGGCAGCCGCCACGACGTCAGCATCGCGCAGCACGATGGCCGGATTCTTTCCGCCCAGTTCCAGAAGAACTGGAGTAAGCGTACGGGCAGCTACTGACATGATTTTCGTCGCGGTATGCGTGCTCCCGGTAAACAGAATCTTGTCAAAACGCTGCTGGAGAAGTTCATTGTGAGGATCCTGCGTGCCGTCAATCAGCTCCACATGACCGGGCCGGAAGACCCGTCGAATCAGATCGCGCAGTTCGCTGGACACATTCGGCAAAGATCCGCTCATACGTATCACTGCGGTATTGCCCGCGCTGATTGCCGAGATTAAAGGCATCAGCGCCAGCTGAACCGGATAATTTGTCGGGACGATTATGAGCACCACGCCTAGGGGTTCTCGGATTATTTCCGTCCTTGCCATCATGGTATCGATGGAGCGGGGGACCGTTTCCGGTTTGGCCCACTCTTCCAAATGCGCCGTCACATACTCGATCTCCCGGTAGACTGTAGCAAATTCGGTCATAAAAGCTTCAAAAGACGGTTTCCCCAGCTCCTGCTCCAGAGCCCTCACCAGATCCGCCTCCTTCTCCCGAAGCGCAATATGGAGGCGTTTGAGGGCATTCAGACGAACCGTCATTTGCCGGGCAACGCCTGTCGCGTAATAGGCCCGGCAGGCTTGCACTGTTTCGTGGATCATAAATTCTCCTTATTTTTCGGATTCACATCCAGGATGCACTTTGTCCGCCTCCACAGATATTCACCCGGCTAATTTCTGTTTGGTATTCTACTCTCAAACGAAAGGAGAACTCACGGATGAGTTCTCCGACCGTTTCCGTTATGTTGAATCGTTTTTAGTGGTTGGGATCCTCTTCGGGGAAATCAAAGCTGAGTTCTTCCGCTTCTTCTACCTCCAGATCATCCAGCTCCAGGTCGACTCCGGTTTCATCCGCGAAATCATAGTCTTCCAGGTCGCCCTCGATGCCCTCAAACAGCAGATCATCCTGCATGTCATAGGATTCCTCTTCCATAAACAGATCATCCAGTTCACTGTTCAAAAGAATCGCCACTGAATTTTTCATGAGCATGTCTTCAAACATGATCACTGCATCATCTGAATCCGTCTTTCTCAGAACTACGGTTCCCTGATAGGTTTCGCCTGGCTTAATGATTCGCTGTTCCAGCGTTGTGCCTTCTTCATGAATCGGAACCGGAGCAGTAACCCGGGATCTGGAGTTATAGCGCTGAATCAGCATCGGGCTGAAGAAATAATCCTTATTGCCCCGATTGTGAATGGTGACTTCGAGTTCTTCGGTGTAGAATTCCTCAGCATCCGCTTCCTCGGCCTCCGTCTTCATCCGGTTCACCCGTTCCTGGAGATAATCCTTGGCATCCAGAAGTTTCTCCTTCAGATTCTGGAATCCTTCGGAGGTTTTCTGCCGAATTTCTTCAGTTTTCTGCATGATCACCGATTCATCGTCTTCCCAGGAGATTTCATCCAGACCATAGGGATTCTCGACCAGATTTTCCTCCGGAGTGGGATCATCACTTCCGGATTCCATCTTATTTTCGAAAAGGTCATTGGCCTTGTCTTCTACGGCGGACTTTGCTTCACCAAAGGTTTCTTCCAGATCTTCGGTCAGCTTTTCCAAGCCTTCCCGATTGTTCTGGATAATGTCTTCAGAGGATTCTTCCAGATCCTGAACCTGATGAATGATCTGTTCGTCCTGCTTTTGGGCGGTTTCAAACAGTTCCTCTGCTTCCTCGGCTGCTGCTTTCTTCGCTTCCTTGAACCCATGTTTCAGGTCATTTTCCATGGAATCGAGTCCTTCTTCATTGTCCTGAATAAAAGCATCTTTCTCATCCAGGGCAGCCTGGCGTTTTTCAGCCAGCATTTCTTTGAATTCGTCAGCCTTTTCACTGGCGATCGAATAGACTTCCTTGGCTTTGTCTCCCACCGTCTCTGCGACCCGGCGGGCGGTCTCCCCGGCTGTGCCCATGGCAAGCTCCGCTTTCTTTCTCAGTTCTTCCACCGGGTTGATCGGCTCTGCCAGATCGTCCGGGTTGAATTCAGTCAAATCTTCCCCAGGGAAAGACAGGTTGACTACGATGTCCTCGCCCAGGAGGGCATTCTGTCCGACCTGGTATATTTTGGTGGGACGTACATGCATTTTTGCCGGGATTTCGGTTTCCGCTTCAAGAAGTTCCGCATCTCCCATTTCATTCCATTTTTTCATCTTCTCTGAGAATTCTGCCTTGACGGCTTCTTCCCGGTCCTTGCGATTCTTATAGTAGGCATATGCTCCGGCAGCGGCTGCGGCCAGAACGGCCATACCGGCAGCGGTCTTTACAACCTTCTTCCCTTTTTTCGGGACTGCCTTACCTAAATCTTCAGCTTTCGTCTTGCTGAACAGGACAGCCTGTGCTCCGGCTGCTTCCGCATCCTTTGTCACGTCTTCCTTTACCTTGGCCACCTTTTGAGCTGTTTCCTCAGAGTTCTTTTTAAAATGAGCCATCGCGTCATTCTTTGTCGCAATCAGCTTTTCACCGGTGCGGCTGATTACCTTGGCTGCATCCTTGCGGACTTCTTCAGCGGTTTCAGCAACATGCTCTGTTTTCTTGCCGGCATCCTTCAGCAGTTCGCCTACCAGATTCGCTCCCTTGCCAAATAACTCCTGAGCAGTTTCAAGCCCTTCCTTGGCGGCGGGAACCACCTTTTCATGTATGGTTTCCTGTATCGTCTCTTGTGTCTTTTTTACAATTCCGTCGTCTTTCATTATTGTTCCTCCTTAAAGAGTGATCTGTGCCAGGGTAAATCTAATCATATTATAATGCAAAAACCTTGAAGTCAGCGCTTCCGGAGCGTTTGTTTACCAAGTTTTAGTAAAATATACTTTTTTTTCACACGATATCGGCCAAAATCATCAAAAACCCCGTCGTCTTCCTGCCGGCAGAAGCACTTAACGCCAAAAAGATCCTGCCTCCCGAGGTGGGAGTGCAGGATCTGCCACGGCCTGTCAATCTAAGTTTTGCAAACAATTATACTAGTAACGATCTGCAAACTCCTGAAACCATTGTAATGTCTGAGAAAATCAGTCTTTTCCATCTTGTTATCCCCTCCTATTTTTAGTATAATTATACTAAAAATAGGAGGGGATAACAATGGCTCGTCCCACGGATTCTAACAGCCCTTACCGGGTATCGATTCATCACAATAATGGATACCACTATGCCAGTACACAGCCGGCCAGAGTGAACCCAAAGACCGGAAAACGGGAATACCGTCACGTTTATTGGGGGACGGTAACAGATGATCTTAAGTTTATTCCGGGAAAGAATTATCTTCTGGAGTCTATTGAGGAACGAGGTAAACTCATCTTCCCGGAAGGATGGGATCTAAGTGAAATTGACAAACTGTCAGGACGACGGAAGGCGGGAAGGCCGGTTATTGAAAGTCAGGATGAGAACCGGCTCTATGGCGACATATGGCTGTTGGAGAAGATTGCGGAACAGACCGGCCTGAGATTCGACCTAATGAGCACATTTGATGGGGACAAGGAAAAAGTTGATACCCTCATGACATTGGCCCTCTATCTTCTTTGTGGACGAGAGACCTATAACCAGCTGGCTTCCTGGCAGCGCATAGCCAAGACCCCCTGGGCAAAGCCACTCTCTTCTCCGTATATTACCAGGTTTACCCAGTCCATTACAGAGCAGGATCGCATGGCGTTCTTGCGTCTGCGGGCACGCCGACTCCACGACAATGAGCTGTGTGCCGTCGATTCCACAAGCTGTTCCAGCTACGGACACTCGCTGGCGGATATCCATTACGGGCGGAACAAAGAACAACTGCCCCTTCCACAGACCCTGGAAGTAGTAGTCTACACCCTGGATGGCCACATGCCAGTCTATTATCGAAGCTTTGCCGGAAACACCCCTGACTCCCGAAGCCTGGCCGTGATCCTGAAGGATTTGAAACAGGCTGGCATGAAACGAATTATCCTGATCACTGACCGGGGGTATGAATCGATCCGCAATCTGGAACTATACATCGACCAGCAGCAACGCATGATCATGGGAACCAAAACCGGCCAGAAACACGTTCGTCAGTTGATCGATGAATTCGGAAACTTCGGCCACCACCCGGAGGGTATGCAAGTGGATCCGGAGGAACGGATCTACTATCTGCAGAAAGATATGGATTACCAGATCGAAGGGCAGCGTGACAACCTTAAGAAAGCAGATAATCTGAAACTGAACCTGTACTTTGATCCCATCCGCCGAGGCAATGAACTGACGGATCTGGACATTGCTCTGGCAGCTCAAAAAGAAGCCTTGGAAGCGTCCCTTGTTAACCAAATCCCCTTGGATGATGATGAAACGCTGAAACAGGTCTACCGGTTTTATCGGTTGAAGTATAATGCGAAAACTCGAATCCTGGAGGACTTCAGCCTGGATGAGACCAAGGTCATCCGGTGTCGGCGAGAAGCAGGTTTCTTTGCCAACACGACCCATGGTTTGGACATGGATGCGTTGAGTGCTAACCGGCATTACAGGCTGCGGGATGAACAGGAGAAGTATTTTGCCCTGATGAAAGGGGTCCTGGGAGCCGACCGCCAGCGTACATCAACGGAAACTGGAAAAATTGGTCGTTCCTTTATTCTCTTTGTTGCCCAGATCATGGGCTGTTACCTAAGCCATGTCCGCAAAACAAAGCTGGGCGAACAGTTTCATTCGGTAGCGGATGTGTTAAACGAGATGAGGCCGATTCGCTATATCGAGCACCCCAACACGAAGGCGTACATTACCCCATTTGTGGGGAAACAGGTGGACATATGCGAGGCTCTTGGCTTTGAGATCCCTGAGGGATGCGCCCCGGACTACGTGGTGAAAAAGACGAACAAGGGTAAGCGCGGACGTCCACGTAAAAATCAATTGGTCGTTAAGGAATAGTTTCTAGTATAAAACTCTGTAAAACTCAGACTGTCAAAGGTGCTCCGAACAACCTCGTGGCCTTACTGGACAGGCGTCATCATGGCCAGAACAACATAGCGCGCCTCATCAAAGTCATAAGCACAGGTGGACAGGGTTACGATCTGACCAGCGGCCTCTGTGGAGATAGGACTTTGAAACTCTGATCGGGCCTTCATGGCCTGTATAAATCCCGGCAAGTCCCCGGCATCAGAGATCAGCTGATACGTATCAGAGTCAGCCGGGGTCACAAATCCGGCAAACAGATCCAGCCGAAAGGTAATGTTCGGAGTAATGAGCCACATCATGGGATGGACCTCAAAATAACCCGGTTTCGAGTAGTCAGGCAGAGTTCCGAACATCGAGTCATTCTTCATATTATGCCCGTAGAGGATCGTGTGATAATCACTGAAAGCAGCCTGATTGCGAGAATCCATAAAAATGCTGCCGGCTTTATTCTCAGTCCCGTCCACCATACGGTGAAGGTATTGTTGATTATCTTTTCCTCGGACGATCGGGTAATTGATTTTTCCGTTATCACTGTAAATCCAGCCAACAACATCCGGATAAAGCAATGCCAGAGCCGGCAGATCCACCTGGACAGGGTTTTCGGGATGACTCTCGGAAGGGTTTGCTTCCGATGATTGATTCCTTCTCGGCTGCGTGCTGGATTCCAAGCGGACAAATTGGCTGGTCAGCTGATCATATCCACTTTCCCCTGCCGCATATTCAGAGATGATTGAGTACAGCTGAAATCCAGACAAGCCAATCATGAGTCCTGCCGTCAGGATCACCAGCCATCGCACGGTCTTATTCATTTGTGGTGGTCCTTCCTTTGTATTTCAATCGATCAATCCGGCTGCTGTGAGGCTTTCACTTTGTTCCTCTTTCCGGCAGCCTTGCGGCGATCGTCATAGATGACATAAATCATTCCGGCAACCCCTAGCAGAAACACCATGCCCCATAGAAGCGGTGCTGACTCATCTCCTGTCTTGGGTGGATTTCCCGGATCCGTGGGATTGGCGGGATCTGTAGGGTTTGGGGGAGTTGGCTTGTCCGGTGGACCTGGATTTTCAGGGTCAGGATCTTTCGGCCCTTCCGGACTGGTTCCATTCGTCACATTCCGGAAAACCAGTTCACTGGGGATGTTGGTCGTCTGGTTGACGATCCTCACATCCACCTCATCGGTTAATCCCTGGACCGTAATCTGCACCTCATAAACCGTGGGATCATAGGTAATGGTCTGATCCTTTCCGGTTTCCTCCGAAACATAGTATACATGAGTACCAGGGCTATCAATCAGCAAGGTATCGAATAAGATCTGCCCTCCCCGATTCGGCTTGCGCTGAAGTACTGAATTGGCAGAATCCTTCAGCAGGAAGTTGAATTTATTCCCGACAGGAGCTTTCCCATCCAGAAATTTTTCTGCGGTCAGCGTCACCTGAACCGGGGAAAATGAACCGATCTCTTCAGCCAGAAATATCCAATCCACTTCGCCGATTCGGCTGGCATAGCGATTATCCAGTTCAGTCGGCACTTCCAGTTCGACCCGCAGATTTCTCGTCTGACCGGGAGTGAATACGCCAAGAAGGACATTCCTGGTCAACTCCCTTGTCTGATCCGGAGAGCCGTGGTAGATGGGTTGATCGCCCTGCCAGACGGTCATGGTCAGCTGACTGAGAAAGTCCTGCATTGTAGGGAGCGTTTCTGATGATGCAGTCGGTTCACTGATCGGATTAGCTGTTCCGCTATGCGCCTCGGCCCTCAAGAAGATACGGACTGACTTACTCCCTTTGTAATTATTCCTGATCGCGATGTCCTGATGAATGACATCTCCGGGCATCGCGTTCTTAAACTCAGGGAATAAATCGCTGTCTGAGAAATTCGAACCAGGGAAAAATACATATTTCTCAGCTCCTCCCTCATAGGTAACCGAGGCAGGCTGGGCCTGAACGATTTGTCCCGGTACAGTCAAAAGCAGCAGGAGAACCAGAGTGGTCAGCATTTTTTTCATGGAGACACCTCCAGCCGATGATTGACCACAGCTACGTTCCAGGCCTCTTCCACCGCCAAGGACGGCGTGCTCTGGATTCCGGATCCGAGTATTTCGATGGAAAGCTGGCTGTTCGCATTTGGCCTGAGCTGTCTGGCCTCCTGAATCAGAACGCTGGAAACCTCACCTGAGCCCACGGGAGCGCGATGGTAGAAAAATCCATCCAGCATAAACCAGTCTGTCCGGTTGAGTTCGAGGGTATAGTCCGTTCCCAGTTCGGGCTGTTTCCCGATGATATTTCCAGAAGCGTCTCTCCAGGTCACCAGAATGGCTGCCCGGACATATGCCGAAACATTGCCCGTATTGGCAACAGTCACATCCCGCTTGGTCTGTCCATCGAAGGATTCCATGATTTCGACTGAAACCACCCCGTGCGAAAAACTGTTCACCACCTGGTCCGATTTGGATACAAGCAGGGAATACGTTGATCCGATTCCAAAGAGCAGAATCAGTCCGACTGCCAGGAACATACCGGAGGATTTCATCAGGGAGCCCAGATTCAATATTTTATTTGGTTTCATCCCTACCTCCTATTTACCAAGTAATTGAAAAATATTTCGGATCCAGGAATCGCCCGAGAGCCATTGGTCCGATGTCTTCTGGTTACGGAAGCTGACTTCAGCAGTACTTCTGGGGTTCGTCGCCACATCGATCTGCTGTTGATCCGGCGTATACCGCCAGGACCATTCGGTCAGTTCCCGAACCGTATAATTCCCCTTGGGCAGATCCTTTATCAGAAGTTCTGAATTTCCGGAAAGAGAAACGGTCAGGTCGATGCCTGCGGTCTTCGCATCAGTTCCCGTTACCTGAAACAGGAATTTCTGCTCGGGATCTGTTTCATTCCCCACAATTGTTTTCACAATGCGCAAATCGGACAGCTCATCGAGATAATAGCCAAACCAGACTTCCTGGCTGCTGTCTCCTGCCGGGATTGTAACACTCACCGATGGGGCGGATCCTGTCAGGTCGTTCCAGATGAATTCCCGATATTCATAATCCGCAAACACCTGAGCTGTGACTATATAACTTGTGTTGTAGTTCAGAGCACTCGTGCCATTGAATTCAAAATAGTCGGCGGGCTGGATCTGTTGAGCGAACTGCGGTTCTTCGACCGGTAACCCCTCGGAGTTCACCGGTTCTCCCAACTCGTTCACCCGGTACCAGTGTACCAGGATCGTTCCGCCTCCCACATTGACCTTGGGGAGAGGAAATTCCTTCACCACCGGATTTTGCAGATAGTCTGTGTATTCAAAGGTCGTTTCTTTATTGGTATCAACGATTTCGCCAGGCAAAATGGTGACTCCCGGCCGAACTCCGACCCGGTAGATCATCGTTGGGTCATTTCCTTCATTCACATTGCCTGCCTGCCATAGAATCGACCGGGTGACCGGATCATAGGTCAGACTGCCTTGGCTCAGATAGACATCAGCCAGACCGGCCCGGTATACGGTCAGGTCATTCGTAGAAACAGGGCTGGCTCCCGAAAACTCCAACGCTACCTTATCGCCCATGGGGTCGGTGACTCGGGAATTGGATGCAGCGATTGCGATGCTGCCGGCAATCGAGGCAAAGGCATTCGTCAAAACCCTGGGGACATTGGTTTCATTGGCAGCAATTCGGAAATAGCCCTTTCCCAGAGTTCCGTCAGAGGCAACCGCTTTCAATACTGCCTCGCCATTTGTTCCGGCCTGCAGAGCAATGGAATAGACCGTCGTGCCCTTTGCCTTGGTTTGGTTTGCTTCCCAGATCGTTGCCATACCATTGTTTCCGCCGCTGTTCTGAAAAGCTGAATTGCCGTCGTAAACTTTATAGGTCCTTACCACATTATGATTACATCGTATGGTGATCGATGTATTTGAAGATACGTAAAAAGAACTTCCGCTTCCGGCCACTCTGGTGTAATCAGCGGTCATTCTGATGTTGGTAAAATAACCGCCGGAATGGTCCGTCTTATGATTCTTTCCCGCAGTGCAGTCTACATAACTAGCCGATCCGGTGAACTCATAACTGAAGGTGGGTTCACCGTCACTGAGGAGAACGATATTCTTCAGTTTGCCGGTAGACTGAGCTGAATAAAGAATCCGGTCCGCCTCGTGAAGCCCTGCCTGGATATTTGTGCCGCCGGAATCATAGTTGTTGGCGTAATATCCGTTTTGATTAATGGAATCAATATATTGCGTAAATTGAGTCTTTGTGGCTGAATCAAAGAATACTGTTGAATCAACCAGCCCCGAGCCATAAACGACCACCGCCAGTCGGGTAGTGGACCCCACTTTCAGCAATTTCTCGCCGAATTCCTTGGCTGCTATTTTCGTATTTTTTATTCTTGATGCATCATTGTACATGCTGTTGGAATTGTCAATGATCAAAACAACATCCGACGTTGTCTTGTAGTTCTTCCCTTGAATTTTCAGCGTGACTTCCCACAGATCATCCGGGAGAGCCACAGCCTTTTTATCCAGTAATATGGCACCTTCATTCGGCCACACTGGACCCGATACAGGTGCTGCGGCCAAAAGACCCAACCGGTTCCTGGAAAAAGAACTGATCATTTTTGATACTGAATAATCATTGGAGATAAATCCCGGATGAACCATCTCCTCAACAATTCGGGTGCCTTCATGACTAGAAACAAGTCCCTCCAAGCTTCCTGCCTGATCCTTGTTCATTTGATTGATCGCCAAAGGAAAGTCCTTTTTCTTCAGCGTCTGAAACAGGTAGTCTTTCAGTTCGATGCCAGTAATGAGCTTGCCATTGACGATAAGGCCCTTGGTAAAGGTCTCGACCTGTTCCGGAGTATAATCGTTCAGATCCGCCCGGTCAGAATCCTTATCCTTTGGTTCCCCGCTCACCGGGTGGACCTGGCAGCTGCAATGTTCCGGATGTTCCGTACATCCTTCTGCACAGTTCGGTAACCCGCAGGTAGGACACAATTCGACCTCTTCATTGATAAGCCCCTCGGAAGCAGGTACTTCCTGAGGTTCTGATTCGGTCAATGAATCCTGCTCGGCGTCAGGAACGGAATCCGGCGTTGACGTCACAAAATGAGGCGATGCTTCATACATCGTCCCACTCTGATCCGGCAGGATCGTGCCGGCTGCATAGGTTTCTGGTATTCCTGCGGATATCATCATCAGGAAAATGAGGATGCCTGCGAGTATTTTCTTTTTCATGATCGACCTCCTCATTGGTTTGCTGACAGTTCAGGCCAGCCTCTGGCTTCCAGGACATGATCTCCGTTGTTGTCCGCCTGAACCGCCTGAGCCCTGACATCGACAATGGCGGTGCTGTTCTGGTACCGGTTGTCCATCGTCTCGGCAAAAGTCACCTTTGTAAATAAGGGAACGGTGGTTTCTCCCGGTTTCAGACGCCTTCTGTAGTAGAAACAGCCGCCCTCACCCACAAGCCAGTGCTCCAGATTGTAATCCGGCTGAATCAGGGATAAATCCGGCTGCTCCCCACGCTCCGATGACAGCGTGATGGCAGCATCTACCTTAACCCGAACATAAGCATCCGCACTGCCCGTATTTTTAATCTGAGCAATCTTACTGATCTGTGATCCTGGCATTACGCCATGAACATTTTCAAAAGCAACCGGCTGGCCTGTTTCATCCAGCTCGTTCGTCAGTTCCTGGAGCTCAATGGCTATATTTCCGGTAGTAATGATATTATGGGCCCGTTCTTCTGAGGTGAAGTACGCTAAAGTCCCAATGGTGAGAATTGAGCATAAGCTCATGAGTAAAGCCAGAAGCATCAGTTTACGTTTCACTGCATCCGTCTCCTTTTTCAGGCAGTCCTCTTCTGTCTGTTTCGAGGTCCTGCAATATATATATTTATCAATCTCTGTCCTGAGCATATCTATGATCTATCGATCTGACCATATGAGAAGATCCGGCACGAGTTGTGCCGGGTACTCTCGTATGGTCTGCCCTCGGCGGGCAGACACTTGTTATTTAAAGTCAGTCCTAGGGGGTCTGTGCGTCAAATGCGCTGAAGGCATCTGCTGCATTACCAAAAGTGTCCGCCTGAATCGCATCGGCAGTTACTGTGATCGTGAAATCAGCACCCAGGGAAGTCATGTCGGCATTGTCAAACTTAGCTGGCAAAGTCACGCTGGTGAAGAGCGCGCCGGTAGTGGCTGTAGGAGCCAGAACAGTGTTGTAGTAATACGAATAGGTAATGGTGTCCTTCGCCGTGTCTTCGGTGATCGCAGCCCGATCCCATTTGGCTGTGTCATATCCAGCGAAGATTCCCTCCAGCTGAGTAATGCTGTGCTTCGTCATGGCAGTCTTGAAGGCAGCAGCGTCGGTGACGGTCACATTGACGCGGACCCAGGCATTGTTTGCGCCATCATTGGTCACGATTGGATTTTTCTCATAGGTAACGCCAGGCTGTACGGCAGCAGGTTGCTGCCAGTTCGGCTCGGTGAGAGTGATCGCAACATTACCTACGGTGAAAACATTGGCTTTGCTGTCCTTATCGGTAAAGAATGCCAGAGTGGCGCCAGCAAGGGTAACAGCAAACAGGGCGGCAACGAGTGCCAGTGTTGTGATTTTCTTCTTCATTTTTTCTTTTCTCCTTTTTTTTAACCCATTAATGACGAACGCTATGAAGTCGTTTCTAAATCTGTAATTTCGTATTCAGGTGTCATGTGGTACATTGTGAGGCTGGTATAAGGGATATTGATCTTCGAACGAATAAGTCCTCTGATATTGGTGTTGGATTCCTACGGAGCGGGGAACGGAGCGGCTTTGAAAGCAGCATCAGCGTTAGCAAATCCATCCGCCTGGACGGCGTACGCTTCAACTGTAATCGTGGCCGGTGCATAGGCTGTCAGGTCAGTTCCGGTTTTTGCGCCATCGACGATGAACTGCTCGAATACCTTAATGTTGGCATCGGCCTTTACGGTACTCTGATAGGCATAGATATCGCTGCCTGGGGCAACAGCAGTCCAGCCAAGTTTCTCCATCTGCTTGGCAATGGTCGTGTCCCCGGCTTTTTCGATGGCGGAGAGACCATTGTTGACTCGCACGAAGAGCCAGCTGTCCTCACTGCCTGCAGTGATGTGAACCGTCGGATCCTTGACATAGCTATGACCTGGAATCAATTTGTAGCTGTTGGCCTGAACACGCTCTGAGCCATCCACAACGCCCATGGCTGTGACTTTGGCTTCATCAAGAGTGATTGCTACTTTTCCTACGGTAAAGGTATTTTCAACCTTTTGTGACTGGGCGGTCAGGAAGGCGTACGTGCCCAGTACTGAGGCTGCGACGAGCAGGATCGCACTGAAGGCGAGAAGTAGTGCTTTGCGTTTTGATTTCATGATTTACCTCCGATAATAAAGAATCTATGGGGAGCCTTGCGGCATTGCCCTCTGGGTTAGGAATTGGACTCCTCGGCCTTGGGTTTTTCTGTATCTTCACCCAACAGGTCCGGCAGGAAGACTAAGAGAATCAGGATGAGACCTGCTGCGATGGCAAAGTACATGCCAGGGGGTTTCTGTATATAATTGGCAAGATACCCAAGGTAGGGAATGGTAAAGACCGGAGTGCCGATGAGATTCTTAAAGTGAACCGGTGATCCGTCCGGTGTCTGATTGGCATCCCCTTTGGTAGTAAACTGCTGATTGACCGGGTCAGCTGCGATGACCCGATGCGTGACCACAGTCAGCTTTTCATCCAATACATATGTGATGGGCATTCCCACGATGATGTCCTTTGCCTCAGTAGGCCTGACGTAGATCAGGGAACCGGTTGCATAAGTCGGTTCCATGGAACCGGACAGGACGGTGTATACCTGATAGCCGATGAGGCGGACACCCACCAGGAGGAGAGCCAGAATAACTACCAGCGCAACCAGAAGCGAAGTAAAATAATTCCATATTCTTTTTACGTTATGATTCATTCATTGCCTACTTTCGATTTCGTTGGAAGAAGCGGTATTGCTTGGATTGAGTCCGGTTTGGGGAAGTTCAATTCGTAAGTTGGTACATTTCTATAACAATTCCAAATACAACAATAATGCTTAAAACAATAAGAATCAAGAAGAATAATTTTGTTATGGATAAAAATTATAGACTTCATAACTGAAAATCCTGAATTTCCTCGGTGCACCAACGGTTTAATGATAATCATAATCTTTTTGCGGGTTCATTGAGTGTTTTTTTCAAAAAGAGGGTCTGTTTTTGCTCATGTTCATAAATATTCAATAAACTCCTCCAAATCGCTGAATATTTATGTCTCAAATAATGAGGGTACTACAATCCCCGGACGAAAATGTTTTCATCGTTGCCAGGCCTTGATTCAGTCATTTTCAAGATAAATTTAATTATCTATTTTTAGTTCATGATTATGCGATAGAATAATGGTATCAATTTGATATCAGCATTATGCAGGAAAGGAGGTCCCCATGCCATTTCAGACAATCCTCATGATTCTGGCAGGTCTGGTCCCGGCCAGTGCCCTGCTCACTTCCGGAGGGGCCTGGCTCATTGCTGAGCGGATTATCCACCCCCCGAAGGATGACTATGAAGACATTGAAGCCGACTTGAAAAAGCGCCTGGGCTACAGCGAATCGGAATTTGCCCAGCTAAAAAGCATTCCATATGAAGAAGTGTCGATTACTTCAAATTACGGCTATCAGATCAACGGCCGCTTATTTGATCTAAAGTCAGATAAAAGCGTTATTCTGCTGCACCGGGAAGGCCGAAACCTCATTGCCTCCTATAAATTCCTCCAGTTATACCGAAAGCTTGGGTACAACGTCCTGATGTGCGACGCCAGATATCATGGTACCAGTGGCGGACTCAACTATACTTATGGCTATTTCGAGCGATGGGATCTGAAAGCTCAGGCTGATTTGATGTTCCAGCGGTATGGATCCGACTCGCTCCTTGGCTTTCACGGGGAATCAGGCGGAGCTGCTACTGCTCTCATGACGCTCTATCAGGATGAACGGATCGGCTTTGCCATTGCCGATTCTTCATTTTCAGAACTTCTGGAAGTCATGCTGGGACTTGAGGAGCGACTCCTTGGAACCCGTTCCAAAAAGCTGCTGATGCTCATTGACCAGATTATCAAACGGCGTGCCGGTTTTTCTTTGGCAAATGTTTCACCCCTCACCGAAATTCAGGCCCTGGAAGTGCCTGTCCTGTTCATCCATTCCGGTGCGGATCAGATGGTCCCCCCCAAAATGTCCAAGATCCTGGCCAGCTTCAAACTAGGATACAATGAGATCTACATCGCCCCCGACTCCCCTCACCTGTTAGGCTATTATCAGCATCGGGAAGAATATGAACGAAGAGTCGAGGCATTCCTTGACAACACCGAGAACCTTTACCGTCGATTCCACAAAACGTATATTTAACGAAACAGCCGACTCCAGTGGAGCCGGCTGTTTCCTGTATACGGTGTGTGATGTAACCAGGGAAACTGTAATGTACTCATGGTGACTGTGATGTACACATGGAGACTGTGATGTTCCCGTGGTGAGTGGTTAGCTTGGATGTTTATTTTGTGATAATTGATCCGCACTGATCTCAACGAATAATTGGAGTCTTCCGCTTTACATTAGAACATTTGTTCGATATAATGAAGCTGAAGATCCAGTTCATGGATCCAGTGAAACCAACAGGAGGCGGCTCATGGAATCCATTATTCTGCATGTTGATGTTAACTCAGCTTATTTGGCCTGGAGCGCCGTCTGGGATCTGGCTCACGGTGCTGTCCGAGATCTTCGGAAGCTGCCTGCCATCGTGGGCGGGGATCCGGAAAACCGGCACGGCATTGTTCTGGCCAAGTCAGTACCTGCCAAAGCCTTTGGCATCGTGACAGGTGAGACGCTGTTCTCTGCGTTGGCGAAGTGTCCTGATCTAGTGATTGTGCCTCCACGTTATCAGGTCTACGTCAAAGCCAGTGAGGCCATGGTCGAAATCCTGTCCGCTTACAGCCCCGTGCTGGAACGGTACTCCATCGATGAGTGCTTTCTGGATATGGGGCCGCTGGCCCGACCGGAAGCGCTACGCATCGCTCACCAGATTCGACGTGAAATCAAACGGACTTTGGGTTTCACTGTGAATGTTGGAATCGGAACCAACAAGCTGTGCGCGAAAATGGCCTCCGATTTTAAAAAACCTGATCTGGTCCATACGCTATATCCTGAGGAAGTCGAAGTCAAACTGCACGGACTGCCGATTGAAGACCTTTTTATGGTTGGTCCGGCACTGGCCAAACGGCTGCGAAACATCAACCTCTCAACCATTGGTCAGCTGGCTCGCTGCGATCGTGGTTTTTTGGCCGGTCAATTCGGCAAAATCGGCATGGTTATCTGGAATTTTGCCTGGGGCAGAGATTCCTCCAAAGTTCATCCGGAGGGCACGTTGGAGACAAAAGGCATGGGAAATTCAACCACCCTGCCTCACGATCTCACCGAACGTCAAGCCTGCCACCGCACGCTGCTGTCTCTGCTGGAAACCCTGGTGCCGCGACTCAAGGCAGCCGGTTTCCATACGACCTGCGTTGCGGTTCACTACACCACCACTGACTTCAAAACCCGGCGGCGTCAGCGTCAGCTGCCCCAGCAGACGGATTCCATGACTGCGCTTTATGAGATTGCCAGGGCCCTCTTTGATGAAATATGGGAGGGTCAGGCTGTTCGCAAACTCGGCGTCTCCTTCTCCCATCTGAGATCCAATCAGGTGGTTCAACTGTCTTTGCTTGATCTGGAACAGATTCAAAAAAAGAGAAGCTGGACGATACTGTACTGCAGATCCGGCAGCGTTTTGGGGATGATTCACTCATCCGGGGCACCTTCATCTCATCTGATACGAAACCATTCTCCGGCGGAGTGGATGAACCGGGCTTCAAATTTATGAACAGTAATCTGTAAGGCAGGGTAAACCATGGAAGTATTATTGATTCCCATTGAGGTGGTAGCCACCTTTTCCAGAGACGGCCGGATCACCCCCCTTCGCTTCCGCGTTATTCTGTCCGATGCCGGTTATGAAACGATCATGGTTGATCAGATCAGCCGCCGCCGCCGGGAACGCAGCGGAAAATCATTCATTGACATCTATACCTGCAGCGGACCGGTACAGGAACAGATCCGGATGTTTGAACTGAAATATGAGATTTCCACCGGCGAGTGGTTTCTCTATCGCATGTAGAACCGAACAAGGCCTGGAGCAGTTGAATGCTCCAGGCCTTGTTCGATTCATTCGTTTTTTAATGTGGTTTATTTATCTTGGACCATCCCAGCCTTTGGGGTATTGGAGAACTTTACGCTCGAAATACCATTTTTTATTCACCTGGCTGCCGACGCCCGTTCCGATCCGGCGGATTCCGTCTGAACGGCGATAGGTATTGTCCGTATACAGTTTGCGACTGATCAGCTTGCCGTTTTTATAAGTCAGCTTGTAGACTCGGGCTGACGAACCGTTATGGGGGACGGGATCCAGCACAATGGCTCCCTTGGGAATCGTAGGGTCTTTCATTTCCTTGATCTCAGCCTTTTCTTCTTTGTACACTTCCTGTTCGTACTTGTAGGAATAACCGCCCATGGCGTCGGCTGCTCCGTAGACATTGAAGGTCAATGTGTCTCCGTCGGCACTTGTCGTGATGTAGATCGGATCATCAAAAGGGTTTTTAAAGCGCAGATCCAGACTTGGTGCATAAATGACGGCATCCATGCCTGGAGGCAGGTACCCAATGCTCATTCCGTGATTTTTCCGCTGAGTCGGGGTAATGCCAAGCTTCAGAATAACATTGTACATGGTGGAAGAAACCTGACAGACTCCGCCGCCTGGTTCCGAAACCATGTCCAGTCCGACATATACACCGGAGTTCTGGAAGCCGTTGGATGTTCCGGCACCGCCGCCGATGGACTGATTAAAGGAGAATTCCTGACCCGGCATGATCAGACTGCCGCTGATCTTGCCCGCGGCATGCTTGACATTGAATTTTCTCGCGTCATAGGACCAGCCGTAGTTAGAGGAAAATCTGGCAATCCGTTTGTCGATCGCATCAAGCTGTGCCTGAGTGATGGTAACCGGAATTTTCGTGACCGGAACTTCTATGTAGGGATTGTTTTTCGGACTGAAGTCCACCGCTTCGCGGACAGCTGCCTGGAAGGCATCCCGATCAAGCACCTCTTCTGTGGCGCCGGATTTGAGCACCACTTTGCCATCAACCCGTTTGGCGGCAAACTGATGAGACAGAGCCGTCAGATTTTCCTGGATCTCTTCCATCATTTCCAGCACATAGCCATCATTGAATACCAGAACCGGGTCCAGTTCCAGGGGTTTTCCCTCCTCGATAAACTTCAGTTTCTCTTCGTCGGTGGCATCCTTGCCGTTGGCCAGGGCTTGCTGATAGACGGTTTCATCAATTGCTACTTCCAGTTTATTGTAGCTCATGTAGTTTTTCTTGTTGGCGTAGGAAAAACGAACCCGGCGGTCTTTTAATGGATCCATCAGTTCTTTTTCCACTTTTTTCTTTGCCTGATCGAGTGTAAGTCCGGAAACATCAATTTTATTAATGGTGGTTCCTGGATAAATCTTTTCTTCCCACTCTTTGAGTTTCGCCTGATCTTCTGGTGCCAGCGGCGGTTTTGTTGCCACCGGTACAGTTGTCGCGACGGATTGAGTCTGAGCGGGCTGGGTCACGGGAACTGTCTGGTTCGGGTTTCCCGGTGTAACTTCCATGGCACAGCCGCCAAGCACCAGCAGGATTGCCGGAATGATCAGTAATTTTGTCTTTTGCAATTCAAACCTCCATGATTCGGG
The DNA here is from genome assembly GCA_024579835.1 of Clostridiaceae bacterium HFYG-1003. Classification (NCBI taxonomy): domain Bacteria; kingdom Bacillati; phylum Bacillota; class Clostridia; order Eubacteriales; family Clostridiaceae; species Clostridiaceae bacterium HFYG-1003. The sequence goes on from CP102060.1 coordinate 1,492,245, forward strand.
ACATCCTGTCGATGAACCCGCCTGTTCCATGCTGTCATAAACAGATTTAATAGAATACATTGGCATAAAAAGTAAAACGGTCCAATACCATCAGAATTCCCATGATTATCAGAAAGATCCCAGAAATTAGACTGATGGTCTCGTAATGTCGGCGGACACCTTGAAACACGCCGGTCAGATTGTTGAATAAAAGTGCGGTAACAAGGAAAGGAATACCAAGCCCCAGGCTGAAAATGAGCAGTTTGAATCCTCCGATCCAGACTGTGGCAGAATTCCCGGCCTGGATGAGAGCCGCGCCGAGAAATGCTCCCAGACAGGGACTCCATCCAAAAGATATGATAACACCAAACAGGAAGGATGAAAAGAAGGTCTGTCTGGCCGCCGGGCCATGGAATCGAAAATCACGATTCATCCAGCTGATCTTCAAAATACCCGTCATATTGAGCCCGAACAGGATCAGGAGTCCCCCGCCGACGCGCTGCAGGAGAAGACGCTCGGCAATTAAAAATTTGGCCAGAGTGGTGGCCGTCAGACCCAGACTGACAAAAACCACCGTAAAACCCAGGATGAAGCCCAGGGCGTTGGTTATCAGGGTCTTCTGGTTCTGTTCTCCCTGACCTGCCAGATAGCTGATGTAAACCGGAATCATCGGCAGAAAACAAGGTGAAATGAATGCCAGCATCCCTTCGATGAGCAACAGGATCAGTTCCGATGCATCCATGGCTTACTCCAGGTAGCTCAGGCCTTCAAGAACCTGTGACTTCTTGAGCATGCCCTGCTGATAGATATGGATCTGACCTTCCTCATCGACGAAAATTGTGGTGGGAATGCTGCTGATCTCAAGCATTTGGGCAAAATCCATATCTTCATCGTACAGCATGGTGGTGAACTCAAGGTTATTATCCTTCAAAAATCGATCTGCATTTTCCCTGGTCTCCAGTCCACCCTGGATATTTACCATGACGATTTGATAGTCATCCCCGGCTTCCCGGTCCAGTTCCGCAAAATCCGGCATCTCAGCCTTGCATGGTCCGCACCAGCTGGCCCAGGCATTGATAATGGTCTTTTTTCCGCGGAACGAGGACAGCTTCACTGTGTTGCCCTGAGCATCATAGACTGTTGCATCGGGCAGCATGACCGTTGGACGCTCTCCGGTCGAACCCGTAGGCTGAGTAGAAGCTCCTGTTGCCGGCGGGATTGTAGCCGCTGACGGCTGGGTCACATTCGGACCCGAGGTTGTTATATTCCCGGCCACCCCTTCCAGAGTTCCTTTTTTCACGTTTGCGTCATAAACGAGTTTCAGGCCTCCCAGAATGGCGATAAAAACAATAATCGCCAGAATTGATTTGATTTGCCTATTCATGATGGTGAATCTCCTTCTGACTCCGTCGGTAATCCATTCATTCTTAATTCCGGGAGTCTTTCTTTCCTCCTATTATACCAAAATTTGATTGCATCAAATTGATCTGCCGGCCTTTCACCATGAAAGTTCACGCAACGTATACAAAACCCCCTGTCAGATCGGAAACATTTCCAGACTGACAGAGGGGTCTCAGACTGATGGATTACAGGTTTTTAACGCCTTCCCAGTCTTTCAGGAACCGTTCGATTCCAGACGTGGTCAGCGGATGGTTCAGTGATTCCATGAGAACTTTATAGGGAACCGTTGATATATCAGCGCCAGCCAGTGCTGCCTGGGCGATATGACGGCGATTGCGGATCGAAGCCGCAATAATCTCGGTATCGATATCGAACATGTTGAAAATAGTGGCGATTTCTTCAATGAGGAGAACGCCGTCTATGCCCATATCATCGACACGGCCGATGAACGGAGAAACGTAGGCGGCACCAGCACGGGCAGCTGCCAGAGCCTGTTCGGCGGAGAAGACCAGTGTTACATTGACCTTGATGTTCTCTTTCTTGAACTGATGAGTCGCCTTTAAACCTTCTGCCGTCATCGGAACTTTAATGACGATATTAGGATGGATTTTAACCAGTTCCCGGCCTTCCTTCAGCATTCCGTCTGCCTCGAGTGAGACTACTTCCGCTGAGATGGGTCCATCGACCAGTTCGGTAATTTCCTTAATGACATCTTCGAATTTTCTGCCTTCCTTGGCGATCAGGGAAGGATTGGTGGTGACGCCAGAGAGCAGGCCGAGCTCTGCTGCCTTGCGGATTTCTTCAACGTTTGCTGTGTCTATAAAATATTTCATAGCTACCTCCAGATTAGATCATTTTTTTCCAATAACATCATACCATATTCTCTTTCATAGTCGAGAGGAAATCCTTCGATCCCGAACAGAGCCGCCTTGCCGGATGGCTGTCCCTGGCGATTCATGGCAGCGTGGGCAAAAGCAAGGAAACCAGGAGGATTCCCGGTTTCCTTATTTGACTTATTCAGGGTTTATTTGTCTGTTCCGGCATGATGTGTCGGAGCAGCCTCTTCCCCTTCCAGATTGTCGTTGTTTTCAGCCTTGGGCACGTCCTGACCAGCTTTGGGAGCTGATTCCGGGCTTGCTACCGCAGATGCATGAACAACCGTTTCAACCGGTTTGTCTTCGCTCTTTTTCAGCTCTGGCGCAACAGCGTATTTGGAGAAATCCATTTCTGTTAAGCGAACATAGCTGTCTCTGCGTTCCCGTGCGTCCTGTTCGGTCTTGGCGAACAGCGCTTCTGCTTCTTCTGGGAATGCTTTGAGCAGGGAAGCGTAGCGAACTTCTCCCATAAGGAAGTCTCTGAATGGCATTTTGGGTTCTTTGGAATCCAGTGTGAACGGATTCTTGCCCTGATCCTTGAGGGTCGGGTTGTACCGGTAGAGTACCCAGTAGCCGGATTCAACGGCGCGTTTGGTTTCTTCCTGGCTCATGCCCATACCGTTCTTGAGACCCTGGTTGATACAGGGAGCATATGCGATAACCAGTGACGGTCCGTTGTATGCTTCTGCTTCCGTGATGGCCTTCATCGCCTGGTTCTTGTCAGCGCCCATACCAATCTGAGCAACATAGACATAACCATAGCTCATGGCCATCATGCCGAGATCCTTCTTCTTGGTCCGTTTTCCGGATGCTGCAAACTTAGCGATTGCCGCAGTCGGAGTGGACTTGGAAGACTGTCCGCCGGTGTTGGAGTAAACTTCGGTATCAAGAACCAGAACATTGACATCCTCACCGGAAGCGAGCACGTGGTCCAGTCCGCCGTATCCGATGTCATAAGCCCATCCGTCTCCGCCGAAGATCCATTGGCTCTTCTTGGACATGAATTCTTTGTTCTTGTAGAGGAACTTCAAGGTCTCGTCATTGGAATCCTTGATGAGCGGCAGGATTGCATTCTTGGCAGCTCTGGATTCATCGGCCTTGCTGTAGTTTGCCAGGAAGTTCTCGAAGGCAGCCTTCAGTTCGCCTTCTGCCTTGCCTGATGCGAGGTAAGCTTCAACCATTCCCTTGATCCGTTCTCTCTGCGCATTATAACCCAGGTACATGCCAAGGCCATATTCCGCGTTGTCTTCGAACAGAGAGTTAGCCCATGACGGACCTTCTCCAAGGTGGTTGGTGGTGTAAGGAGTTGCCGGTGCGGAAGCTCCCCAGATGGAGGTACAGCCGGTGGCGTTGGCAATCATCATGCGTTCGCCATAAAGCTGGGTAACAAGCTTGACATAAGGAGTTTCTCCACAGCCTGCGCAGGCGCCGGAGAATTCCAGAAGCGGCTTCTCGAACTGGGATCCCTTGAGAGTCATCCGGTTCATCGGATTCTTCTTAGGAGCCAGGCTCATTGCGTAATCCCAGTTTGCCGTTTCATGCATCTGAGATTCGATTGGCTTCATGATCAGAGCTTTTTCCGGTGCGGGACAAACCTGAGCACAGTTTCCGCATCCGGTACAGTCGAGGACTGAAACCTGGATCTTGAAGTCAAGACCTTCGAAGGCCTTTCCGCCCATTGCTTTCTTGGTTGCAAATCCTTCCGGTGCGTTGGCTTTTTCTTCCTCGCTTACCAGGAATGGACGAATGACAGCATGCGGACAAACATAAGCACACTGGTTGCACTGGATACAGGCATCGATCTGCCATTCAGGCACATTGACTGCAATTCCGCGTTTTTCGAAGGCAGCAGTTCCCTGCGGGAAGGTACCATCGGCGATATCGGCAAAAACTGATACCGGGAGGTTGTCGCCTTCCTGAGCATTCATTGGAACTAGAACCTTGGAGATGAACTCCGGAACTTCTGCCTTGGCGGCAGCATCATCCGGCAGGTTCTTCCACTCCGGCTTGATTTCAATCTGAACCAGAGCGTTTACACCCTTGTCAATGGCTTCATTGTTCATGTTGACGATCTTTTCGCCCTTCATGCCATAGCTCTTGACCACAGAGTCTTTCAGATAACGCACGGCATCTTCAACCGGAATAACGTTTGCCAGCTTAAAGAATCCAGACTGCATGATCATGTTGATGCGGGTTCCAAGGCCGATTTCTTCAGCAATGGCCTGGGCATCGATGATGTAGAACTTAGCGTTCTTTTCAGCCAGGGTTCTCTTCAGTTTGTTCGGCAGCTTGCTTTCAACTTCTTCTGCTGCCCAGGGAGAGTTCAGCAGGAAGGTTCCTCCGTCCTTGATGCCCTTTAACAGGTCATACTTGTTAACATAGGAAGGATTGTGGCAGGCAATAAAATCAGCCTGCTGGATCAGGTATGGTGCCCGAATTCTGTTCTTTCCGAATCTGAGGTGGGAAACCGTAATACCGCCAGATTTCTTTGAGTCATAGGAGAAATAACCCTGTGCGTACAGATCGGTATGGTCACCGATGATCTTGATGGCGGATTTATTAGCGCCAACCGTTCCATCGGATCCAAGACCCCAGAATTTGCACTGTACAGTGCCTGCCGGAGTGATATTAACTTCTTCTGCGGTCGGCAGTGAAGTAAAGGTAACATCATCAACGATACCTACGGTAAATCCGTTCTTCACTTCGTTGCGCTTGAGGTTATCGAATACGGAAATGATCTGGCCCGGGGTCACATCCTTGGATCCCAGTCCATAGCGTCCGCCAACAATTTCCGGCCGATTCTCAACATCGTAGAAAGCGGTGCGGACATCCAAATAAAGGGGTTCGCCGTGTGCGCCTGGTTCCTTTGTCCGATCCAGAACTGCGATCTTCTTGGCAGTCTTTGGCACGACATCCAGGAAATGCTTCACTGAGAACGGACGATACAGATGGACATTGACCAGTCCAACTTTTTCACCCTTGGCTACGAGGTAGTCTACAACTTCCTCAGCCGCGTCACAGACAGATCCCATAGCGATAATGACATTTTCTGCGTCTGCTGCTCCATGATAGTTGAACAGACCATAATTTCTGCCGGTTACTTTGCTGACTTCATGCATGTAGTTCTCAACAATGGCTGGAACTTCATTGTAGTACCGATTGGAAGCTTCTCTGCCCTGGAAATAGATGTCCGGGTTCTGAGCGGTTCCTCTGGTGACAGGGCGTTCCGGGTTCAGAGACTTGGAACGGAATTCCTGAATCTTGTCCCAGTCAACCATTTTGGCTAATTCTTCATCAGTCCAAACTTCGATCTTCTGAACTTCATGAGAGGTACGGAAACCATCAAAGAAATTCAAAACCGGAAGGCTGGCCTTAATCGCCGTCAGATGAGCTACTGCGGAGAGATCCATGACCTCCTGAACACTGGATTCAGCCAACATGATAAATCCGGAAGCTCTGGCTGCCATGACGTCCTGATGGTCGCCGAAAATCGACAGTGCATGGGCTGCCAGTGCTCTGGCCGCAACATGGAATACACCGGGAAGCAATTCACCGGCAATCTTGTACATGTTGGGAAGCATCAGCAGAAGTCCCTGGGAAGCTGTGTATGTGCTGGTCAGAGAACCTGCCTGCAAAGAACCGTGAACTGCTCCGGCGGCTCCTGCTTCGGACTGCATTTCCACGACTTTTACGACCGTGCCGAATAAGTTCTTTCTTCCTTTGGAGGCCCATTCGTCTACTGACTCAGGCATTGGGGAAGACGGTGTGATCGGATAGATCGCAGCTACTTCTGAAAACGCATATGATACGTGAGCAGCAGCGGTATTTCCATCCATGGTTTTGATTTGTCTCATGTCTGTAATCTCTCCCTTACATGAAATTTTTTTGAAATTCCCTGATTCCGGCGGACAGCTCAATAATAAAACAGCTGGCACGGGATCACTCATTTCAATGATACACGATTATTTTGTTATAAAAAAACGTCTCCGTCTTTATAATTATATACTATTGTTAATAAAATGCAACAGATTGGCCTGCCTCAATTAAATCGATTTACATCGACTGAATCATTGGTCCGTGCAGAAAACAGCCCAAAATCTCCCGAACCGGAACATCACGCGTTGATTTAGTTCACAATTCTGTTCAAATTGTCAGAACTCAGAAGAAAAAGAATGCTCCGGAGCAAACCCGCGGAGCATTCTCTGAATGATATAGATATCCGAGTTAATTGATACAGATATACGACATCCCTGGAAGCGATTACCTGAAGAATGTAACAGATCCCGTTCTTCCCTGTGGGACAGGCTGACAAATCAATGGATGGAATCGAATCAGTGATGATTGGTTTTTCTGGCATGAAGCAGCGCTCTGATTTCATCCAGAATCTGTTCATCCGTCATATTGTTCAGATCCATCTGACCGATGGATTCCAGAATCCGTTCCTTGAACCGGGAGGTAAAACGAACATGTTCTGCAGGAACAATCGTTGTCTTTTCCGGTCGTTCCAGATCTTCCTTGGAACAACAGTCTACAATGGTGCCTTCTTTCGGTATGGCCACCTGATAGCCTTTTTCCCGGAGTCTGGCTGACAAAACCGCCTGCGCATCGTCATCGCCGTGCACAAGGAAAATTTTCTTTGGCGGGTTGACGGTAAAGGCTTCGACAAACTCAATCAGACCTCTTTGATCCGCATGACCGGATAAACCTGTCAACTGTTCAATTCTGGCTTCAACGGCAATTTCCTCTCCAAATATCCGAACTTCTTTCTTTCCGTCCAGAATCAGTCGCCCCAAGGTCTGTTCTGCCTGATACCCGACAAAAACCACCGTACTTTCGGGACGCCAGAGATTATGTTTCAAATGATGGCGAATTCGCCCAGCCTCGGCCATGCCTGAAGCGGAGATGATGACCAGCCCTTCCCGGGTCCGGTTGAGCTTCATGCTGTCTTCCACGCTGTCCGTGAAATGAAGCTGTGGAAAACTCAGCACATTATCGCCATGCTCCATTCGCTCCTGAGCATGCCGGTCAAAATATGCCTTATGCTTTTCAAAAACGGCTGTTGCCTTGCTTGCCAGCGGGGAGTCAACAAACACGCGGGTACGCTTATCCAGCTGACCGTTCTCGGCGAATTCATTCAGAACGTAGAGGATTTCCTGCGTACGCCCCACTGCGAAGGATGGAATAATCACATTTCCGCCATTTCGAATCGTAGAATTGATGATACCCAGCAGCTTCTGATTTTCATTTACCTGTGGTTCATGGAATCGATCTCCATAAGTGGATTCCATGATTAGAACATCCGCTTCGTCAATGTAGCGAGGTTCCCGCATCAGGGGAATGTTGTGGTTGCCGATATCTCCGGAGAAGACGACCTTGATCTCGTCGCTGCCTTCTTCCTGAATCCACATCTCTACAAACGACGAACCGAGCATATGACCTGAATCCTGGAAGCGCAGCCGGAAGCCTGGGAAAAGGACAAGCTGCTCATTGTAATCCAGGGTCTCAAACAGTTTCAGCACGGCTTCGGCGTGCTCGATGGTGTAAATCGGTTCTTCCAGCGGTTTCCGGCCTCTCTTGCGATGGCGGTTTTCTCGTTCAGCATCCTGTTCCTGGATGAAAGCGGAGTCGCGAAGCATGATCCCGCAAAGATCGTACGTCGGCGGGGTAGAAATAATTCGTCCGCGAAAACCTTTTTTATAAAGCATCGGAATTCGACCCGAGTGATCAATATGGGCATGAGACAGAATCAGGTATTCAATCTTCGCCGGATCAAACGGGAATACGTCATTTCCACGGATCTTTGCATCCGCCCCCTGATATAAACCACAATCCAGAAGAACCTGATGTCCGTTCACTTCCAGCAGATGGGACGAACCGGTCACTGAACCGGCTGCACCAGAAAATTTTAATTTCATTCCTACCTCCAGTAATGCATCGTATTTGGTCTTAGCATCGAAATGGGTCTAAGTCTTTTAAATAAATTATCTCAGTAAGATATTGCCAACTCTGCTTTCATTATAGACGAATGGCCTGCCGGAATCTCGCCGGCAGGCCATCGTTCAATAAAAATTAACCGCATGTTACTGAGCTTCAGGTTTCTGCAAATTGCTTCTGACAATGTTCTTTTCGAACAGAGGGGGGTTTTCCGAGGGTTCCGGCCGTTTCCCATCCTGGTGACGACTGGCGAGAGTATCTTCGATGACAGCAAGTATTTTTTCTGCCCCACCTTTCACTATCGCCCGGTCCATATTGTCCCGGAATTCCTCCGTCCTGGCCTTCAGCTCCTGCAGTGCCTGAAACAGGCTTTCTGCCGTAAGGTCTTTCTCGCGAAGCAGCAACGAATAGCCAGCTTTCTGAAACGATTCGGCATTGTGGATCTGATCCCCCCGACTCTGGTTCAGATCCAGCGGGATCAGCAGATTCGGCTTTTTCAGCGCCAGAAACTCGAAGATAGAATTGGATCCGGCCCTTGATACAATATAGCCCGCAGCAGCCAGTACATCCTTCATGCGGGATCCAATATAGTCATACTGGGCATAACCCGAAGTCCGCTCCAGCTGTGAATTCACATTTCCTTTTCCCACCAGATGGACCACTTGAAAATCCTGCAGCAGTCGTTCCAGATTTGCCCAAACCAGCTGATTAAGAAGATTTGCGCCCAAAGATCCGCCCATAACCAGCAGCACCGGCTTATCCGGAGTAAAGCCCATGAATTCCCGTCCACTGCCGGCATCGCCCTGGAACAGTTCATCACGAACCGGCGAGCCAACTACGACGCCCTTTTCTCCAAAGGAGTCCCTGGTTTCAGGAAACGTCACAAGCATTTTCGTAGCATAGCGGGCGGCGATCCGATTGGCCAGACCAGGTGTCAGATCGGATTCATGGCCAATGAAGGGGATCTTCAGAGCAGCGGCCGCCATAGCGACTGGAACTGTAACATATCCCCCTTTGCTGAAGATCAGATCCGGTTTTTCCCGTTTCAGAATCCGCAGGGCATCGGTGAGACCTTTCGCTACGCGGAAGATGTCGGTCAGGTTTTTCAGCGATTTGTAGCGGCGCAGTTTGCCCGAAGAAATCGGATGGTAAGGGATTCCTTCCTTCTGGATCAAATCCCGTTCAATTCCGTTATGAGATCCGATGTATAACAGCTCATAGCCCCTGGTCCGAAGTCCCGGCAGGATCGCCAGATTGCCCATTACATGCCCGGCTGTTCCGCCACCGGTGAGTACCACTTTCGTCATAATCTTTGGTTCCTTCCTCTTCTTGTTCTCGAAATGAAAATCATTTGAATAAGTCTGATTTTTAGACAGTTCATCTGCTATCCCCCGTGGATCCGACCGGTCGGAGGCTCAATGGGTGTTATTTCTTAACCGCAAACTCTTCCCGTCATGGGGCGAAGAATTTCTTCCGCCCGCTCGGGATGCCGGTGAGCCAGCATCGTCAGAATTTTTCGTCCTCCCAGATCCATGCCCTGCGTGCCGGCCAGGAAAATGATATCGCCCGGCTCCACTACGCTTAAAGCATACTGCAGGGCCTCATCCATAGCAGCCCGAAAGGTCACTTTCAACGGAGTCTTTTCAATCTCCTCAAAAAATACCGCCTTTTCCGCCGGCAGGACCCGATCTTTATCAGTCACTTCCCCCAGAGTTTCCGTCACGATGATTTCATCCAGATTCAGCAGCGGCAGCCATCGAGCCAGCGTCTGAACATTTTCCCGGTTCACCGTAACACCGCGGTTGCCCCGAATGGCGTAGACCATGCGCAGTTTCCGGTAATGCAGGCTGGAGAGGCTTTTCAGCGAAGTCTCAATATTGTTCATATTGGCAAAGTGATCATCGATGATCTTGAACTGATCATCATAAATCAGTTCAAACCGGCGTTCCAGTCCCTTGAAATTCTTCAGACCCATTTGAATGGCGGCACGGTCGATTCCCTGACACAGCGCCATGGCACAGCAGGCTACCGCGTTGGCGACCGTGTGCTGACCTGGTGTAGAAAGTTCTATTGGTATCTTTTGCGGTTCTATTGTGAGCGGTTGAGATCCCCGCAGTACAATCGCCCGGGAAATAACCAGCGTAAAGCGGGGCGAATCACCCGACAAATCGACTGCTTCCGGATAGATATCGCCAACCCCCTGTGTCAGAGAATAGGTCACTTCCTGTCCGCTGCTCTTCCCCTCCAGACGGGCAATCGCCGGATCAGACAGATTAATGATTGTTGCTGTTTCGGCCCGGGCCCCGGTAATCAGAGAAGCTTTGGCCTCCCAGTAGGCTTCCAGCGATCCATGCTGGTCTATATGTTCCCTGGAAAAGTTGTTGAATGAAACGACATCAAAGTGAACATCCGCGCAGCGGAACTGTTCCAGGGCAGAGGAGGACACTTCCATGGTCACCGTGTTGACTCCCTCCTCTTTCATCCGGGCAAAATAACCCTGAAGTTCAAAGCTTTCCGGAGTTGTCATCGCGGCCGGAATCACCTCTCTGCCGATCCGGATCTTTACCGTACCAATGAGTCCGGAAGTGATGCCGGCCGCCCGAATAATCTCATCGAGCATAAAGGAAATGGTGGTTTTACCATTCGTAGCCGTGATGCCGTAAACAAAGAGATCTCGCGTGGGATGCCCGTAATAGGCCGCCGACAGGCTGCTCCAGGCCTGTCGCGAATTAACCACCCGATACTGTGCGATGGGAACGGATGGGTCAATCCGTTCAACTATAGCCGCTTCCCCACCGCGTGCTTTGACATCACTCAGAAATCGATGGCCGTCCACGTGGGTACCGGGGATAGCTATATACAGGGCTTTGGCATGGATCTGGCGGGAATCGTTGGTGATCCGTTCAATATCAAGGTTATCCAGAGGCCGAAACTCCTCCAGCACTTCAGTTTCATTCAACAAATTGACCAAACGCATGCAATCGTGTCCTTTCAAAATTAAATCAACCCTATTATAACGCATGATATACTCAGATTGGTGATGCAAAATGGAATTAAACCAACTCAATGAAAAACTTGCCCGATTGAACGGAATGATGGTATGCCCGATCTGCCACAATCCGCTGGAAATGATCTCCCATGAGGTTCGCTGCACCTCGAATCATAGTTTCAATGTCTCCAAATCAGGATCGATCAATTTTATCCCCGTGAAAATCCACGCCCGCGATCGAGCCTATTACGCCAATGAACTCGCGCTCCATCAATTGCCGCCCTTTCGGGAATTGTTGGAAAGTGTGACAGATCAAACTACGGAACCCTTTTGCCTGACCGGTTCCTCTCTGTCTCCGTTTCTGGGAAGCAGCGGAATTGGCTTTGAAGCAGCCCAACCTTCGGTCGACCTACAGCTGAAAGAAAATCCGGACCGGCTGATTTTTACTGCTCTGGCTGATCGACTGCCTCTTCCGACTGGTTCCATGGACCGGGTCATCCGGCTGGATGATCAGTCCGGAATCGAAGAAAGTCTTCGAATTCTGGCCAGTGGGCATCGGATGTTCCGGATTATCCCGGGACCGGGTCATCTTCTGGAACTGCGCCGTCATCTGTTTACCGGCCGCCGGCTTGGTCTAAGAGAAAAACCGGCATTAATTCGGGAACTGTACCAACTGCAGGAAGAAGGCGGCATGGTGAGGGCACAGCGCTTTCGGAAAAGCTTTCAGCCCACGGTCCCACAAAAAGAAATCCTGCTCCGGCAATGGATCTCCCCAAATGACCTACGCATCGCGCAGATCGCTGCAGTCATCGACGCCGTAACATTTGACTTCATGATCTACTCCCTGCAGAAACATCAGTAGGCGAACTCTCTGCTTCATTCGAATGACCTGGCAAAAAATATTTTCATCTTCAAGCCTCATGAAACGATAAGACAGGCTGCAGCACACTGCAGCCTGTCTTTTTTCTGAACCCGAACTAATTTCGCATGGCGGAGACCAGTTGTATGGTTCCCTCATACGTTTGCTTGTCACTGTCGCGGTAGATCGTGAATTTAACCCGGTCGCCCGGTTTGTAGCGGGACTTGATGGTGTTCAGCTGGACCGTGGATGTCACTTTTTCTCCGCCGAAGCTGATCAGAATGTCTCCCGGCAATATGCCGGCAGCCTCAGCCGGTGATCCTGCCATGACTTCCATCACCATGATGCCCTGCGGAACGCCGTACTGGATTCTCAAATCCTCTGGTATATCCTGGACGGCCACTCCGATGCTGACCGGTTCATTGGTCTGATTCTTCGTTTCTGAACTCGTTCCGATTTTTTCCATGAGCACATTAATGGGGATGGAGAAGGCAATTCCTTCAATCCCGGTTTGGGCGATCTTTGCGGAATTAATCCCAATGACCTCCCCCTTCATGTTGAAAAGAGGACCGCCCGAATTTCCACCATTGATGGCAGCATCGATCTGAATGTATTCAAATACCCCTCCACTCACCTGTACCTTTCGGTTTTTGGCAGAAATAATGCCATGAGTGACGGTTCCGGCAAATTCGGCACTCATCGGATTTCCGATGGCAATGACGCCCTCGCCCACTCGAATGTTGTCAGAATTGCCGATGGTGACGACCCCAGGCACGCGAATGCCGCTGACTTTGACAATGGCCAGGTCGTTTCGGGCATCCCGCCACAAAACTTCGCCCGGGACTTCCTGACTGTTGTGCAGGATGATTGTGACATTTTTCGCGCCTTCCACAACGTGATTGTTGGTCGCAATAATGCCGTTGGCGTCGATGAAAAATCCTGTGCCGACCCCTTCCTGATAGCCGGAACCGAACAAACCGCCGTCCGTAATTTTTCTAACAGCCACTGTAACCACAGCGGGTGCGTTGGCTTCCACCAGATCAGGAATCGAAAGTGACCGGTCAATGTTGATTTCACTTTCTTTGGTCTGGGCCTGTGTGCCAGGCACCGTATTTCCCTGAGCCACATTACCGGGAGCTGTCACAACAGACTGAGTTGTCTGAATCTGCGGCATGGTCTGAATATTCAGCGTACTGGTTTGCTGGACGGGACCTTGTGTCACCGCGCAGCCTGACAGAACTGACAATGCAAGCGCTGTACCCAGAGTTATTTCCATTATTTTAGATTTCATACTGATCATCTTCTCCTAACATTAGAACTATGGATCTCTCGCCTGCCCGGAGGCCTGTGCGGGGATCATCCTTATACCCATCTTACGCTGAAAATGTTACAAGAAAATTGAACTATTTTGAAATTATCGATGAGACTGTTTATATTTGAGAAAAAGCAGGCGGGAAGCTCACCTTCCCGCCTGACAAAAAATCATTGTCTGTCCGGATTCATCCGCTCGGACGGTATTTCCGAAACGGGATTAGAAATCCTGGGCATAATCTGACGAATCAGGCCCTCACTGGTTTTTTCCAGCACATCGGTCAGAATCCCGAAGTTAATGACAGCTTCGAGAAGATGCTCATTGTCAACATTGAGCTGGGGATGTCCCAGCCGTTCGGCCGTCTGGCGGATCAGTGACCGCTCAGAATGAGGTTCCGGCAAGCCATCCTTGAGGGCGGCCAGGATTTCCTCCGGGGCGATATCCGCCAGCTGCCGGTCCGTGTCATCGGGCAGAGTCCTGCGGTACTGGTCGAATTCGGCAGGGCTGATGTTCTGCGGCCAGTACACCGGCATATCTCCGGATCTTGTCGTGACCGGTCGAATGGTATTGAGGATCAGCTCAACCTGCTTTTCCATTTTAGGAGTAACCCGGCTCAAGTCATACAGAGCACGGGCTCGTTTGGCCAGTAATGATCGCGGAATGGGCCCCTCGGTGTCTATCATCAGTTTTAGTTCAGCCGCGATTGTCGATGCGTTGTTCACATTCAGGAAGTCATCCATCATCAGTTTGCGCTGTTTCAGATCATGAGGAACATAGGGGGTCTGACGGGTGACAGGAGCCAGATTCTTCGGTTCAGGCGAAACATGAGACTCCTGCGGCTCTGCTGCCAGAAGATCCTGAGCAGTTTTTACAAGGTCATCAATTACTTTCACTTCGTTATCCAGCCAGTCCATGGCATAAACCCGCCGGATCTGCCAGCCCAGTCCCTTTAATACAGAATTTTGCAGAATTTCCCGATCATAGGCCGCATCGGCTTCCCGGAAGGATTCTCCGCCGCACATAATACCCAGCAGGAACCGGCCGGAATCCCGGGGATCCACCAGGCCAAGATCGACTTTAAACCGGGAGGTTCCGATGGAAGTTTCCACTTTCCACCCGCGCTCCCGCAGCCGTTCGGCGATCTGATCGTTCAGATTTTCGATTTCGCTTTGATGCTTCAGATCCGACAGGCTGAGCGTTCGACTGCCCTTCTGGGCAAATTCCAGAAATGCTTTCAGTTCACGGACACCACGGGCGGTGGTATCTGAAACCTGGAAACCAGCGGGATCAATATTCGTAAATATAATCATTTCCTGCCGGGAGCGCGATACCGCGACATTGAGGCGGCGCCAGCCACCCTCCTGATTCAGCGGGCCGAAATTCATCGTCAGGCGACCGTCCTCATCCGGTCCGTAACCGACAGAAAACAAAATGACATCTCGTTCATCTCCCTGAACATTTTCCAGATTCTTGATGAAGAGGGGCTCGGGGAGGTTCTGTAGAGCCTGTTCCAGGGATTCATCCGCCCGCGTCCGATCGTTCAGTGTTTTTTCAATCAGATTCTGCTGAACGGCAGAGAACGTGACAATTCCGATGGAACGCCGGGCTTGAGATGGATCATTGACGCGTCGGATCACTTCATCCACAATTTCCACTGCTTCCTTGCGATTGACTCTCTCCCCTCCCCGCTCATAGATGCCGTCATTGGTTCTCAGACTGACCTTGGAGACCATGTCATCCGGTGAAGGATAAGTATAGAGGCGGCCGTCGTAAAAATTCCGGTTTGAGAAGGCAATCAGGCTCTCATGGCGTGACCGGTAATGCCACAGCAGGTAGCTTTCCGGCATGGAAAGGGCCAGGGCGTCTTCCAGGATGTTATCCAGATCCTGGAATTCTTCCGGTTCAGCAGAACCGTTGGACTGAGTCAGGAAAAAGCTGGTAGGGGGCAGCTGCTTCGGGTCACCCACAATGATAGCCGCCTTAGCGCGGCCCAAAGCGCCGATGGCCTCCGGGGTTGGGATCTGAGACGCCTCATCGAATACCACCAGGTCAAACAGATCCGCCTGAGGTTTGAGGTATTGCGCAACGCTCATCGGGCTCATCAGCATGCAGGGAGCAATGCGGCGAAGCAGCGTATCGGTTTCAGCGAACAGATTGCGTATGGAAAGATTGCGCGCTCCGGACCGCAGTGCCCGCTGAAGCACGGCTATTTCCTTGCTGGCAACGGATTCCAGCACCAGATTGGGAACCTGCCCGGCCAGATGGAAATAGAGTTCTTTACGCTCGAGCCGTTCCAGTTCCGCCATCTGGTTCTGCAGCAGGGCTGCCTGTTCATCCAGACCGTATCCGGTGGTGTTTAATAAGACAGGTTCATTTTTCAACCGTTGGGTCAGCAGAGTGGTCACCATGGATTTCCGGTACATCGAAATCAGTTCCGACTCACTGACTCGTCCCTGGTCATAGCTGGCAGCAAACGGCTGCAGGCCTGCTTCATCCGCCTGCTTTTTCGCCTGCCGGTACATCAGCCAGTCTCTCAGCCCATCCAGGGCAGGCAGCAGTTCGGTCAGTTTGCGCGAGAGGCGTTCGAAGTAATTTCCCTGGTAGCTTGCCAGTTCAGATTCCTCGAAAGCTGTCAGTTCAAGGAAAGACCGGATGGTCTGGCGGTTCTGATCGAGGGCCAGTTCATAGCGCTGAAGTTTTTCTTTCATACCAGGCTGCTGCGCGGCATTAAGCAGCGCGCTGCGCTGAATGGAGGTGTCTTTAGTGGTCAGACATCGCTCCAGTTTGGGAATGATTTCGCCCAGGGAGGCGGCAGACAGGTCCCCTTTCACCCGGGTTTCCAACTGTCCCTGATCCTGTCGGACCTGGTCGCGCAGTGCCTGGTATTCTTTTAACTGAGACAGTACCGGGAGAATCTCTCCGGGGGCAATTTGTCCCTGGTTTGCATAAAGTGTCATTTCCTTTTCCACCGGATTCTTGCGGAACAGCTTGCCCAGAATCGTCTTTTGTTCGTACTGGGTGTAATCCCGTTCCAGCCGGTTGGGATCCGCATTGAGGAAGGACTCGCTGAATTTCTGCATCAGGCGCTGCGTGGAATCCGTCAGCCGGCTTTGCTTATCCCTCAGTTGAATCAGGGCGTCCCTCAGTTCGGAAGGGTCTGATTCCATTAAATGAGGATTCTGGTCATTCAGATCCACCAGAGCCTGCAAAGCCGGCAGCAGCTGTTCTGCCTGAAGCATGTCAGTCGGTGCCAGGTCGGCATTCGCCAGGATCAGTTCGCCCAGAGTCATCTGCAGGTCCGTCAGCTCGATGGTGCCGGCCTGGCGAATGGTTTCCTTCAAAAGCGGCGTATAGTCAATCGCACCAATTCCGCGTAGCGGGTGTCCATAGGGGCCTCCGGCATGGACGCCGAATCGGGCCAGACTGGTCAAAGCGGTTTCATGGTCCTTCCGGCTTCCCGGCGGAACGATTCCCTGCAAGTCCACGGTCTTGGAAAAATCCCTCAATTTGGAATGGTCACAGATAAGATCGTAGATGGAATAGCCGGATTCATCCTTGCGATACATTTTTTTTACGATTTCATTCAGGTCATTTTTGCGATTGCGGACTTTCGTTTTTTCCGCTTCAAACGAGCCGTTCTTAGGAATCCGCTGAATTTTCATTGACTGCTCCAGCTGATCCAGCACAGCTTTTTTCCGGGCTTTATTGGAATGCAGCTCCAGACAGAATGAACCGATTCCAATCTGATTCAGCCGCTTTTCAACGACCTCCAGCGCCGCCATTTTCTGCGCAACGAACAGAACCCGCTGATCCTGCATCAGTGCATTGGCAATAATGTTGGTTATCGTCTGACTTTTGCCGGTACCCGGAGGGCCATGCAGAACGAAGGTTTTTCCGGCCTTGGCGGCCAGTACGGCCAGAGACTGGCTGGAATCAGAGCTGACCGGATATATCACGGTTTCACTGCCTCGTTCCTCTTCGATAAATTCCTCGGTTCGTTGGATGGGTTCAAAGGGGAATTCCAGTTTCCCGGAAAGCAGTGAGCTGACCATGCTGCTCTTTTTGAATTCCTCCATGTTTTGCGTCAGATCACTCCACATGATGAATTTCGAGAAGGAGAAGAGACCCAGGACGGCGCTTTCTTTCACATCCCACTTCTTTTCTCTCATGATGGCACTTCTGACTTTGCTGAAGACCTTCAGAACATCAATGGCATCGCCCTTCATGGGCAGGGGATCCAGTCCCTGAAGCAGAATGCCGAAGTCATTTTTGAGCATTTCAGTCAGTGTGACATTGAAGTGCCCTTCTTCTTCCCGTGGTCTCAAAAGGAGTCCGGATAAATGTCCTTTCGTCTCGCAGTCGACGGGCAGCAGAATCAGTGGTGCTTTCCGAAGCGTGTCCGGATCCTGCCTGGAGTACCAGCAGAGTTCGCCCAGTCCGACATACAGCGAACTGGCGCCGGTTTCTTCCAGACTGGCCCTGGCACCTTTGGTGAGCTTCACTCCCCGTTCATCCAGTGTCTCATCATCCAGCATGGTACGAATTCGGCCGGTTCGGTATTCTTCGAAAGCCAGTTTCTTCCAATGAGTCTCAACGGCGAGCGCGGCATCCTGGGCGGGCAGCGGCGAAGTCTGTTCGTCGGCGGAAGCCAGGTTCCAGTCCTGGGGATAGTGCATGATGTTGAAGTCCTTCTCGGACATTAAGTCCAGCGAAAACTGCTCCAGGTCAGGCACGAGGAGTCGGAGTCCGCGATCCTCTTTAAAATTGATCAGCTGATTCCGCAGGGATAAATCCAGCAGTTTACGCTCCCAGACTTTCTGTCGCGGCAGCTTCGCGCTGGACACTCCCGTATCAGGTCCTGGCATGCTTAGCTCCTCTGGCAGGATGACCGCCGTCGAATCCGCCTGAGGTCTCGGGGCCAGAACGTATTTGCCCGCTTCCAGAATACGAACGGGAAGCGGATGAATTCCAACCAACCTGGATCGCTTCAGATCCAGGGATAAAACGAATCGGTCGGTTTCCTCCAGACGAACCTGAGCGGCCGAAAGCGCCTGATTGAAATCCCCTCCCGTCTCTGTAGCTGCCACAGGGTCCAGTACTGCAATCTGGTTCATGCCCCGGGCGATGCGTTTGGTAAGCGATGACAAGTCATAATTGACCGATTCAGGAAAAACAGATGGTTCCAGCCAAACCCCGATCAGGCAGGAGTCCTCCTGCAGGATGATCAGCGGGTTCAGTCCGGCTGCCTCCAGAACAGACGCAAACAGGAGTGTCAGATCCATTCCGTCGGCATAACCTTTTTCTGTGATCTCATCGACGAGGCGAATGCGCTTCCCGGCGCGAATAAAATCAGGACCAGGTGCGATGTAGCGTATGCCCATCTCTCGAATCGCAGTAAACAAAGCAGACAGCTGCTTTAGCACCACGTTGGGATCCATGGTGTTGTAGCCGGACAGTGTTCCATCTCCGGTCATCGCTTTCAGGTGGTCTCCCATCCGAGTAAGCAGGTTTTTGATCAGCGGATGATTCGGCATGGAATATGCTGCCAGGATTTCCGGCAGAGTTTCAAAGCCTGACCAGTCCTCATAGGGATGAAGGGTCAGGGAATAAACTTCCTGATGTTCCAGCCCGGAAGCATTCAGCTGAAGGGTCATTTCCACCTTGACCGGCTCCGTCAGATCCAGGATATGCTGAGCTCCCAGCTCCTGTTTAAAATCTCCCAGATCGACACTTTTTCGGGCAGGCAGCCGTGGAATCGGTATGGTCACCGGTTCCATAATTGCTGGCAAAAAAGCAACACGAAGTTCCGCATTCGCAATTTCTTCTTCTCCATGATTCTCAATGTGAAGACGCCGAATGATTCTGGCTGAATTGACATACATGGCATAATTGACATGCTGTAAATAGTCCAGACTGAACCGAACACTCTCATTCATATTTTGTAACCTCAGTTTTCATTATTAGATTTATTATACATCAAGCTGTACCATCAGAAACATGACCGCTAAACCAAGCCCCCTCCCCTTCTGGAAACTCGCTCCATTCCAATGAGATCCTGCTGCCAGAGATCAGGAAAAGCATTCATTTCTTCTGTATTATTCTTGCAGAGTGAAATTAAATTGATCGGAACCATAGTCTGAGTATTGCTCCGCAGGTCTTGGGAGAATAATGTGAATCCTTTACTTTTGATCCGGACAAAAAAAGATCATCCAACAAGAGCATAAACAGGAGCTTATTCCAGGGATTACACCAGAGTTTATTTAGAAAAGGCCCTAACCGGGGCATTAAACCTGAGGCTATAGCTTGAGCACTTAACTGAAGGACTTAAGGTTATAGCTTGAACATAAAAAACAGACAGCTGTTACGCTGTCTGTTTTTTTAGTAAACCGGTGTTAATACTTCAGTCGGTTCGATTTTTCTCTGATTTGATTCATAGCGCTGATCATTGATGGTCAGCTGGACGCCCTTTGCCTGATAGTACTGACATAATGTGTTTACCAGGCTTTGAATCCTTGCGTTTTCAAGTTCCGGGGAATCATTTTGCTGAGTGATGAAGGAATCATTCAGGTCAACCTGTACGATATCCTGGTTCAGATAGAGAAATTGTATCTTTGTTTTATCTTCTAAGACCGGAATGAGTCCCTTCGCTTTCGCTTGTTCAAGATAGGCCAGCGTCATCAGGTCTTTGGTGGCATCATTGGTCATATAATCCACTTTCGTGGAAACCAGTTCATAGCCCCCGCCGGTTTTCGGAAAATAAAGCGGGAAGTAGTAGGTGTCCCGGACATTTTCCTTCAGTCCGTCAAAACTCACAATATTGGTCAAAGTGCCGTCGGGATTAATAAAGTCATTGGAGACCAGGCCGATTCCAACCGCATACGTAAACAGAACCGTTTCCGTCTGATTGCTGACTCTGACATCCATGACAGTCATCATTTCTCCGTTGATCTCCCGGGGTTCGTCCACCGCGACGATCTCAAAAGAGAGGCCTGTGGAGACCCACTGATTCCCCTCCTGAATCGGAGCCATCAGGATTGTTCGTTCTTCATAGTCTCTCCACCCGATGACATTTCCCCGAAATGGAACCTCCAGGGTATAGTACAGGTCATTAATTTTTTCCTGTGTAATTCGAATGACATTCAGGCGTGAACCTGAGTCGGATGACTGCTTGATCTGAGCAGTCGCCTTGCCGGGTTCTTCATGCAGATATTGAAGAATGGTGGAAGAAGAGCCCATGCCATCGCTGCGGTAATTGATCAGGCGATTGGGGATCAGAGGATAATAATCAAACAGATTGTACCTGGACACCTTTGGAAGCACCTGATCTTCAAGAATCTGATCTTTTTCATCAGGTTCAGGCTTCTTGGAGGAATCCTTGCCTCCGGATAACTGTCCTCCGGATCCACCGGATGTTCCTTTGCTTGCATTATTCGAACGGGTTGAAGAACCCTGATCTCTGGTAGAGTCTGGGACCAGATTTGTTACGTTATTATCAGAAGCCGAAATCATCTGATCCGCCTTCGTTGTTTCATTGCCTTTTAGTTGACTCTCTGGAATGCTCTGAACTACCGATGATGATCCTGTCGATTGAAGCTTGCTCTCACTGGACGTTGAACTGCTTTCAAGTTTCTCCGGGGTCATTTCATTCACACGGATCACTGGTCTGGCAGAAGAACATCCCGTGATGATAAAAATCACGAAGATCAGACTGAGAAACTTTTTCATATACCCTCTTTCGTACCCATTTATCTATCTCTATGGTATCTTTAAAAAGTTTAATTGCTTACAGTCCATTATAAACTGCCAACTTCAAAATACTTTACATTTAAGTTACAGACATGTGAAAAGCAGCAAAATGAAGAAGGACGATGAATCTCTGCAATTTACTCCTCGCCTTGATATCGCCATCTTCAGATTTTAATTGTTTCGTATTTTTTGATATGTATATTTATACAATTTTTACTATTATTCCGCATACCTTTGCGGTATAATAAGAACTGTAATACAAGTTACAGTATAATCTTCCCCAAGATTAATAACTTACCTGGAGTGCCGATTCAACCGAACCAGCACTTTTTTTTCTTTTTGAATGCCTGAACCGGCTCCCTGAACAGGGAGCCGGTTGTTATTAACCCTTCTATTTCAGGGGCAGAACCGGGGATAATCCTTTGGTTGTTTTAAAATCGATGGCGTGCTGGAAGTTCTTCAATGCTTCATACGGAACGACGCCTTCGAAATTCAGTTGTTCAAAGGCCGGACGCGGGAAAATCACAGACAGAAGCGTCATGTCTTCCTGATGGCCGGTTGATGGATTCAGCAGCGCTTCTTCCGCATTCACCACGATCTCCTGAACTGGCAGGAGCGCAAACAGATCCCGGGCAACCCGGAAAGAGGTGGAGGTCACATAATCCCGGACAAGAGCATTGCGCATGGTCTTGCTCATTGGCTTTACAGATTCCTTGCCTGACTTGAGGATCTTCACCACTTCCGTCGGCACAACTTTCTCGCTGTGTACATTGAACGTAACTCCCAGGACATCATCCTGAATGATTCCGACTTCAAAGTCTGAGCCAAACTCCATCAGGTCCTCAAAGGGTTCCATCTCCTGAACAACGGTCAGGTAGGCCTCGTCATCCCCCTCCAGCACCTGCTGGGCCAGCATTTTCAAATTTATGCTTTCCTGGGTCTGTCCGTCCTGATTCTTCAGAACATCGTTCCAGTCAATCGCTTCGTCAACCTCTTTATGTACATTTCTGATCCGTTCCAGATAATTATCAAAGAGATCTTCCTGAACCTGATTTTTATCTGCCTGGCCCAGCTGAGGATCCTGGAGCTTTTCTTCCAGCTCTGCTTTTTTCTGATTTTCATCTGAACCAAAGAACCGTTTAATCGCCGTGAACAGATTTACCTGCTTGTTGTAATACATCCCGCTCCCGGGGATCCCTACCGTCCCCTTGGCCTGACCCTTGCTGTTGACAGAAAACCGCATGCCGGTCTTGCCAAAGCTGATGCTAGGTCCTGCCTTTGAGAAATTCACTCGGATCCCCTTTCCCAGACTGATGCTTTTGCGATAATTAAATCCCATATGATACTCCTTTCGCTATGCCGTTTATCATTCTCGGCTCCCAAAGGGATCCGTCTTTTCTGATCGCTTGCCGAGAATCCGTTTCGTTCGGATTCCGGCGGTGACTCCTGGCTCATTCAGCGGTAAATCTGATCTGTTGTCTCAACAGGAAGAGCCTCCGCATTTCCATTGCCCCTTATCTCCTGGCCAGGAAGCCGCTCCCTAAAAGACGGTGATGTCATTGGAGGACTGGGGCAAGGATTTTAAGGTGATGAATTTGTGCCGAGATGCTCCACGAGATTCATCAGAAGATTGGCCATATCTTCCATTCGCTCCGACCCTGGAGCTGAAAGCGGATCCGGGGACTGTGGCTCACTGGAGATCAGAATGGAAGGCAGTCCGGAATCTTTCAGCGGATGCTCTGGCTGCTTTTCTTGTGAACTGACCTGATAGCCTCCGGAAATCAAACTGTCACGAACCAGGTTGGCTAGATCCCACACCTGCGATGAGGCCTCAATATTGATGTTGGTGCTGCCAATCCCATCCAGATGAATGAGAAGAATCTCTCGATCAAGATCTTCGGATTTCAACTGATCAAGGTAGGCTTTAGGCCCCTGTCCATCGTAACTGGACCCCAGCAGTACCATTCGAATCTCCCAGTCGGTTTCCAGCGTCTGAATCAGCTCTGCGGTTTTCAGAAGAACTGCTGCCGACGCTGCCTCAGCCGCTCCCGGATTATCCTGTGAATCAAGTCTTGCGCTGACTAGCAGGAGCGGACTGGTTGGGGTGGCGTCTGGCGTAGCGTTAATTTCCAGATTTCGGCTGATCCCGCGTATGACATATGCTGAATTGGTCAGCCGAATCTCTACCGTCTCTTTCTCACGCAGCCTGCGATCCCACTCCTTTCCCTGAATCTGTGAAATCCCGAGCACCGGAATCGATGCTGGGCGATTCAAAACAATTCGAGGAGGCAATAGACTTTTTTCGGAATACACCAGCACCGCTTTCGCTCCCTGAGCTTCATAGAGCGGGATTGACTGGTTCAAATCAAAGTAATTGGCTTTGATCAGTGCCACCGCCCCTTCCAGATTCCCCGCTTCAATTTCACCGGGCGTTCCTTTGTTGATCCGGCGGAGCTGATATGTTCCTTCGGCATTCGCCATAGGGGATCCGGAAGCCAGGTAGGACTCGCGGGCCAGCCCTTCTGGATCGATGAGTCCGATCGACGCGCTTTTCTTCCAGGCACCGGGAAATTCCAGCAGTCGCATCGAAAGACCGGATCCACTCAGGGCGTTGCGGACATAGTCGGCTGCTTCTTCCTCACCGGTACTTCCAGCCAGCCGGGCATCATCACGGGCTGCCAGGACGGAGAGATGTCCGTTCATTCTGGCCAGGTCAATGGCTGAAATATAATCATTTCGTTCCAATCGAACCAGCTCCTCCGGAATGGTTCGGACTGGGTCGCTTCCTTTAATCAGACGATATACCGGCGCGCAGCCTGTGGTCAGCGCCAGGCACAAGAGGATCGCAACAGCTCTGCCTCCCGATTTCATAACTGTTCCTCCATGAACCGCCGAAACCGCTGCAGCCCTCCGCTTTTTTCATTGATCCGGAACCGGCCTCGACTGGTTCTGAGCGTAATATGGCGGGCATGCTTGACGCCTGTACCGCTGGTGTGCACCTGCTGAATCTCATTCCAGGCAAAAACTTTTTCCTTGCCCCACATGTTGCGAATGTTCAGTCCGGATTGATCATAGGTAATGGCAAAATTTTTCAGCTTGAGCCAGTACCATCCATCAACGGCCAGAAAGAATGCCATCGCCAGTCCAAGCCTTCCAAACGCGGCCGAATCCCTGGTGGCATGGGAAATGAATTCCAAAACAAAAATGGATTCCAGGATGCTCATAGCCCCGTGAACAAGGCGGGCATCCTGTCTGGGATACAGCACTTTCCCCTCGGTCGGTTCAAGTTCAGCCCCCCTGATTAAACGATATTTCACGGCGATGTATATGAGCAGCAGAATAGGAAATACGATTCGATACATATCCCTGCGGTTCCTTTCAATCTCTTTCTAAGAACCATTATAACCCATTCGTGCCTGGGGCGCTAAAAACTTAGCAGCAAGCCCTTTGCCGGAAATTGAAAAGCACAGCAGGAAGCACCTTCTTGCATCCTGCTGTGTTTTTCAATTCGGACGATCCGCCGTCGGATCTTCCGGTCCGATGGAAGCGGACTGTGCTGGGGGCAGCTGCAGTCTGGCTTCGAAGACGTCTCCTTCAATCGCCAGTTCCAGTTGACCCGCCATGGCCCGAGCCAGATTCGTCGCAATGTAGAGCCCCAGTCCCGAACCCTCGGTATGACGGGACTGATCCCCCCGAACAAACTGCTCCATCAGCTCCTCGGGAGACTGATCCAGTTTATTGCGGGATATATTAATCACTGTCATGATACAGCTGTCCTGGGTCCGGGTCAGCCGGACATAGACTCTGGTATCGCGCACACTGTATTTCAGCGCATTCACCAGCAAATTCTGAATCACCCGGGACAACTGCGTTCCGTCCGCCCGGACAGGTACGACGGTGTCACCCCAGCTGCAGACCAGTTCCATCCCCTTTTCCATAAAATCAGCATGAAGGGGTGCGTAGGTCTGCATCAGTACCTCTGTTAAGTCAACGGTTTCGATCGTCAGCTGAAGATTCCCCGAAGCCGTCCGGGTGGCGGTAAAAAGATCATCCACCATCACCTTCATTCTCCGTGCGCTTTTCTCGACAACCTGTAGGTAATCCCTTCCAACCTCACCGAGTTCCTCCTGCCCCAGGAGCTGAGAAAAATTCAGAATGGAGGTCAAAGGGGTTCGAATATCATGGCTGACATTTGTTATCAGCTCGGTGCGCAGTCGTTCTGCCTTCAGTCGGTTTGCTACCTCCTGCTCCACCAGATCCTTGGTTTTGACTGCCTCCAGCATAGCCTTTCGAGTCGCACTTCGAGGTGAGCGGTCCGTCAGCGGGTTGCCGGCCAGGGTCTGTCGCATAATCCAGTTTTCACGCCTCCCTGATATAAAAGCGGTGGTCAGTCCATAGCTCATGGTCGCAATCAGCAGGTAGAAAAAGGAACTCGCGATGGTATGCGTTGCTGATTGAATCAGGATTACTCCAAACAGCCAAATCCCGTAAGCTGGGATTGCCGTACCGGGTATCAGCATGAGCAATGAGCGATGACTCAGATCCCGGGCATACTTGGAGATGGGGAGAAGCCATGCGCCCAGTAGCACCACCATAAGCAGCATGGCCAGCGTGCCGCGGATCACTTCCATTGCAATCAAAAAGAATAGAAATTCAGCTGCAAACCAGATTAGAAATTCTTCCACATATAATTCCTGAAACAGGTCAAGATAGCGCGCAATCCATTCTCTGGCTTTCGAGCCAATCTGTTCTGCCGTCTGGCGCAGTCCCGTTAATGATTTCCCCTGCGCCGGTTGTTCCCGCTTAAAGCTGTCCTGCTTCATGACCGATCCTCCAGTTTATATCCCATCCCATAAATACTGAATAAATAATCCGGATCTCTGGGGTTGATCTCAATTTTCTCCCGGATGTGGGATATATGCAGAGAGATAATTTTCTTGATGTCGTAGGCTTCCTCCTGCCAGACTGCCTCATAGATCTGACGGGAAGTAAACACCAGTCCCTTGTTCCTGATCAGAAACAGGAGTATTCCGTATTCATTCGGGGTCAGACTGACCACCTGACCGTCTGCTTCCACAATTTTCCGCTGGTCATCCATTCGAATGCCGCCAGTCCGGTAGATACCAGATTCAGGCTGCTGCGAAGGACTGCCGAAGCTTTGTGCGCGCCTGAGCTGACTCTTAACCCGCGCAATCAATTCGAATGAATGGAAGGGCTTGGTCAGATAATCATCGGCGCCGGCATTTAATCCGAGCACTTTATCCTCAATCTCGCTTTTTGCGCTTACCAGGATGACAGGAATATGGTTTTTTTCCCGGAGTTTCATTAAAGCATGGATTCCATCCAGTTTTGGCATCATCACATCCAGGATCAGCAAATCCGGCTGATGCCGGTTCATCTGTTCCAGCGCCTCCAGCCCATCCTGGGCCTGTACCACGGAATAGCCTTCCCCTTTGAGAACTAGTTCGATGGAACGAAGAATATCTGGATCGTCGTCGCAAATTAAAATTTTTGGCATTGTTGTCATTTCCTTTTCACCGTAATGATGTAGGCGCCGGTGTTGGTGGAAGAAACCTCTGCTTCGACTCCACCGGGATAGTGAATGACCCCGTCACGGGCCTCACGCCAGTAAACTGTGTAATCCTGACCTCCCTCCCTGATTTCCAGCTGGCCTTTGTATTTCAGAAGTTCATGATATTCCTCCAGCGCCAGATCATGCTCATGCATATATTGGGCATGCGGAAGACCCACATAACGGAAATGCCAGTATTCATGATCAATTCCCGTAATGTTTACCTTATTTTCGGGATAGCGGAGAATAAAGCCGAAGCGCCAGGAATTAGCCGCCATGAAGGCCTTTTCTTTCCTCAAGTCTTCGCCGTAGAATCCCTTCAATGCTTTGACCGGCTGCAAATCAACTGCCAGACCTGTCTGATGCTCTGAATATCCTGGTTTTTGAACCAGTTTCTTGTTTGCGGTTTCCTGGTAAATCTTCTGTTGGTCTCTTTCTGTACGAAATGCGCTTGAAAGATACATTCCCCCGATTTGCTTATCCGCTTCTGCCAGAAATTGATTAAGATGCTTCAGAATGTCTTTTCGAACCTGAAACGATCCGCCCGGTGCCTTGGAAAGTTGGCTCATAACTGCCGATTTTGTCTGATGCTCACTATTGATCAGCCGCAGTGTACCCAAATCAGTAACCTGACTGGTACGGACCGTTATGGTGTCCACTCCCGTTACAGGATTTACTCGCCGGGTACTTCCGGTCGCTTTTGCCGTTTGGGCTTGAGGCACCTGGTATTTTTTTTCTTTGGCATCGGCTTTCTGGTCAATGAGTAAAAAGGTGGTTGCCACCAGTAATGACGAGACCAACAGGATCGTCAGAACGGCTAAAAACATTCGCTGTAAAAATTTCATAATCATTCCCCCTTCCAGCAGATCACAACTTATTATGATCCAACCCTATGATAGCGAAGCATTTCCGCGAAATATCCAGTGAATATCCAGGAAACATCATAGGTTGCACTGGTAATGGTTCTTGTTCCAAGAGACACAGTCTTAACTGGCGGATCAGATACGTCATAAGAGGCGAAGAATAACAAAGGAGGGCTTCGTCCGCGTAAATAGCCTGTCTTACTGCGGCAGCTTACGTCTGGTTCGAATGTCCCTCCTTTGTTTATTCAGTTGTTCCCTCTGCGGCCAGAAGTCGCAGTACCTCAGCCTTCACAATTTCAGCGTAGCTGCGATCCTGAAAATCAGAGATCTTTAGGGCCTCCAGCAGCTTCATGGGAGGTATCAGCTTCACTTCGGATACTTCCTCTTCCTGGAGGCAGCAGTTGGCTGGATCCACTTCAGTTTCCACAAAGTAAACGTCGACAAGATGCTTGATCGAAACACTGCGGCCTACAAAGCGCATGCGATCCGGATCAAGTTCAAGCCCAATCTCCTCTTTCGTTTCCCGCAGGGCTGCTGAGCGGGAATCTTCTCCTGCCTGAACAGCACCGCCTGTGATGTCCCATTTGCCGGAGTTGACTTTTTTCTTTCGGGATCTTCTCTGAATCAGGAAATCTCTGTTTTCGTTATAAATATATACATGAACCACCAGGATATAATCATCCGGTCTGATATATTCACCTCGGAACACAGTGATACCCTTTTTCTTGCCATCCCGGTCATAGATATCCAATAATTCCATAGTCGTACCTCATCTTGCATTATATTATACCAAAAGAGGTCCCCTCTTGGCTGATTTAAATCCGGATAATCCGATAGATTTGTTCGATTTTTTCGGAAATTGAATTACCCATAGTGCAAGCTGCGTTGACATATTTGAGATATTCCATCAGTTCGTCATCTGTATGTGGGCTCCGGATATGAAATTCATATTCAATCCGCTGAAAACGAAAGATGGGAAATCTGGTATTTTCGATCGTTCCAGCCCGACCGGTTTCTCCGCTGACCTCCAGGTAAGCTTCTTCTATGTCTATCTGGAATCTGGTTCTTAATTCCAGAAGAGAAACCAGTTTGCACGATCCAAGGCTGGACAGGAAATACTGAGCCGCGCCAGGGGCCTGGACTTCGTCGAAATCAAGGTCCGACTGAAAAGAGCCGGTTTGATTCTCATACACCCGTTTTGAACTGAGTGATGTTGTTACTTTATATTTACCCATTCATTTCTCCAATCATAAAGTGAGTGACTGATACTATTCCTCAAGAAAACAGCCAAACCAGTCTTTTTGTTTACATATTTATTCTTATGAAACCTTATTCTTAGTTTATCTTTAACCTGCCGCCCGATGACTACCAATACCTGTTATTTTCTTTCAGTCCCTTGAAGCCATTGGAGAAACTCAGGCATATAGTTCTTCCAGCAGGACTCACTGTGCCAGTCATCAGAACCGATCCGCAGCAGAATCTGGTCTTCCTTCGTTCCGATTTCTTTCAGTTTTTCAGTAAAATCAAGAGTGTCCTGAAGATAGGTACGGGAGGTCTTCTTTTGCTCTTTTCCAGTACTGATATCAAGCCCTTCCCGTCCTCCCACCTGAATATAAAAATCCAGATCCGAGTCAACTTGGTGCTGATCCATGAAGGACGAAAATTCATCTTTGCTGATCCATGAACAAAGGGAAAATATTCCCGCCTTGGCGAAAAAGTCCGGATAAGCCAGTACCGTATAAGCCGTCATCAATCCTCCCATCGACGACCCAGCCAAATAGCGGGAAGAAGCCTTGGGGATCAGCGGAAGTTTTTTCTCCAGATATGGAATCAGTTCCTCTACCAGGAATTGGGCAAATCGAATTCCTTCCCCCTTGATTTTTCTCCGTTTATATTTCATGGAGAACGGACCATATTCATTCAGGCGCCGTTCTTCGGCGTGGTCAATCGCAATAATAACCATTGGTGCCAGTTTCCCCTGATCTGTAAGCAGCTCTATCGCTTCCCTGACCTCCCAGGTCACACCGACATAGGAATCCTCCGGATCAAACACATTCTGACCATCGAACAGGTATAATGCAGGATAGGTTGCCGACTTATTCGCTCCATCCGGAAGCAAAACCCGAATTTTTCGCTTGGACCCATCGTAGAATGGGTAATTAATATTTTTACGAATCAATTGATACCCTCCAGTTATATTATCTCCTCTATTATGCCATAATAATTCCCATCTGAAGATTTACGCCTGTTGCAGGCGAGTTAATTAACACTTCATTAACGAAATATTGAAGATACAAGCTCGGCATAGTGGCACAAAATATCAAATTCCCTGAATCCAGTTATTTCGATGATCGGACTTATTTGTCCGGCTACCAATTGATCGTACACAGTGATATCCCTCTTGATTTATTCCCGAAATGACGGTATTCCCAATGAGGTCACTGGATGCCCTTCTGATACCTGATATTTCACACTCAAAAAAAATATATTATAAATCAAGGAACCCATTCAGACAGACTGAATGGGTTCCTTAGGGCTTAAATCAGGTTCATACCAACAGAAAGCGCTTTCTGATTAAGATCAATGAAAGCTGGCTTAACATTCTTGGCAATGAGTTCATTCCAGTTGATGTCTTCCAGTCCCATGGCTTTTACAATGGTTCCCAGAAGAATAATGTTCATTACTTTCGGGTTGCCGAGTTTTTCAGCTTCTTCGGCTGCATTGATTACTGTAGTATCAGTCTTTGACTGAATGGTTTCCAGAATATCTTTGGCATAGGGCATCTTACCGGAAAGTACGGGCATTGGGCTGATTTCAAAATTATTGACAACAACCTTGCCATTAGGCTTCAGATATTCCAGCCAACGCAACGCTTCCATCTTTTCGAAAGAAACCAGAATATCTGCACCGCCCTTTTCAATCACGGGGGCCGCCACCTTTTTACCATAGCGTACCTGGCTGGAGACTGATCCTCCGCGTTGGCTCATGCCGTGGATTTCTGACATTTTAACATCATAGCCTGCTTCCATCAGGCCCAAAGTGAGCAGTTTCGATGCAAGGATGGTTCCCTGACCGCCCACTCCTACTAACAGGATTGATTTGGTCATTTTATTCCCCCTCCTTCTTGATTGCTTTCACTGGACATACCTGCAGACAGACCGTACAGCCAACACAGGCGTTGCGATTGATGTATGATTTTTTACGTTCAAAGTCGAATTCAATGGCCGGACATCCCGTTCTCGTACAAGCACGGCAGCCGATGCACATATCCTGATCGACGTAGCATTTCGACTTGAAGACATTGACGAATTCAATTTTGTCTTTTTCCTGAAGTTTTTTCAGGACACAGGGCCATCTGGTAATGATCACCGAGGGCTCTTCCAGGGAATGTGCCCATTTAAGAGCATTTTTGACGGCTGTCAGGTCATTGGGATCAATCGTTACGACCTGCTTGATGCCACAGGCTCTGACTAAAGCTTCCAGATCCAGTTCCTGAACCTCTTTGCCATGCAGAGTATAGCCTGAACCAGGATTTTCCTGATGTCCGGTCATGCCGGTGATGCGGTTGTCAAGGATAATATTGATGGTATTGCTGCCATTGTAGGCAGTATTAATCAACGAATTGATGCCGGTATGGAAGAAAGTTGAATCTCCCAGAACGGTGACAACTCTCATTTTGTTGTCCTGCTTCATGTCAAAGACGCGCTGAGCTCCGTGACCGACTGATACTGAGGCCCCCATGCACAGATTGATATCCATGGCATTGTATGGCTCAGCAAAACCGAGCGTATAGCATCCGATATCGCCTGAGATCATGGTGTTCTTGAGTTTTCCTACTTCATAGAAGAATCCTCTGTGAGGGCAGCCGGCACACAGTGACGGAGGTCTTGGAACGACCTTATCCGTGGTTCCATCTACCGAATCCAGCATTTTGCCAAAGACTGACTGTCTGATCACATCAGGTGTCATCTCACCAAATGGTGGGAAGGTATCCTTGCCATGAACCGTGAATCCTAAGCGCTGCGCTTCTTCTTCAATGATCGGATCATTTTCTTCAATTACATATACTGTTTCAATCTTACTGCAGAATTCGCGAATTTGTTCATCCGGCAGCGGATAGGAAAAGCCGATCATCAGATAGGATGCCGAATCGCCGAATACTTCATGGGCGTAATCAATGCATCCGCCGGAAGCGATGATTCCGATCTTCTTATCGTTCCACTCAATCCGGTTCATGGCGGTCTGGTTGGAGAATTCTCTCATGCTGTTGATCCGGTCTTCGACCTTGGCACGCAGCTGCTTGGCATGTGCCGGGACAGTGATGTACTTACGGACATCCTTGACATAGTCCTTGATCGGTACTTCTCTGCGCTCTCCCAGTTCAACAATTCCCTTGGAATGGCAGACTCTGGTTGTTACTCGCAGAAGTACCGGAGTATCAAATTGTTCGGAAATCTCGAATGCACGGATCATATAATCCTTGCACTCCGGTGAATCCTTTGGTTCGATGCATGGGATTTTGGCAAACTTGGCATAATGCCGGTTATCCTGTTCATTCTGTGAAGAATGCTGTCCAGGTTCATCGGCTGTGATGAGTACAAAGCCCCCGTTAACGCCTGTATAGGCGAAGGTGAAGAGCGGATCGGCAGCTACATTGACCCCAACATGTTTCATTGCGGCAAACGATCTGGCACCTGCCACAGCTGCACCGGCAGCTGCCTCCAGGGCTACTTTCTCGTTGTTGGCCCATTCCGCAACGATGGCATCCTTGTAGAGCGCGGTATTTTCCAAGATTTCAGTACTTGGAGTCCCTGGATAAGCCGAAGCAAATCGGACTCCGGCCTCGAATGCGCCCCTCGCCAGGGCTTCATTACCGGTTAATAATTCCTTCATTTTTCCCCCTTCCCCTGTTATCTGTTGTGAATGGTTTAACAGGGGTTTATTGACTGTTTAATAACTTAACACAAAACAATGATAACATTTTCAACAAAATACATCAATTTACCCGTTCGAAAATATCATGTTGTTTTCAAATACCAGAAATAGAACCCTAAAACGCAAGCAGTGACTAGGTTCAATGACAACTATGAAATATCAGTGAACAATAAAATGACATTTAGCCAAAAAAAGAAACCCAGCCTCACAGCTGAGCTTCCATATGTTATCCTCTTTTCTTGAACCATTCCTCTCTGGAAATGAAAGTCATCGCGCCGCAGGCTGGACATTCTTCCGGAGCCTGGTCAGCAAAAGTTACCAGCCGGCAGGAATTGCAGCGGTACATGTTACCTGCATCATTCATCTGCTCTGCATCGGGATCATACTCAACAAAGATGTTATGTCCTTTGGCCTGGCACTCAGGGCAGGTTTCAGGCTGCGTTTCCGATTCATAAATAAATCCACAGTAAAGGCACAGCCAGCTCTTGGTGTTTTCATCCAGCGAACCGTCTGATTCAGCAAAGACTTCCGCTCCGGCACCGCATACGGCGCATACTTCAGGTGCAGTTTCCCCTTCTGCGATATAACCGCAGATTTCACATTTCCATTTTTTCATGATGAATTCCTCCGTGATTAATACTATTAAATTCTATTATAACTCAGGATAACTGAAATCGTTATATAATTTACAAACATTTGCATTGGGCGCAGTTTTTTACAGGATATTTAGCAAATCTGCCAGAGACCGATCCAAGGTTTGCGGATCCTTTATCCCAACGATGCGCGATGCCAGGTTTTTGGCAATAATATCTGGTGTTTCCGGGAAATTCCAATGGTCCTTCCCGATATTAAATGCTGTAATACGACTTGATTTGCTCAATATCCCTACTGTTTCGGCTAATGGGATCCGCACCGCTTCCGGAATGAAAGCATTCTTAAAGTCATCCGGCCCGGCCACTGACAGGAAGTACGGCTCGTAGTCTGTAGCGATATAGAGGATTGGGGTCATCATGCTGAAAACTTTCAGCAGATCGACATAAGCCCGGTTTAAATCCCGATCCTGGACTTTCCCTTCCAGAATCATCGCAAACAGTGTCATGTCTGTCTTAAAGGACCGGCAATTCGTCATGAAGGCACGATGAACTTTTAATGCTTCCAGGAGAAGCCTCTTGCGCAGATCGTTATATTCCTCGCTCAGCCACACTCCCTGATCCTGACGCAAGTTCTCCCGAACCAGCCGATGCAGGATTTCTTCATCAGTAAATGCTTTGCCGTATTTGCCCCGGTACTGGGCAATGCTGCGGGCTGATTCTTCCAACTGGCTCTGTCTGGCTTTGTAATCCTCTGTTACTGAATCAAACTCACTTTTCAGGTTATGATATTCACCCAGTACCAGATTCAACTCGCGCTTTTCCTCGTCGATGGAGTTCACGATCTTCTTCTGTTCCTCTTTCATGGACTCATACTGAATGACTTTCGCGTCATTGCGGAACAGGAAACGGAAGAAGCGACGGAAAAATCCCATATCGATCTCGAGCTCTTTCATTGAAACATCATGCTCTTCCAGCAGACTCTGGCGCTTCTGCATTTCATTTTCCTTGAAATCCCGGGAAGCTTCACTCGACTCAATTCTTCCTTTCAGCTCCTCAAGTCTCATGGACGCGGCGGAACCTTTTTCCAATAGTTCCTGATAGCCAAAGGTCGTTCGATACTCTTGCATGATCTCTTCCCGCTTGGCTAAAACCTCATCCAGAACCTGCCGAAATTCCTTTCTGGTATTCTCCCAGTCATGAGATGCATCATTCAACTGGCGTGCCAGCCCATTCCCGGTTCCTTTGTATACATCCTTCAAAAAGCGGATCAGATCTCGATTTGAAGTGAATTTCTGAACCATATAGGGTTTGTCGTATGCCGTGAAATAAGGAGTTGGCTGAACAGCGGTCATTACCTGGCCGATGGATTTCTCCAGCTCCCGAATAAAGGCGGTATCTTTTCCAAACATCAAGACCGTCTGATTGAGGAGGCGCTCTTCCGGCATATGATAGGCGGTCGCAAATTCTTTATTGTCCTTGAAACTTACTTCATGAAACGCGTCATCCGGCTTTGAGTAGCGGGTCATCGCCGCCGCCCGTTCAATCAGACTGGCTGACATGATCTCTGTCATCAGGCGAATTCCCAGGCTTTGATCGCGAATCATGCGGTAGAAGCTGAACGGCTTTTCCCGTCCGTTGACAGCCTGATTCAGAACTAGCTGCTCCCTGAGACTGATCCCGTCGTGTCCGGGCCACATACTCAATGGATTCTTTTCCGGTGAAGTCATTTCCTTGACCCGTTCAGGTGTATAATCTTCTTCCAGCGGGCTGGCCATCTTGAGTACTTTCGAGATGTTCTGAGCCATCAGCTCCACTCTTGGCGCTGCCGTCTGATCCTTGATCATCTCTTCCAGATTCATCAGATGTCCGTCTGATACATGATGGCTGAGGATATCCCTCTCCTGAATCAGGCAGTGGAATTCCGGCAGATACTCTGAGAGATTCAATTTGTTGACGACATAATTAAATATTTCCTTCAACTCACGGTATTCCAGTTTTCGATCAAACGTCACCATGAATTCATCCATGTCATCATTCGCGCGGTTCAGAAGACTTAAATCAAGCTGTGTAGCAGAATTTCGTTCCTTCAGCATTTTAGCCAGTGCAAACAGCACCGGGGAGATAAAGAAGCTGTTGCGGATGTAGTACCCCCGCTTATCACTTCGAATCATGCACAAATAAGTCTTGCTTTGAATTTCCTGAGCCTCTTCACCCATGGCTTCGACCAGAAGTTCTGTGTCCGTGACACCAAGGTAAATATTATAGCCATTGTTGGATTCTCCGCCAAAAATGCTTTCATAGGGAACATAAGTGCGCTGATCGGTGACGATGTGATCACTTTTCTTGGGCGCTGGATACTCTGGTCGGTACAGGATGAAATTATAAAAGTATTCAAGTAATTTTCTTGTTTCCATTTAAATGATCTCCCCTATGATTTCAATATGATTTGATTATAACATTGAATGAAACCCGAAACCCCACTCTTTTCCACTAATGTCGCAAAGTCCAGTGATTCAGCAGAATTCACACTCTGCAATATCCGTTGATACCATGTTTTTATTACGACGGCGCATGATCTGTGTTAAAGTATAGTTAATGAATAATCAAACAGGGATTTGAATGAAAATCCAATAACGAACATGGGGGAATGTTTGATGAAAAAGGTCGAATTAATCAATAAATTGAAAGAATTGATTTTTATCGTGGAGATGATCCTGGCGGTCATGATTTTGTTCGGTGTGCTGGCCGGTCTGGTTTCTTCCGTCCTGCAGATCCCACATATTCTCACCACCACCAGAGAGCAGTTCTATAACAGCTTCAAGAATTTTTTGGGCAACGCATTGCTCCTCATTGTCGGAGTTGAGTTAATCCGCATGCTTATCACCCATACAACCCGGGCCACGCTGGAGCTGATCATCTTCGTCATTGCCCGGAAACTGCTGATCTATACGGACTCCATGATGGACATTTTCCTCGGTACCATCGCCCTGGCCATCGCCTTCGCCACCATAAAATATCTCCTGCCAACCTGGGATAAAGGGTCCTGCAATCCGATTTACCCAGGGTCCATGAAGATTCGGGATATAAAATCAAAGCTCGGCGTTGAAATCCCGGTGGAGGGTGACCAGACACTGGAAGAGTTCATCCATAAAATTCGGACCAGTAAGGAACCGCTCCACAGCGGAGAAAAAATTGATGCCGGTCCGGTCAACATCATTCTGCACCGGATCAACTCTCAGGGTGAAATTGTTGACGTCGAGATCTCCGATTCAAACTTTGTCAGCAATGACTGATATATAAAATATGCGGCCCAAATCGGGCCGCATATTTTTTTGAATCGCTTCCAATCCCGTTCCTGTCATTCCCTCAAATTGTTTATGAAATGATCGAGGGTTGATCAAACCACCTGGAAAGCAGACTTGTTCCAATTGTTATCGAATCTTGATCGCTTTCCACTTTCCGGTTCGGAAACGGAAAAATACCAGAGCCCACCGGATAAACTGATCAATCAGAACGGCGATCCAGGCTCCGGACAGTCCCAGATTCATCTGATTGACTAATAAGGAAGCCACCTGAATTCGTATCAGCAAAACCCCAACCACTGTGGCAATCAAGGGCCAGACGGTGTCGCCGGCACCGCGCAGTGCTCCTGACAGAATCAGCTGGGAGGATTGGAACGGTTGAACCAGAGCAATAATCATCAGCGCGCCCGATGCATTGCGAATGATCTGTTCATCTGCGGTATAAAGCCCTACCAGCTGTCTGGCAAAGGCAAAGAACGCAACAGCAATGATGCTGGATATGACCGATCCGATTTGACGGGCGCTGCGTGAGTAGTTTTCCGCATCGTTCGGCTTGCCTTCCCCCAGCGAGCGGCCAACCAGCGTTGAGGCTGCAATTCCAAATGCCTGGCCGGGATTAAATGACAATCCCAGAATGGACAGCGCGATTTGATGTGCTGCATAGACCACGGTACCCAGGGATGCGACAATTCGGACGAAGAAGAAGATTCCCAGTCGCAGGGCCAGCTGTTCAAAGGATGCCGGCAGGCCGATCCGGACAAGATTCTTTACTGTACTGCCTTCAAAAACAAATTTGTCCCGAACCGAAATCTTGCTTTTGCCTCGAATCAGGTATGTATAAACCAGAATCGCCGCGAGAACCTGTGAAGCAGCGGTGGATATACCTGCCCCGACGACCCCAAGTGCGGGGACTCCGAACAAACCGTAAATCAGTACCGCATTCCCGAATACATTCAATCCATTGCACAGCAGATTGATTTTCATTGGAATTTTCGTTTCACCAACTCCGCGAAGAGCAGAAGCTCCGCACATTGTCAGTGCCTGAAATATAAATCCAAAATGGACAATCTGAAAATACAGCGTCCCGACCGTTATGACATCTTCCCCGGCTCCCAACAGTCGCATGATCGCGGCGGTTTTCGTCATTGCCAGGACAAACAATGGGATGATAATGATAAGGATGCTCAGAATCAGGACATGCTTAAAAATATTGCCGAGTTTCTTCATCCGGCCCATTCCGTAATACCGGGCAATAATAGCCGTTCCGCCCACATTGAAACTTTGAACCAGGGACAATCCGATAAACAGCGGCTGATTGGCAATTCCCACCGATGCTATGGAGGCAGCCGATAACGAAGTCGGCTGAATATTTCCCAGCATCATCATATCAACCATGCCAAACAGAGAACCTAAGAATAGTTCAACTAACACAGGCCATGCAATCTGCATCACTTTTTGCCGGCTCTGCTTAACTTCACTGGATAAACTTAATGTTTGTGCTTCTTCTGCCATGAATACCTCTTTCCTGAACAAGGGACCAAGTAGTTTATGTATGCGGCCTCTCATTTTTTCTCATTTAAAAAGTATAGCACTTTCGAATGCTGCCATGTCCCGCAGATCTGGTAAGCCATGACAGATAAACCGCAAAGGGGAACAGAATTGTCCTCAATCTGAATATCTTGCTTTTTTTAGTTCTTCAGCATAAAAAGAAGAAGCCCTTCAGCTTCTCCTTATTTCTATTGTTGGACCGTCAATCCCTGTTATCCATCGATCCTGTCAAACCTTTTGATCCAGAGCTTTCTCTAAGACATCCTTAATTTTCCCGCGGTTGGGAATCCCTTCCAGAACCTTTTCGTCGTCTACCCAGAAGTTAGGAACGAGCCGATATTGGTATGCCGAGGCAGCATCCGGTCTTTCATCTTCATCGATTACATCGATTTCCAACTTCCGATAAGCTTCATTCTGGTCAATCAACTTCGCCAACAGCCTGTCAGCCAAAGTACAATACGGTCACCAGCTGGCCTTTATATAAGTTATCTTTTTCATCAGCAATAATCACCTCTTAAATCATATTTTACACGATCTAATTGCACGAGTCCAATCAGGGGGATCCATGCTTTCTTTCCGCTGGTAGATGAAAAACTGTTCCGTTAGTGTAAAGTTACTGTAGGTCGAAAATGAAAGAGAATAAGCCCAAGTGCTAGAAAGTTAGTAACAACCAAAAACAAACTACACGAAAGGACTTATTCTCATGCCTATCTTAACAGATTTCAACTCAATGTTCACCACTCTCAGACAAGGTTTTGATTCAAGAATGGCAAGCGGTACTCTCACCATGGATCAAGTGGTACAGGAGACTCACGAGCTGACGGATCGGATTGCCCGTGAGCAGATCCAGGATTATGTTCAGGTACTCGATGAGCGCCTGAGGAACTCACAGTTACGGAAAAAAGACTACACCATCGAACGGCGCTATCAAACAAAAACCATCGCTACTACAGCCGGACCTGTGGTCTTTGGCCGGACGTACTTTCGGGATAAAAAGACCAATCACCATGTGTGTCTGGTGGATCGTCTTCTGGGCCTTGAGCCCCATCAGAGAATCAGCCGGGAACTAGCCTCGTGTCTTCTCTCCAGTGCTAAAGATATTTCTTACCAGGGGACGGTGGAGCGCTATGCAAGCAGCGGAATTACCAGCCGCACTACGGTAATGAATCTGGTCCATCGACTGGGGAACATTGAGTCTTCTGAGGGACCCCTGCCTCAGAAAAAAGTGGTATCTCGGATCTATATTGAGGCCGATGAGGATCATGTAGCTATGCAGGACGGTTCCAATCAGCAGATGCGGCTGATCTACGTCCATGAGGGGCAGCAGAGTGTCGGGAAGAGACGCAAGGCCTTAATGGGTGTACGTCGATTTGCAGGCTTCTACAAGGGCAACTCGGATGAACTGTGGTACGAAGTGTTCGATTACCTGAACTCGGCTTATGAAGTGGATAAGATCGAGGAAATCTCCTTATCAGGGGATGGGGCGTCCTGGATCAAGATGGGTGCCCAGATTCTGCCTCGATGCAAGCTCTATCTGGATAAGTTCCACCTGGAAAAGGCCCTGCGCCAGGCGGCAACGCCGATTGATTCCTACAAAGGGACAAAGGATGAATATTACTGGTACCTCAAAGACGCCATCAGCATGGACTCCCTTGAGGACATCAACACATTCTTCGAATCAGCAGCGGGATTGCCGCTTAAAAAGACCCAGGAAAAGAAGTTAGGCGAGATGAAAACCTATCTTTTGTCCAACTGGGAATCGATCCAGAACGCGGCCAAGTCGGGCTATCAGGGCTGCAGTGCGGAAGGGCATGTCAGTCATGTGCTTTCCTCACGGTTATCTTCACGCCCGATGGGGTGGAGCACAGTAGGTGCTGAGAATATAGCGCGCATGCGAGTTTTCGTCCTCAATGGCGGGGATCTCATGGGCTACTTCGCTGCCAAAGAGAAAGAAAAGAAGAAGGAAGCCCGACTTTTGAGGCTGGAAAAACGGATCGTGAAGAAGAGCCGGGTCTACCCGGTAAAACAAGGTTCAATCAGCTATGCAACGCCTCATTTTGGGTGGTATAAATCGTAAAACCCGGGCTACTTGGAATCCGCACGGCAGGCTTATTCAGTTTTTGAACCGAAAGTAAGTTGACACTATCAACTGTTCCAAAATCATTGAAAACCATGAGTGGTTTTTGCTATACTGATTAAGTTCTCATGAACAGTGTTCCCTCGGCACCCACTTAAAAAATCAGGAGTCTTTCAATATTTTTTTGTATCGGGTACTGCCCAATGCAAAAATAACAGGCGCTAAGGGATGGGATAACCATCTTTTTTTGGCGTTGAGGGGGAAAGACATAAGGAGTATCTATGAATAATAATCGAATCCGTAATCTAACCGTCAGTGCAGTCGTCGCCGCTATTTATGTCATTCTGACCCTGGGCATCGCCCCCATCAGTTATGGCCCCATTCAATTTCGCGTTTCCGAAATTTTAAATCTGCTGGCGTTTTTCAATCCGATGTACATCGCTGCTGTAACCTTAGGCTGCTTCATCAGCAATCTGTTTTCACCCTTTGGACTGTTTGATGTAGTGTTCGGAACGCTTCACACGTTCCTCTCCTTGATTCTAATATGGAAAACCCGTCATTTGATCACCGCTTCCCTTTGGCCGGCTGTATTATCCCTGATTATTGCCGTTGAACTGAAACTCGTATTAAATACTCCGGTGATTGAAACCTGGCTTTATGTAGCCGTTTCAGAGATTATGATCTGTACTGTAATCTCCATCCCCATTTATCTGATGTTAAAACAGACCGGATTCCTTCCACGCTATATCATATCCGACCAGTTTGACAAATGGCCTGTCAGCAAAGCAGCCTCCTCTTAGTCATTGCTTCTATCCTTGATGTATTCCCATTGATGAACTGAATCACTTAATTGCACAGAGCGACGCAACTCTCGATGAAGATCGAAGGTTCCGTCGCTCTCTGCTTTGCAGTCACTTAAGACCAGTACCCAGGATCATGCCCTTTCCGACTGCTAACCTAAAGCAACATCCAGGACCATCATCACGGCAAAGCCAAGCATTGCTCCCAGCGATGCAATATCCGTTTTTGATCCGCCCTCTTCTCTCTGAGCTTCTGGAATCAGTTCTTCCACTACTACATAAATCATGGCACCTGCGGCAAAAGACAGCGCATAGGGCAGCAACGGCTGAATCCTTAAGACAGCCCAGGCACCCAGTACACCGGCAATCGGCTCGACGATCCCTGAAGCCTGACCCAGCCAGAAGGCCCTCGATCGACTCATGCCTTCCCGCCGCAGCGGAATGGATACAGCGGCCCCTTCCGGAAAATTCTGCAGCCCAATACCGACAGCCAAAGCGATGGCTCCTGCCAGAGTCGCTGAACTGCCGATCCCTCCGGCAACTGCGCCAAAGGCTACACCAACGGCCAGTCCCTCCGGAATATTGTGCAGAGTAATGGCCATCACCAGCAGGATGCTTCGCTGCCAGTGCGTTTTAATGCCCTCCGCTTCGTTGGTCTCCAATCCCATGTGCAGATGGGGTAAAATCTTGTCGACCAGGTACAGGAAACCGCCGCCCAGAAGAAACCCGGTGGCTGCTGTTACATAGGGTTTTTGCCCTAACTCGGCTGCCAGTTCGATACCAGGTGCCAGCAAAGACCAGAAGCTGGCTGCAATCATCACGCCTGCCGCAAAGCCAAGCATGCCGTTCAAAACCGTTTTGTTGATGGATTTAAAGAAAAAAACCAAAGACGCACCTAACGCGGTGACTCCCCAGGTAAATAAGGTAGCGAATAATGCCTGCAGAACAGGATCAAATCGTTCAAACCATTGTATCAGTGTCATAACTTCACCTCCAGTAATATTGCAATGACAGGACTACTGTCATTGTACGCCCACTGAATCTAAAAGACTATTCGCTGCCTCGCTGAGGCATGAATTTAATAAATTATTCACCCTTGTGATCCACATGGTCCCGCTGATTGGATTTTTTTGCATCTTTACCAGAATGGATCCTGCGGTCGAACATGGAGATGCAGAGAAAACCAGATTTTCGCAAAAAATATATTGACACATTAAGCTAACAGTGTAAATATACTAACAGTGTTAGTAATTCCAAGGAGGACAACTTATGAATTTTGAGAAACTAGCGCAGCAGTTTCTGGAAGCATCCCATCAATTCAGAAAAAACAATCATCAGAAGAAAGTCGATGAAACATTACGCGGCGAAACGTTCCTGATCCTTTACGTTATGAAGCGGGGAGGCAGTGTTTTACCCAGTGAAATCAGCGATGCCATGAATATCACGTCAGCCCGGGTTGCGGCTGTTCTGAACAGTTTGGAAGGCAAGAACCTGATCACGAGACAGATCGACCCTTCCGACCGTCGGAAAATCCTGGTAAATATTACCGAGGAAGGCAAAGAAATCGCCAGAAATCATCAGGAGTTAGCTCTTGGTGTCGTAACCAGAATGCTCGAGAAGCTGGGAGAGCAGGACGCCAGAGAGCTGGTTCGGATTATGAACCGTCTCGCGGTACTGGAACCTGACAACCCGAAGGAAGACTAACTGTCTTTCCGGACGGAAGAATCACGAAAATACCAAGTCAACTGAAAAACGGATCAATCAAAGACAGGAGCTAAATATTACATGTTGAAGTTATTTAAACATCTTAAGTCCCACGAGTGGGTACAATTTGCGGTCAGTCTGGTGTTCATCGTAGCCCAGGTCTGGCTGGACCTGAAACTGCCGGATTACATGTCAGGAATCACCCGCCTGGTCCAAACGCCCGGCAGTGATATGAGCGAAATCTGGACACAGGGCGGCTACATGATGCTGTGCGCACTGGGCAGCGTCGCGTCAGCCGTCGTTGTAGGTTTTTTTGCCGCCCGGATCGCCGCTTCCTTTTCCCAAAGGCTTCGCAGTGACTTGTTTCACCAGGTGGAATCTTTCTCCATGGAGGAAATCAACCGGTTTTCTACCAGCAGCCTGATCACTCGATCAACCAATGATGTCACTCAGATTCAGATGCTGATCACCATGGGCTTGCAAATGATCATTAAGGCGCCCATCATGACCGTGTGGGCCATCACAAAAATAGCTGGTAAGGGTTTTGAATGGTCGATGGCGACCGGCGTGGCGGTACTCGTCATGGTTCTGATGATCGCCTTCGTCATGATCTTTGTCATACCAAAATTCCGAAGAATGCAGACCCTGACGGATAATTTGAACAAAGTTACCCGTGAGAACCTGACCGGTCTGCGCGTAGTCCGAGCATATAACGCTGAAGATTTTCAGGAAGCGAAATTCGAGAAGGCCAATGCTGAACTGACAGAAACGCAGCTGTTTACCAGTCGGAGCATGGCAATTATGATGCCAATGATGAACATCGTTATGAGCGGACTGACTCTGGCAATCTACTGGATCGGTGCAAACCTGATTGACGCGGCACAGGCCATGGACAAACTGACCATTTTCTCCAATATGGTTGTCTTCTCAGCGTATGCCATGCAGGTCATCATGTCTTTCATGATGCTTGCTATGATGTTCATACTGC
Organism: Clostridiaceae bacterium HFYG-1003; assembly: GCA_024579835.1. Lineage (NCBI taxonomy): Bacteria > Bacillati > Bacillota > Clostridia > Eubacteriales > Clostridiaceae > Clostridiaceae bacterium HFYG-1003. The sequence goes on from CP102060.1 coordinate 1,535,722, forward strand.
TGCCCCGGGCCGCTGTTTCAGCCCGTCGGATCAACGAAGTCCTGGATACTGAACCTGCCATCGTGAGTGGCCGTCACACGGAAGGTTTGCCCGGTGAGACTGGTACGGTAGAATTCAGTCACGTCAGTTTTCAATATCCCGGAGCTGCCGAGTACGTTCTCCAGGATGTCAGCTTTACCGCGAAGCAGGGAGAAACTGTGGCCTTTATCGGATCTACCGGAAGCGGCAAAAGTACCCTGATTAATCTGATTCCACGCTTTTTTGATGCCACAGAAGGTGAAGTCCGGATTGACGGTGTCAATGTCAAAGACTATGCCCTGAATGCGTTATACAACAAAATCGGTTATGTGCCGCAAAAGGCAGCTCTGTTTATGGGATCGGTTTCCTTCAATGTGAATTACGGTGAGAACGGCAAGATGCCAGCAAGCGAAGAAGAGGTAAAAAAAGCGGTTGCCATTGCCCAGGGAACGGATTTTGTGGAAACGATGGATGGACAATATGAGGCATCCATCGCTCAGAGCGGCAGCAATCTCTCGGGCGGTCAGAAACAGCGTCTTGCCATCGCACGGGCGATCTGCCGAAAACCGGAAATCTATATCTTCGATGACAGTTTTTCAGCCCTGGACTACAAGACTGACCGTGTTCTGCGAACAGCTCTGCAGAAAGAAACCGCCGGTGTCACCAGTCTCATCGTGGCTCAGCGGATTGGCACCATCATGGATGCGGACCGGATTATCGTCCTGGATGAAGGTCGCGTCGTGGGTTCTGGCACCCATAAGGAACTACTGGAGAAATGCCAGGTCTATCGAGAAATCGCCATGTCCCAACTTAGTGAAGAGGAGCTTGTTTCATGAGTAAAAATACAGAAAAACGCCCCGGCTCCAACGGCCGCTTCGGAATGGGGCCAGGAATGGGCGGCTCCGTTGAAAAAGCCAGAGACTTTAAGGGCACCTGGAAAAAGCTGATCCACTACATGAAATCGTATGTCCCGGTTATCATCATTTCATTGCTCGCTGCTGCCATTGGCACTGTTCTGCAGATTGTTGGTCCGGACGTGCTGAAGGACATTACCAATGAGATCGCCAAAGGACTGCCTGCCCTGATCAATGGCAAGCCAGTTCTGGGAAAGATGGACATGAGCGCAATTCAGAACCTGGTGATGTTGCTTGTTTTCTTCTATGCAGGCGCCGCTTTGCTTGGGTTTGCCCAGAGTTTCATTATGGCCACTGTGACCCAGAAAATTTCAAAAGCACTGCGTACTGACATCGCACAGAAAATCAACCGTCTTCCCCTGCGCTATTTTGACAAAGTCAGCTATGGCGATGTCCTGAGCCGCGTAACCAATGACGTGGACGCCATTGGTCAGACAATGAACCAGAGTATTGGCACCCTGGTTACCTCCGTCACCATGTTTATCGGAGCTTTGATCATGATGTTCTACACGAACTGGATCCTGGCATTGACAGCTGTGGCAGCCAGTGTGATCGGTTTTGCCCTCATGATCCTGATTATGAAGAAATCACAGAGTTTTTTCAGTGCGCAGCAAAAGGAACTGGGCAGCATTAATGGGCACATTGAAGAAATCTATTCCAACCACAATGTCGTTAAAGTTTACAATGGAGGGAATGCTGCCAAGCAGACCTTTGAGGCAATCAACACCAACCTGTATACCAGTGCCTGGAAATCTCAGTTTTTCTCCGGACTGATGATGCCCCTCATGCAGTTTATCGGCAACCTGGGTTATGTGGCTGTCTGTGTCGTTGGAGCAGCCCTGGCGCTGGACGGCAAAATCAGTTTTGGCGTTATCGTGGCATTCATGCTGTATATCCGGCTATTCACTCAGCCCCTCTCACAAATGGCTCAGGCGGCAAACAATCTGCAGCGCACCGCTGCTGCCGGGGAGCGAGTTTTTGAGTTCCTGGGTGAACCGGAACTGGCCGATGAAAGCGAGAAGGTCAAAGCACTCCAGGGGATCCGGGGAGACGTCGAATTCAGGCATGTCCGTTTCGGCTATGACCCGGACAAGACGATCATCCATGACTTTTCCGCAAGCATCTCCGCAGGCCAGAAAGTAGCCATCGTGGGTCCCACCGGAGCGGGCAAAACGACCATGGTCAATCTGCTGATGAGATTTTATGATCTAGACGGCGGTGAAATATTGCTGGATAAAATTCCCATCGACAGTGTTCCCAGAGAAAATGTCCATGAGCAATTCTGCATGGTCTTACAAGATTCATGGCTGTTTGAAGGTTCCATCAAAGAAAACATCATTTACAGCAAGGAAGGCGTGGCAGATGAAGATGTCATTTCAGCCTGCAAAACAGTGGGTCTGCACCACTTCATCAAGACACTGCCTGATGGGTATGACACCATTCTCAATGAAAAGGCGAGCTTGTCCGAAGGCCAAAAACAGCTGATCACCATCGCCCGTGCCATGATCCAGAACGCACCCCTGCTGATTCTGGATGAAGCCACCAGTTCGGTTGACACCAGAACCGAACGGATTGTTCAGACTGCCATGGACGGCCTGACAGTAGGCAGGACATCCTTTGTCATTGCCCATCGCCTTTCTACCATCAAGAATGCTGATTTGATTCTGGTCATGAAGGACGGAGATATCATCGAAAGCGGCAATCATAAAGAACTGCTTGACAGAAACGGCTTCTACGCGGACCTGTACAACAGTCAGTTTGAACTCGCCGTTTAGTCCGGCCAAAACGCCTGCCCCGCTGAAACTGACCCGGCACAATGCTGATTGCTTGAGTGCATATACCCGCTGGTCGTGTGATAACTGAGCGATTCCTTCAATTGGCAGGTCAGTCAGTTCTCGCCGTTCTGTCAGATAAGCGAGTTTAAGTAAGTTTAAAAGAGGCATCACCGAACGTTCAAAGCGTTCGATGGTGCCTCTTATGGTCTTGTTATGCCTAGTTTCCTCTATTGAAATAACATCAGTCGATTCATTACAGAGGGCTGAAGATTGATTGTCTTTATTTTACGAGTCTGTCCGGTTCAGCGGCAGATGACAGGGACCAGAGACGGGACTGAAAAAACTCCTGGAACAGCTCTTCTGCTCGCTTTTCCTGAATCCTGGTGAAAATCTCAATTTCCTGCACAATCGGCCGTCCGGGAAATTTCGCTGAAATCTCCCGGACCGCTTCACTGTTGCGGTTGGCGTCGGTCAGTTCGCCCAATGTTTCCTGCCAGCGCTTAATGTCCTTATAATGATCCTTGATCGGCTGAACTTCACTTAGCCCGAAAATCTCCATGAGATACCGAATTTTTTTAGCTTTAATGCGCAGTGCATGGATGGCTGCCAGATCATTCTGATTGATGGATTCGTAGATCCCCTGAATTTCCCGGATCCATCGGTCCAGGGTCTCCCGGACCATAAAATCCAGTGAGGAGTGGGCTGCGCGCTTAATTCGAACAGCCCCCTTCAGCTGTTCTTCGACTCGGTTCAGGTCTTCTACAAAGCCTGGCTTTTCCAGGGATTGAAACAGCCGATGCTGTTCTGCTGCTCGTTCCGATTTCAAAATCTCAAAAAACTCGTCCCCGCTCTCCCCGGCCAGATCAAATGACTCCCTATGCTTTCGCCACTCGATCATCAGCACATCCAGCTCTCTCAGGTAGGCGCATTCTCCAGCCATCTGTCGAAGCAGCTCCTGAATACGCCTTTGGTTTTTCTTTGACATCAGTGGCTTGAAAAAGCTGATCAGCGAGCGGAACTGCCGTATCTTGACTCTCAGTTTATGGACCGATTCAATTTCCGCAGGATCCTTCAGAAAGGCTTCACGGTGCTCCAGAATCGTTCGGACTGAACGGCGAATCACAAGCCCTATGTCATGCTCAAAGCAGCTGAGAGCTTCTCCGGAGCGTTCCAGGCGCATCAGCTTTCTGAACTCCTTCAGTCTGAGGCACCACTCCACATATCCTTTAAACTCAAGCTCATCCTGGATCTCAAGCTGGACACAGGATCCTTTCCTCAACTGAAATGATTGATCGGTAACCCTCTGAATCCAGTCTTCCAGATGAGGCGAGTGGCCAACAATTACCAGAGTCCGGTCCGGCGAACCCAGTACCTCCTGCCTGAACGTTTCAAAATCTCCCGATTGGACATAATCCTGGATCTCAATGGGACCCAGCCCGGCAGCGGCAAGAATTTCCGCCGTTTGAACCGCCCGGATCAGAGGAGAAGAAATAAGCCGGACATCATCCTGAAACAGGTAGATCGCCAAATAGACTGCCTGATCCAGAAGAGCCTGACGTCCATCCCGGGTAAGCTGTCTTGTTTCATCCGATTGCCCGGAGATTGGATCCTGTGCAACTCCGTGTCGTATCAATAATACTTTCATCTTCTCCCCTCCTTGTCACTAATAATATCACATTTATACGGCGAATTTTTCGGGTCAATCACAAATTCTGTGGGATTGACCGACTAGATCCATTCCCCAAACCGGCATAACATTTGATAATAGAACGAGCCCCGCGCTATGATGGAAATGCATCTGGACGGATGTACAAATCCAAGCACAGCGGAGGCTCTGAATGAATTATACACAGAATGGACAGGCTAACACAATCAATGATTCCCAAAATTTTCTGCACATCCCTTCATCTCTTGTTGGGTTTACTAATACGCATAGTTCGCAGCATACCGCCGTTTCCGGTAAGAGTGTTGTTCAGTTGCATGGAGTCCTCAAGCTAGATGACACCGATCGCGCCTGCCCCAACTGCGGGGGCTTCATGCACATCAACAATACGTCCCCATGCAGTCTCTGGCACCTGAACTTCGGGCACACTTATACGTCCCTGGAGTTCGGCAAGAATCAGTTACTGTGCCCAACCTGCGGGATCACCAAGGTCCAACAGGTGTCTTTCCAGGCACAAGGCCATCGGATCACACAAGCCCTCCTGCAGTACACCAGGGACCTTCTCGCCATCGGAACCTACAATCTCAAACAGGTCGCTGAGATTACTGGTCTAGGCAAGAACACGGTCAAAGCGATCGACTTGAAACGCCTGGAGGAAATGTACACCCTTGATGGCAAGCTCATCAAGCCCCAGCGGCAGGCAAAGTGCCTCAGCATCGACGAGTTCAAGCTTCACCGGGGCCACCAGTACGCCACTCATATCATCGACATAGAGACTGGCCATATCCTCTGGATCGCCCATGGCAAGCGCAAGCAGGTCGTCTATGACTTCATTGAGCACGTCGGTCTCGAGTGGATGGACGGTGTTGAAGCAGTCGCCTCGGACATGAACTCAGACTTCCAAGAAGCCTTTGAGGAAAAGTGCCCCCACATCCAGCCGGTCTTCGACCATTTCCACATCATCAAGAATTTCAATGACAAAGTGGTCGCTGAAGTGCGCAAAGACGAACAGAGGCGTCTTCAGGCGATGGGTGAGTACAAAGCTGCTGAGTCCCTCAAGAGGACCCGCTATATCCTGATGTCTTCTCGGGAGACGCTGCAGCGCAAAGACCGGGAGGCCGCGGAGGGCAAACCCTTGTCCAAGGGCGGTACGCTCTTCCAAAGGGCAGAGATCACGCGTCGTCCTGGCAGTGAGGAGAAGTACGACCAGCTCATCCAGGAGAACCAGCTTCTGTTCACAGTTGACCTCGTCAAAGAGATGCTCTCGGAGGCGTACAAGGCCGCCAGTGAGCCGGAAATGGCTAGTCTGATCACGGAGGTCATGGAAGTATGCTATGCCTCGGAGAATGAGCACCTGCAGTGGTTTGGGCGCCTGATGGACAGACATTTTGAAGGGATTATAGCTTATGCGACCTACCGTATTTCGAATGGTCAAATCGAGGGGATCAACAACAAGATTAAGACATTACGTCGACAAGGGTATGGCTATCCAGATGATGAATACTTCTTCCTCAAGTTATTCGATATGAGTCGTAAAACGTACGTAAGGAATCCACCATCCCACAGAATTTATGATTGAGCCAATTTTTCTTACCAATCCATGAGTTTTTCATTTACAGGTTCTTGTATTGTCATATACATATTTTACAAATATTTCACAATTTTAAAGTAATTTTCTTTAAATCATTGTTATAATAAGGATAAGAATGAAAATGTACCACAAAATCAGCCATTCTCAGGATTCTCAGAATCAAAAATTAACTACAAGGGAGTGATGTTTTGTTGAAAAGACGAATCATAGCACTGCTGCTCGCACTTTCTGCGGCTTTTGCAATTACCCTGCAAAGTGGAGTAACTGCTAACGCTGAAGAGTCAGGTTCTGGATATACCATAAACGCAAAAAAAGATATCCCAGACATTTTCAGTATCAATTAACATGAACCGGCTTTCAATGGAAAGCTTTATTCATCTCACATCAGTCCGCGTGTAGCTGATACCACGGACTGAGTTTTTTATTTTCATTATTCCTTGGGAGGACTCCATGAAAGCAAAAGTTATTATAGCTGCCTGCCTGGCCCTGTCATTTCCACTGACCGGCTGCCAGCTGGAAGTCGCATCACCAACAACCCAATCCAGGCCCGCCGGATCAGTGGCAACAAAGACGCCGGCGTCCATCCCTTCACCCGGGACAGTCCCCGTCGCGACGTCAACGCAGACTTCAGTTCCCGATACCAGGCCGGCCGAACCAACGGCACGATTTATCCTGCAAAAGTCAGCCGATGCAATGATGCGAGTACAAAGCTATGACTATACTTCTTCCAGTGTAGCCGAATTTGGTGATACGGAAGTTGTTACAACCACTAAGGCCACCATTCATCCACTGCTTGGGAACGGTAAAATTATGACCAAGCAGGCGGATATACTCGATACCACCTACCTGTTGAATCACCGGATGTACATGGAAGATCCTTCTACCGGTTCCTGGGTCTATCTGGATATGCCCGTGGATAAAACCTCCACCATCCGAATCCATGCCCGGGTCAACGACTACATCGATGTGACTCGCAGCGGTGATGATATAATCCTTGTGTCAACCCATCCCTTGAGCGCATTGGAATTCTACTCCCTGACCGGTATAGAGATCAAGGAAAAGGATACCCTGGCCCAGATGGAAGCTCAGGGACAGACCATGGAGACGATGGTCGAGTTTATACTGGATCAGGAATATCGTTATAAAAAAGTGTCCTATGAACAGGTCACCACCACAGCGGGAGTAAGCACCCATACGGTAACAACCTATGATTACAGCAAATACAACAGCGCTCCCGAGATCGAACTTCCTGATAAGATTCAGAAAGAAGCTGTCCCCTACCAGCCGGCAGGAAATGAATAGTTGCCCGGGATAATCTCGATGATGAACGGATTCAACCACTGATCCGATCCTTGAATCTGCTCGAATCCGAACCAGAATATGAACGAAAAGATGGCTGCAGGCCACTGAACGATGATCCACATACAAAAACGGCTTATGGTCTTCCATAAGCCGTTTTTGTATTGAATCCCATTGGAGTCGAAATGATCCCCAACCAAAATTACTTCAAGAACAAGACATCCTAAGCTGCTCGATCAAATACCCCTTTATTTTGAATATTATCCATCAAGGAGTTCAACCCGATCATCTGCGTTCACGGCTAATTCTTCGTCTGATAGCCGAAAGGCTATCGGGGGAATGATATTCCTCTGAAAAAGAAATCAGTCGCAACCCATTAGAATTACGACCGATTTCCACTTATTTTACAGTATCGCTTACCAGCACTTTGGGTAAAGAGCCGGAGCTAATTAATTCAGTGTGATCTGGAGTTCGTCCAGCGCCTTGACCAGCTCATTGGATTCAATGAGTTTTTCCATTTTATCAATGTCATAGTACATTACGCGGTCTTCACCAAGTGTGTCCACCACAGAACGTGCCTTGTCATAGAATGCCTGGGTTCCCTTGCCAAGTCCCTTGTTGCCGCGCAGATCCAGTGCCTGGCACGCGGTCAGCAGTTCCATGGCGAGAACTTTCCGGGTATTGCCCAGGATTTCTCTGGCCTGTCTGGCAGCGATGGTACCCATGGATACATGGTCTTCCTGATTGGCGGAAGACGGAATGGAATCCACAGAAGCCGGATGCGCCAGGACTTTGTTTTCAGAAACCAGGGAAGCCGCCGAATACTGAACGATCATGAAACCGGAGTTGACTCCGCCGCGCTCGGTCAGGAATGCCGGCAATCCATTGGATAAAGTCGGGTTAACCAGACGTTCCACTCTGCGTTCTGAAACGTTGGCCAGTTCTGCCAGACCAATCTTCAGGAAATCAAATGGGAGAGCCATCGGCTGTCCATGGAAGTTTCCTCCGGAAACAACGCGCTCTTCATCCACAAAGATGATCGGGTTGTCGGTAACAGCGTTAATTTCATTTTCTACCTTGGACCGAACGTAGTTGAAGCAGTCCAGTGATGCACCGTGGATCTGGGGCAGGCAGCGCAGGGAGTAAGCATCCTGCACTCTCAGTTCCCCCTGCTTGGTGGTGTTGGCAGAGCCTTCAACCAGTTCCAGGAAGTTCTTGGCGCAGCTGACCTGTCCGGCCTGATTACGGATTTTGTGGGTTCCTTCAAAGTATGCATCGGTAATACCGGTAAGAGCTTCAAAGCTCAGCATGGCAATTCCGTTGGCCTGACGAATCAGGTTGAACGCATCCCAGATCGTGTGGGTACCGACGCTGGTCATAACCTGAGTTCCGTTATTCAGTGCGAGGCCTTCTTTGGAAGAAAGTGTAATGATGGGCACTCCGGCTTTTTTCATCGCCTCAGCGCCATCCATCAGTTCTCCCTGATAGTAAGCCTGTCCCTGACCGATCAGGGTCAGCGCGACATGAGACAAGGGAGCCAGGTCACCGGATGCTCCCAGGGAGCCTTTTTCCGGTACATACGGAACCACATTTTCATTCAGCATGCCAATGAGAGATTCCAGAGTTTCCAGACGGATTCCGGAGAAGCCCTTGGACAGTGCATTGACGCGCAGCAGGATGATGCCGCGGACAATGTCCGCCGGGAATGGTTCACCCACGCCACAGCAATGGCTGGTAATCAGATTTCTCTGGAGTGCTTCGGTTTCATCCTGATCAATGCTGACATCACTGAATTTACCAAATCCGGTAGTGAGTCCGTATACAACGCGGTGTTCACTGACAAACCGGTCCACCAGTTCTCTTGCTTTCAGTACGGCCTGCTTGGATGCGTCGGTCAGACCAACTTTCCGCATGCCTCTGGTCACACTGATGAAATCTTCGATGGTCAGCGAGCTGCCATCCAGGAGTAATTTTTCCATTGTAATTTACCTCTTTTCAAATTCGAAAGGCCAGTGGCCAAGATATTTTGTTCTGTTACAGAAGGAAGGCTGCCGCAAAGGTTCCAAATACGATCAGCGGGATATTGTAGTGAAGGAAAGTCGGAACGCAGGTATCCCAAATGTGGTCGTGCTGTCCATCGGCATTGAGTCCTGATGTGGGTCCCAGCGTCGAGTCAGAAGCCGGTGATCCGGCATCACCCAGCGCGCCGGCAACAGCAATCAGGCTGGCAATGGCGAGGGGGGAGAAACCGAGCTGAGCGGCCAGGGGAACGAAGATGGCAGCGACGATCGGAATCGTTCCGAAGGAAGTTCCAATTCCCATAGTGACGACAAGTCCAATGAGCAGGATGATGAATGCCGAGATGACTTTGCTGCCGCCCATGATCGCAACAGAAGCGTTAACCAGTGAGGGTATGCCGCCTGTCTCACGCAGGACATTGGCATATCCGGCAGCTACCAGCATAACGAAAGCAATGAAGCCCATGAGTCCGATACCGGAGTTCATGATCTTATCCAGTTCGCTGAGCTTGAAGGAACCGAACAGCATCATGACAAACAGAGCAGCCAGAGCACCCAGCGGAAGTCCGCCGCCCAGCAGCTGAATCGCGAAGGCCGCGACAGCGCCGACAATGGCACCCCACTGTCCCATGGTCAGTCCACTCTTGGAAAGATCCTCTTCCTTAACTTCTGTGATTTGGACATCGGCATAATTGCGATCTCCGCGGTAGCTGAAGAAAACGGCAATCAGAAGACCCAATACCATACCCAGTCCAGGAACCAGAGTCGCCTTCCAGACATCCATCTGGTTGAAAGGTACTCCGGCTTCTGTCATCGCCTTGGAGACGATGCCATGGAAGATCAGGCCGAACCCAACCGGCAGCATAACATAAGGGGCTTTCAGACCAAACGTCAGGGCGCAGGCAGCGGCGCGACGGTCCAGCTTCATTTTATTGAAGAACAGCAGCAGCGGTGGAATCAGGATCGGAATAAAGGCAATGTGCACCGGAATCAGGTTCTGGGACAGCGAGGAAACACCGGCCAGCAGAAGCAGGAAAATCCACTTGCGCTTAAACTCAATTTTAGACAGTTTTCGTACTAAAAGATCCGCAACGCCGGTGTGGGCAATGGCCATGGCCATGGCTCCCAGCAGAATATAGGATAGAGCAGTTTCAGAAGATCCGCCCATTCCGCCGATCAGATTTTTCATGATATCTGGAATCGGCATGCCGGCAAGAAGACCGGCAACGAGTGCGGAAAGCAGAATTGCGATAAGAACGTTGACTTTGACCAGACACAATACAATCATGACTATAACTGATATGAGCACAGGATTTGTTAGCATGTGAGTTTCCCCCATAAATAAATATTTTGGTGATGCTTGAACAATAAGGTCTGTGGTCGTTTTTTTCTTTTGATGTAAAACCGGATGTCATTTGGATCTTGCTGCAATGCAGGTTCTGATAGCCGGATGGAGAGCACCGGGTGTAACGGGCCGGCGCTCTTCATTCGGAGGTCTGCTTATTCCTGGATCAGGTCCTGAATCTGCTGCTCAACCTTTTCATTGACAAGGTAAGGCAGCGTGATGTGGTCGTGGCCTGCCATGATCTCATTGTATTCCATGGACGTGGTCATGGCGTTTTCATTGCGTGCCCATGCACGTCTTGCCACACCACCCATTACGTCCCATGGCATAGCCGATTTCAATACTTCGTCGATTCGGGCTGAACCATCCAGTACGCAGCCAAAGCCGCCGTTGATTGATTTTCCGATTCCGACTCCTCCCCCGTTATGCAATGCGATCAGGCTCATGCCGCGCGCAGCGTTTCCGGCAAAGATCTGTGTTGCCTGGTCAGCCATGATGTTCGATCCATCCTTGATATTGGATGTTTCGCGGAATGGCGAATCCGTTCCGCCGGTATCGTGGTGGTCGCGGCCGAGCATAACCGGTCCGATTTCACCATTGCGTACCATTTCGTTGAACTTCAAGGCGATATCCCGGCGGCCAAGAGCATCGGAGTAGAGAATCCGAGCCTGGGTGCCGACAACCAGCTTGTTCTTCTCCGCATCGCGGATCCAGACCCAGTTGTCACGATCCTGATAGCGGCGATCCGGATCAATGACTTCCATGGCGGCCATATCCGTTTTTCTGAGATCTTCCGGCTTGCCGGAGAGACACACCCAGCGGAAGGGGCCATATCCAAAGTCAAACAGTCGAGGTCCAAGAATATCTTCCACATAGGATGGCCAGATAAAGCCGTCTTTGTCGTCAATTCCATTCTTTGAAATTTCCATGACGCCTGCATCGTAGATTGCTTTCATGAAGGAGTTGCCATAGTCGAAGAAATACGTTCCGCGGGCAGTCAGAGTTTTGATTGCCTCATAATGTTTCTTCAGCGTCTCATCTACCAGCCCATGGAATTTCTCAGGATCCTCAGCCAACAGTCTGGTGCGTTCTTCAAAAGTTATTCCTGACGGGCAGTAACCTCCGGTGTAGGGTTCATGGCAGGAAGTCTGGTCACTGAGCAGGTCAATGCCGATGTTCTTATCAATGGCATAATACAGCAGATCTACAATGTTTCCATGGAAAGCGATGGATTTGGGTTCTTTGGCTTCCATCGCGGCATAGGCGACCCGGAAGGCTTCTTCGGGTGTCTCCACAACCTGTCCGACCCAACCCTGACTATGACGGGTTGTGATCCGGGAAGCATCAACTTCTGCAATAATACCTACTCCACCGGCGATCTCGACGGCTTTTCCCTGAGCACCACTCATTCCTCCCAGACCGGAGGTGATGAACAGCTTGCCAGCAAGGTTGCCTTCATTGGGAATGCCAAGCACCAGACGTCCGGCGTTAAGCAGCGTGTTGTAGGTTCCATGGACGATTCCCTGAGGTCCGATATACATCCAGCCTCCGGCAGTCATCTGTCCATAGTTCGCTACGCCAAGCGCCTGTGCCCGGTTGTAGTTTTCCAGATCATCGTACATTCCGATCATGAGACCGTTGGTAATAATGACTCTGGGTGCTTCCGGGCGGCTATGGAACAGTCCGACCGGGTGTCCCGAGTAGAGAACCAGGGTTTTATTTTCATCGAGCTGTTCCAGATATTTCTTGATCAGCTGATACTGCATCCAGTTCTGGCAAACAGAACCTGTTTCTCCGTAGGTTACCAGTTCATACGGGTAGAGTGCCACTTCAAAGTCAAGGTTATTGTCAATCATGACCTGGAAGGCTTTTCCTTCAATACAGTTGGATTTGTACTCATCGATGGACTTTCCGTACAAAGCCTCCTTTGGCATGTAGCGATAGCCGTAGATTTTCCCCTTTTCTTCCAGTTCCTGATAAAATTCCTTGGCCATTGCCTCATGATGCTGTTCAGGAATGTAGCGCAGCGCATTCTTCACCGCCAGCAGCTTGTCCGCTTTTGACAGGTTGACAGTCCGCTTGGGTGCACGCCGGATCCCTTCTTTGAATACGGGATATTCCGGTAACGCATCATCCAGACGAATGGTCATCGCATTCTTGATTTGATCGTTGCTCAGATTCATGGGTTCCTCCTTCATTTTTTGCCCGGTTCCGGGAGAATTTTGTTCATTCACCATCATTGTAAAGGATTATCATCATTTTTGCGTCATTTTTCAGGATGCTTCTTAAACATTTACACCGTAAAATCCATAATTTTTTAACAAGTTTATTGTTATTTCCTTAACATCGTCAGTTTTTCTGACGAACGCGCACGGCCTGGGACAATTGGCGAATCAGTTCCTCTTCTCCCTTCCGATGATCTGCTCTGTGATAAATCTGAGCGTTGACGAGATGGGTTCTGGCCTTTCGGCTGTCTTTGCATGAGACGGCAATTAATCCGAGAATTGCTTCCGTTGCCGGCCGTTTCCAATGAGTTCCCAGGATCTGGTATTCAGTCAGTGCTTTTTCGAGAATCCCGGCGGCTTCATCAATTCGGTCGTTCTCCCACAGGAATCGTCCATAATCCGCGTAGAGAATATCCAGACACTTATGGAGTTTCCCGTTCACCAGACCAATGGATTCCTGATAAGCGGCATCCGCTCCCGACAGATCCCCCAGGGTCTTGCGGATATGTCCGATGTAATTCAGTGTACCGGCTCTGGCAAGGAAACCGGTTTTCCGATACCAGGACTGTTTCAGAATATCATCTGCCTGGATCAATTTTTCCAGACCCGCTTCCAGATTGCCGATATTGTATTCATACAGCCCGGACAAGCGAAGAACTTCTGCACGCTTCCTCTGATCCGTCCCCCATTCCATCCGCTCGTTCAGTTCTTCCGCCAGTTTGATATAGCGCCCCATCAGGTCCATATCATCTTTTTGAATGCCATAATGAACCACTTCGATGTACCCTTTCAACAGGTATTCCGGATCATTGGCAAACTTGGAGCGGCGAATCACCTCATGGATCAGTTTAATTCCGTCTTCCCTTTTTCCACCGGCGATTAAGTGCCGGCCCATCAGGTAATTGGAAATCAATTCCATTTTAACGGCATCGGGCCCGCTGGAAGACTCGCAATATTCATTCACCTGCTGCACCAGCGTTTTCAGCTGATCATCATACTGACGGCTGTTTTGGTGGAAATGTTCCGGCAGATCATCCGGTTCAATGTCGGTGGGGTACATCTGATCGAACAGGTTCAAGGTTTGCTCGACTTCGCGCAGATGGTGATACAGAAATTTTCCCGTATGCCGGGCCATTTTCCAATGCATAGCCTGATACTGCGATTCCTGTCGGCGCGACAGATTCAGTCCGGCCGTATTTCCCGCAGCCAGTTCATGAAGATGTGTTCGATAAAAGCCTGGAAGCTGATCATACAGCCACTTTTGCAGTGGGGGGTACTTAATTCGAAGCAGTTCGTTTTCTTCTGACAGCAAGCCTCGCATTAAAAGACTGCGCAATATTTTCATCAGGGAGCCCGGTTCCTGGGTATGGATTCTTAGCATCTGCGGAGTAAAACCTGTGGTGTAAATGGAGCAAGCCTCCAACAGGCTCTTCTCCTCTTCGGAAAGTCCGGCAGTAAGCCGCAGAAACAGTCGCTCCGCCTGGCCGGTGGGGTTCAAATATTCTCTGGCCAGCAGCAGGTTTCCCTGACTGTGTTCATAAACCTCTTCAAAGCGATCTTCACTCCAGACGCGATTATCCTTCTCCACGCAGCTTTGAAGATAATGATGCAGTTCCGCCCGTGACAATAACGGAACTTCGATCTGACTCAAATTGTCGTTTTGAACCAGCAGGGCTATGCTGTCATTTCGTCGGAGAAATTCGCGAGTGGCTTCCAGAATGAAAAAGACCCGATTCTGACTGGATGATAAAAAATCCGTCAGATAGATCAGGCTCTTATTATCGATATATTCTAGATTCTCAATCACGCAGATCAGTGGTTTCTCCGGCAGATGGAGCAGAAGCTTGCGAAAGTCTTCCTGCGCTTTCCCTTGGAATTCTCTCGCCCATTTAAGCAGAAACCCCTCTGGGATTTTCTGATTCGGGCTGTCCAGTCGGATCGAAACAGTCTTTAGATTTAACGGGCCCAGGAAGGACTGAATCAAATCGGTCCGTCCGGAGCCTGGCTCGCCGAAGATGACGACATGTCTCAGACTGGATCCATTCAGAAAGCTTTGGTATTCCTGAGTTAAATTCATTAAAAGACGGGAGCTCTGAAAGCCGGTCACCGGATTCACTTCTGTCTGAACCTTGCGGAATTGAATGAAATCCGCCAGCTTCAAAGTTTCAGGCTCGGGCTCGACCACCAGTTCATCCTTCAGGAGATCCTTCATCCGCTTAAACACAGCCATTGCGTCATTATACTGCTGATTATCCGCATAGTACTGCATTAAGATCCGCAGCGTGTCCTCATCATACGGTTCCGTTTCCAAAATCTGGCGGGCGATGGCTACAATCTCCGGACCGCGTCCCGACTGCTGGACCCGCAGCAGCTGAGCCCGGAGATTGTTCAGCAAAATATTCTGATAAGCGTTCCGGATGGAAAGCAACCAGGATTCATACACCGGGTTGTTTTTCAGGTCTTTGTTCTGCATGAAGATTTGGGATGGATAATCTCTATATTCACCTTTCGCATGGGCTTCCACCAGTTCATCCACGTCCTTGAACAGCAGAATATTCCTGTCCAGCAGGATCTTATCCCGTGTTGAAGCGCTGAACAGATCGAATCCCAGAATCTGACGAATTTCATAGAGACTGTTTCGAAGAGAAGATTTCCCTTTATTCGAATCATGCATCGGCCAAAAAACTGACGCTACTTCATCGCGGTCGACCTCCTCCTGAAACAGAAGATAGAACAGTAGTGCCTCCAACTTGTTCTTTCCCAATGTTTTTTCCTTCTGTTCCACCCAAAGCCTGGGCTCACCGAGGAAATTGACATCTACTTGCATATGTCTCCCCCTATCGTCATTTTTCATTTTTATCTTACACCAATGCTTCGATTTTGCCTATCACCAATGGAAGGAGGTGCTTGGGAATCCAAGTTCCTGTTATAATGAATATGATTTTCATTCATTCACATAAAGGAGACTTCTATGAATCATCCAACTAGATTTGATGCCATTTGTCATTTAATGGAAGAGTATGGTGCCGATCAGCTGATCATATCGGATCCATCCACGATCTTTTATCTTACGGGCAGATGGTTCTCACCCGGCGAACGTCTGCTGGTTCTGCTGATCTCGCGCAGGGGCGATACTATGCTGTTCAACAACGAACTGTTCCCTTTGCCCGAAGATGTTGGCCTTCCGGTTGTATGGTATAAGGATACGGATGATTATCTGTCCCGCCTGGCTGGCGCACTGGACGGAGAAGTCATTGCCGTGGACAAAACCTGGCCGGCTCGTTTCCTGCTTCCTCTGATGTCACTATATCCGGCTGCCCGATACATTGTTGCCTCGCCCATCGCCGATGGTGCCCGGCTGTTAAAAGACCCTTCCGAGCAGGTAGCCATGCACGCCGCCTCCAATCTGAACGACAGTGCCATGCATCTGCTGGCCGAGGAAGTCACAGATGGCGTAACGGAAAAGCAGCTTGCCAGAAGACTCATGGAGATTTATGCGGAGCTTGGGTGCGACGGCCCCTCTTTCACTCCGATTGTCGCCTTCGGGGCAAACGGAGCAGATCCTCACCACGAAACGGATGACTCGGTGATTCAGCCCGGAGATACTGTCATTTTCGATATTGGCTGTAAAAAAGATTCCTACAGCTCTGATATGACCAGAACCTATTTCTTCCGGGAAGTTCCCGAAGAAGCCAGCCGAGTTTATGAAATTGTCCGGCAGGCGAATGAACGTGCCATTGCCCAGGCCAGACCCGGCAATCGATTTTCCGATGTGGATCGGGCAGCCCGAGATTTTATTACAGCTCAAGGCTACGGCCCCTACTTCACGCACCGCACCGGTCACGGCATCGGTATTGATGTTCATGAGCCGGAGGATGTCTCCGGGATCAACGATCATCTTCTCAAACCTGGGATGATTTTCTCCATTGAACCCGGAATCTATATTCCTGGAAAATTCGGTGTACGAATTGAGGATCTCGTACTGATCACGGAGCACGGCTGCGAGGTGCTCAACGAAATCAGCAAGGACCTGACGGTTCTCCCAGCGGCCGAGTAGATTCGAAAAATCCAAAAAGATCCCCATCGGATTATAGGTCATGAGTCAAAATAAAAAGTCATCCTGAACCAAGCAGTGAATGCTTCCCGTCCGGCGGACGGTGAGATCAGGATGACTTTTTTTATTGTCCCCGTAAAGATTGTCTCTCCGGTCTGGTTCAATTCAAGGGAAGCCGTTGTCTTGAGCGGCTCCCTGTTATCCGATCAGATATCCAGTCATTGAGATCGAGCCCAGTTCACAGGACTCGTTGAAGCATTGGACTGCGTCGGAGTGATCGGCAGCCCCCAAAACATAGAGCAGGGGATAAAAATGATCCGGCGTCGGAACGGCCAGCACCGCGGAGGGACCCAGTGCTTTATAATCAGCGATCTGTTCAAACTGCCCTGCCTGGATCATTGCCTTGATTGTGCCGTCAAATTCGTACGCCCAATCGTACCCGCCTGTGGAGTTCCAGTCAATGCGGCGCAGATTGTGAACGATGTTTCCGCTGCCGATGATGAGTATCCCTTCATCTCTCAGCGGTGCCAGTTCATGACCAAGGCCAAGATGGAATGATCCCGTCTGCGTTCCGTCAATGGATAACTGCACAATGGGGATATCCGCATGGGGGAACATCCATTTCAGCACCGACCAGGTTCCATGATCGATTCCCCAGTCCTCGTTGAAACTGACCGTGTCGCCCAACAGTTCTTTCACCCGCTCAGCCAGCACCGGAGATCCCGGTGCTGGATATCTGACTTGATACAGTTCGGGTGGAAAGCCGTACATATCATAGATTTGCTCCGGAGTTTCTTTTGGATTGATTCTTGTGCCTTTGGTATACCAGTGGGCAGACACACACAGGATCGCTTTCGGCTTCAGTTGGCTTCCCAGGCGAATCCATTCCTCCTTGAAGGGATTATCATTGACCGCGTTCATCGGAGATCCGTGTCCGACAAACAAAACTGGCATTTTCATTTTTTATACTCCTTTCATTCGCTGGATCAGAAGACACTTCCGAATCCCCGCGTGCCTTGGTCAGATGGCCGATGTGTATGGAATGAGCCTGACTCCTGTTCCGTGAGAGCAGATGTTTGCTCAACTATTTACAAAACTGTTTGGTTTCACGAATTTCCTGAAGCAGGCTCCCAATGATGTGATTCCTTCTTTAAACTTCAAACTCCTTTGGCAGCTCCGCCCGGAATGGTCCTGTCAGCTTTACCGGTCCGCCCAGAAACAGTTTATTATCCGCCGTCCCT
Organism: Clostridiaceae bacterium HFYG-1003; assembly: GCA_024579835.1. Classification (NCBI taxonomy): domain Bacteria; kingdom Bacillati; phylum Bacillota; class Clostridia; order Eubacteriales; family Clostridiaceae; species Clostridiaceae bacterium HFYG-1003. Next base: position 1,553,865 of record CP102060.1, read on the forward strand.
GAAACAGCCAGAATTCCACCGGGTTCGTTGAATTGGATCCTCCACTCCCCAGGATCAGCTTGTTTCAGCCAGGAAGCCAATGCACAGCTGCCTGAGCCGCAGGATGACTCCCAGATATAGGTATCTGTGGATTTTACCCATACCAGTGGGGTCATGAAGTTTTCCGCGGAATCATAGTACATGATGCCAATGGCATCACTGTCGCAGTGCTGTGCCAGTTCCCGAATCAGAGCTTCGGCCGCCGGTTTATCGATGGCTTTGTCAATGACCAGTGCATGAGAGATTCCCTCCATCATTACCAGAGGAATCCGACCGTAGCTGCTGGTCTCCACCAAGTCCATGGATCGAATGGCCGGCATCTGAATCTGTGCAGTCTGCTCAGTCGGATCAGCCATTACCTCCAGCACATCGGCTGCTCCCGAGATTCGGATCCCGACTTTCTTCGCGCCATTCTTTTCCGCTCCGGAGTCTGTCCGGGAGACTGTAAACAAGCCAAAGCTTCGAGCGGCATTCCCACAAAATTCGCCCCCCATCATTTCCAAATGACCGGCGCAATCGGCACACTCTTCCATGAAACCGATCTGTTCCAGCTGATGATCATTGTTTTCCAGTAGAAATGTTGAGATGTCGCGATACATTGACCTGGGCAGAACGGTCTGAACCAACCCTGTCATATTCCCTGCAGGATCTGCCACATAGTAGGTGATTTCCATACGTCCTCCTAGAGTAACTATTGATGATTTTCTAATTCAACTTCACTATTTAAACTTTCTTATTGAAGATTCCCTATTGAAAATTCCCTGTTAAATAGATGTTTCGTTCCAAATGTGCCTGGAACTGTCCGGATGGACACCATGTTACATTCTTGAACCCGGATGCTTCTGCCTTTTCAGCGGGAATACGAGTAGTCAGTCTCAGTCCCTAATCATACTGATTCCTGACTTCACGTTTGATTGAACTACTGGTTGAACCCTGCTTGAGTCCTGGATGGGGTCCTGAGCCTACCCTTTGATTTCCCAGATAAACTCGGCAGAATCCGAAACCGAGATGTCCTGAGGTTCGATGGAAGGAGCCATAGCCCGGTCCATAAGCATTTCTTGCTTGGCCATGTAGGTTGTATTGGAATAGAAGTGGATATCACTCCAGGTATAGTCAATTTCTATCAGTTCTCCCAATTCCACACCGGACGCTCGAGCCAGTACCAGAGCCTTGGATCTGGCATTCTGGGCTGCCTGGATTAAAACTTCATCAATGACGGCATTGCGGTCTTTGATGGAAAACCGGATATCCAGATGGGGATTTGTTCTGCTTTGTGCCACTGCGCTCAAAACAGTGGTAAGGCGTTCCTGTTCCCAGTCAAATTCAAGCTGCAAGCCATGTGAGATCCGGTAACCTTCAAAAATCTGAATATAATTATCCCTGCTGTCCCGTTCGGACCGGTATTGGGTGGTGACATCGAACGTAGTAGTCTTTAGCTGATCCGGTTCGAACCCCGCATTTTTCAGTGTATTTTTCAGTTGATCCACAGAAACAGCTGCCTGGTTCATGGCTTCCTGATAACTTAGATCCAAAGATTCGAGCATGAGATCAAGAATCACCTGATCCGGTTTTCTGCTAACCTGGCCTGTTCCTTTGACAGTGATTTTACGATCCATCGTGTCCACTCCTTGTATTTGATACGATCTTTTCTTCATTATAGTCGATCTTTCAGGATTCAGGTAAAAATAAAGAAGATTCGGCGATGCCGGATCTTCTTTATTCATATACTCTCATTAAATGATCCAATGACTATTAAATCTTTCATCGTACAATCCATCATGGAGAGATCGTGGCCTGTACTGACTTTCGCCGATCGCCCTCAGTCCTTGACTATGACAATATTGTCTCGACAATTTCCTCCACCGTAATGCCGTATATTGATCCTTCCAGTGCATTAGTTCGCATGGCATCCAGCAGAGCTTCTCGCTCCAGCGGCATCCCTGTCATTACCTGTTCCAGCCGTTCCACTTGTTCATTTCCAAAAAAATCACCGCAGAGCTTTGCATGCCTGATCCGGCTTTTTTCAAATTCCAACTGAATGGTAATTTTACCGCCGGCGAACCGCCCTGTCCTGGTCAAAGTAAACTTGGGATTGGCTCCGAAACGAAAAACGTCCGAGCGAAATTTCTCATCAGCCAGCTGCTGGATCTGCCGGCGTTCCTCCCCGGAAAGTTCGTAGGTACTGGTACTCCCGTTCATCATGTACTTCACCATATGCTGTTTAAACGCTTCCGGTTCCATAGCAAAGTCCAGGTGATCCTGAATGTTGGTGACCCGGTCACGAACCGATTTGATGCTCTTTGACAGAATCTTGTGAGGGTCAACCTGCGTACTCCGAACCATTTCCTCAATATTTGTCGAAAACAGCGTGGAACCATGGTGAACGGTACATCCATTCAACTTGAACTGGGCATTGCCTGAAAATTTACGTCCTTTGATTACAAGGTCATTGCGCCCGTTGAATTCACAAGGAACATTCAGTTCGTGCAGCGCTTCAATTACCGGTTTGATATAATCCTGAAACTGGATGTCATTCCCCTGGCTATAATCAATAAAGCTGAACTGCCATCCCCCCAGATCGGTATAGATGGTTCCGCCGCCGCTCAGGCGTCTCACTACCTGGATCTCCTTCTCTCTGGCATACTCCAGATCGATCTCTTCGAAAGTATTCTGGTATTTCCCGATCATCAGGGTTGGCTCCGTCCGCCAGAACAGAAAGACAGTATCCTCCAGTTTTTTTTCACTGGCAAAGTAATATTCTGTCGCAAAATTAAAGTATACATCGGTCGAGCCGGTTTCCACATATATCATTCGCTGATCCTGCTTTCCTGCTTTGCGCAAACCAGGGCTTCCTGAGCCCGATAGGAGGATCGAACCAGCGGGCTGGAAGCGACATACCGGAAGCCCATCGCCGTCGCTTCCGCTTTCAACCGG